>NZ_JBVIJE010000005.1:78872-185569 GCF_055581585.1 Streptomyces sp. NPDC031426
ACGGACGACAGGTCGGCCCCGCGCCTGCGGGGATGGTCCCTGGGTGATGACCTGGCCATCCTTGTTCTGCCAGTCGGCCCCGCGCCTGCGGGGATGGTCCTCCGCCCACGTTGTCGCTGATCAGACCGGATGGGTCGGCCCCGCGCCTGCGGGGATGGTCCCGAGGTGATCCGATGCCGGGAGATACAAGAAGAGTCGGCCCCGCGCCTGCGGGGATGGTCCCGGCATGCGTGGCGCGACCGAGGACGACGACAGGTCGGCCCCGCGCCTGCGGGGATGGTCCCTGGGTGATGACCTGGCCATCCTTGTTCTGCCAGTCGGCCCCGCGCCTGCGGGGATGGTCCCGAACTGAAGGCCCGTCCCACGCCCAGGGACGGGTCGGCCCCGCGCCTGCGGGGATGGTCCTAGCCGTAGCCCCAGAGGCTTCCGTCGTCCGTGGTCGGCCCCGCGCCTGCGGGGATGGTCCCTTGCGGCCGTCCGGCGTCGTCGTCACCCGGTAGTCGGCCCCGCGCCTGCGGGGATGGTCCCGGCGCCGAGGTAGCTGGTTCTCGCGGCATGGTGTCGGCCCCGCGCCTGCGGGGATGGTCCCCGGATCGAGCAGGGCACGCACGCCACCTCCATGTCGGCCCCGCGCCTGCGGGGATGGTCCCCTGAAGGACGCGGGCGCGGTCACCTTCATCTGGTCGGCCCCGCGCCTGCGGGGATGGTCCCGCCCTCACCGTGTCGATCGGCGACAAGCTCCTGTCGGCCCCGCGCCTGCGGGGATGGTCCTCCTAGGCCACTGTCAGACCCGGCCGATACAGTGTCGGCCCCGCGCCTGCGGGGATGGTCCCGACGGCAGCCCGGGAGCGGCTTCGTCGTTCGGGTCGGCCCCGCGCCTGCGGGGATGGTCCCACGACCCCGCCGCCTGGCGCGCCCCGCCTGAGTCGGCCCCGCGCCTGCGGGGATGGTCCCGACGGGCACTACGCCTCGGACTGTCCCGAGTCGTCGGCCCCGCGCCTGCGGGGATGGTCCCTTCGCCACGGCTCTGCACAGTGCAGAGCAGAAGTCGGCCCCGCGCCTGCGGGGATGGTCCCGGAACACCCATGCAGCGGCAGCCGCGACAGCAGTCGGCCCCGCGCCTGCGGGGATGGTCCCCCTACCTCCCAGATCAGCGCGGCAACCGCGCTGTCGGCCCCGCGCCTGCGGGGATGGTCCCACGGTGATCGGGACGGAGCTGTGCCCGGCATGGTCGGCCCCGCGCCTGCGGGGATGGTCCCCGGACGCGGGCGCTGGAGCAGGTGCGTACCGAGTCGGCCCCGCGCCTGCGGGGATGGTCCCACATGCCCGATCTGCCGCCCGCCGAACGACTTGTCGGCCCCGCGCCTGCGGGGATGGTCCTGCGCGGCGCCATCGACACCCGGCGGATCGCCGGTCGGCCCCGCGCCTGCGGGGATGGTCCCCGGCTCACCGCGGTGAAGTCCTGCCACGGCACGTCGGCCCCGCGCCTGCGGGGATGGTCCCTGCGCCGACGGTGACTGGCATTTGCTGATCTTGTCGGCCCCGCGCCTGCGGGGATGGTCCCGCCAAGGCGGGCGACCCGAGCCGCGGTCTCATGTCGGCCCCGCGCCTGCGGGGATGGTCCCGCGCACCGCGGACCAGGCGCCGGACCAGCCAAGTCGGCCCCGCGCCTGCGGGGATGGTCCCTCCACCGCCACCGAACCACGCTCGCGCGCGGAGTCGGCCCCGCGCCTGCGGGGATGGTCCCCGCTGCCGGTTCACCGCGACACTGAACTTCACGTCGGCCCCGCGCCTGCGGGGATGGTCCCACGCAGAAGACGTTCGCGGCCAAGATGAAGGAGTCGGCCCCGCGCCTGCGGGGATGGTCCCCGCGACGGACGCTTCTCCCCGCGAAACCCCCTGTCGGCCCCGCGCCTGCGGGGATGGTCCCCGGATACCGCCGTCGCAGACGACCCGGACCGAGTCGGCCCCGCGCCTGCGGGGATGGTCCGGTCTACCTGGAGGGCGTCGGCGATGAGCAGCAGGTCGGCCCCGCGCCTGCGGGGATGGTCCCTCAGCCATCTCCTGCTCGTCGCTCACGCCTTGGTCGGCCCCGCGCCTGCGGGGATGGTCCCGATCGTCTTGCCGTGGAGGCCGTCGATGTAGCGTCGGCCCCGCGCCTGCGGGGATGGTCCCGGCACCGCGTGGGGCTGGTACGCCGTCTGACCGTCGGCCCCGCGCCTGCGGGGATGGTCCCCAGAGTGAGCGGGACCGGGACCGAGAGATGCAGTCGGCCCCGCGCCTGCGGGGATGGTCCCGCCGAGAGCGAGCTGCTCACCTGGACCGGGAAGTCGGCCCCGCGCCTGCGGGGATGGTCCCGGTGACAAGGACCGTGCCGCCCACGCCCTGGAGGTCGGCCCCGCGCCTGCGGGGATGGTCCCGATATCCAAGTCACGTGCGATGGCGCACAGGAGTCGGCCCCGCGCCTGCGGGGATGGTCCCCGTCGTCGGGGTCGGGAGGCGCCGAGCAGAGTGTCGGCCCCGCGCCTGCGGGGATGGTCCTGAGTACCTTCGCGGCGTCGCCGCGGTCATCGGGTCGGCCCCGCGCCTGCGGGGATGGTCCCACGAGCGTGACGGCGAACAGCCGTATCCAGCTGTCGGCCCCGCGCCTGCGGGGATGGTCCCACGCGGTAGGCCGTACAGGTCACCTGCAAGAAGTCGGCCCCGCGCCTGCGGGGATGGTCCCTGGGTCAGCGAGACCTCGGTCGTCTCGCTGGTGTCGGCCCCGCGCCCGCGGGGATGGTCCGGCACCATGGGTTCCGACCGGCTACGGCCAGCAGTCGGCCCCGCGCCTGCGGGGATGGTCCCGGCGTCTCCCAGACCTACGAGCAAACCGATGGGTCGGCCCCGCGCCTGCGGGGATGGTCCCCGGATCGAACAGGGCACCCACGCCACCTCCATGTCGGCCCCGCGCCTGCGGGGATGGTCCCGGCGTCACGCTCACCTCGCCCGGTCTGGAGTAGTCGGCCCCGCGCCTGCGGGGATGGTCCCAGGGCATGTGGGACGTGGCCGGCCCGCTCGTCGTCGGCCCCGCGCCTGCGGGGATGGTCCCGCGTACCGGCGGTCGATGACGATGGCCCGCTCGTCGGCCCCGCGCCTGCGGGGATGGTCCCTCCTCCAGCACCGACTTGGCGAGCAGGCTCGCGTCGGCCCCGCGCCTGCGGGGATGGTCCCTCCTCCAGCACCGACTTGGCGAGCAGGCTCGCGTCGGCCCCGCGCCTGCGGGGATGGTCCCGGGGAGGGCTGCACCTCGACGTCGTCGGGGTTGTCGGCCCCGCGCCTGTGGGGATGGTCCCTGGATCTCGGTGATGACGCGGCCCGGCGGCTAGTCGGCCCCGCGCCTGCGGGGATGGTCCTGGCACGACCTTCAACTTCAAGGGCGACATCAGGTCGGCCCCGCGCCTGCGGGGATGGTCCCGAACTCTTGCCCATGTTCGGTAAGGCCGCGCAGGTCGGCCCCGCCTGCGGGGATGGTCCCAGATCATCCTTGTCCAGTTGCTGGAGAGCAACGTCGGCCCCGCGCCTGCGGGGATGGTCCCGACCAGATGGTGGACCTGACGGTCCACCCGTTGTCGGCCCCGCGCCTGCGGGGATGGTCCCCTGGTCTACCGCCGACTCCCGGACGAGGCCAAGTCGGCCCCGCGCCTGCGGGGATGGTTCCAAGAAGCGCATCCTCGCCGAGCAGCATGCCAAATCGGCCCCGCGCCTGCGGGGATGGTCCCGATGTCATCCGGCATCTGATCCGCGCCGCGGAAGTCGGCCCCGCGCCCGCGGGGATGCTCCCTGGTGCTTCGAGACCAACAACGACGAAATCGCGTCGGCCCCGTGCCCGCGGGGATGGTCCCACGGAGACCTCGCCCGTGTATGCGGGCTCAAGGTCGGCCCCGCGCCCACGGAGCGGGTCGACGGCAGGAATGCAAGCGGGTGGCTTGGTGAAGTAGAGAAGACCACATCAAGCCGACGGGGCAGCGGAATCTGACCAGCCTCACGGTCCTCTCCAGCATGGGAAGCTGGGACATGACGATTGGCTGACCGATAGGGAGAGCGGGTGTCGCAGCAAGCCAACCCTCGGGGAACCTTCCTGAAGATCGCTGAAGCGCTGAAGACGCGGATTGAGGGAGACCCGGACATGACGGTGCTGCCGTCGCTGACCGAGGTCGTGCGCGACTACAAGGTCTCGCGTGGCGTGGCTGTCCGCGCGTTCGGCGTACTGAAGCAGGAGGGCGTTGCCGAACCCGCGCCGGGCGAGCGGTGGCGCGTCGTGCGCTCGGGGGCGCAAGTCGACCGGCGTCCGCTCCATCAGAGGATCGCGGACATCATCACGGCTGATGGGCTCGAAGTGGGGGAAGCCTTCCCGAGTGCTTTGGCGCTTGCCGAGCGGTTCGGCGTCTCGCGTCCGACGGTGACCAAGGCGCTGGAGAAGCTGGAGGCCGCCGGCGTGCTGGCGGGGGGAGGACAGGGCAGGGTGCGGACGGTCCGCGCCGTGCCGACGCGAGAGGAGCGTTCGTAGCTTGCCGAAGTTGACGGAGTGGGCATATCCCCTGGCGGAGTCCCTGCTCGCCGAGCCGCTGCCGCGGCGGTGGAAGCACTGCCTGGGCGTCGCCGAGAGGGCGCGTACGATCGCGCTCATCCTTGGCCAGGACGCGGATCTGCTGGAGGCCGCGGCGGTCCTGCACGACATCGGCTATGCGCCGGACCTGGCCAAGACGGGCTTTCATCCGCTGGACGGCGCTCGCTACCTCCGGGACGTGGCCGGCGCCGATGAACGGGTCACTAACCTGGTCGCTCACCACTCGTGTGCATGGATGGAGGCGGAAGCCCGCAGCATGCGCGAGGAGCTGGATGGGGAGTTTCCCCGCGAGCGCGAGCAGTTGAACGATGCGCTCTGCTACTGCGACATGAACACCACACCGGACGGTTCGCCGACGAACCCGATCGATCGGATCAACGAGATCGCGGGGCGGTACGGGCCGGACAGTCTGATCGGGCAGTTCATCCGCAGGGCCGAACCCGAGCTCCTCGCCTGCACGTCCCGCGTGCTCGATCGGGTCGCCGCGGCCAAGCGTCAGCCGATGTAGGGGGCCGGACGCGTCCGGTCCAGGGCGTGCTCGATTCGGAGTCGCATCGTGGGGTGCACGTCCAGCGTTGTCAGGTCCGCGGGGTCGACCCAGCGGACCTGAGTTGTTTCGTTGCTCGTACGGAGTTCGCCGTCGACCGGCCGGGCGCGGAAGCAGATGCTGAACTGCTGGCGCACCTCGCCGTCGTCGTACTGCATCACGTGTCCGGGGTCCGTGTAGAGCCCGGAGACGTCGATTACTTCCACCTTGATCCCGGTCTCTTCCCATACCTCCCGCACGACTGTGTCGCTGATGGACTCGCCCACGTCGTGGCCGCCGCCGGGTAGCGCCCACCGGCCGTTGTCGGATCGCTGGATCATCAGCACCTGGTCCGCGTTGTTCTGGACGAAGGCGACGACGGACGGCACGACCGAGTTGGCCGGCGGCGCGTCGGGGTCGTGCAGATAGTCAATGCGTCCCATGGTTCAAGCTCCTGTGATCGTGGCTATGTCCTGCTCGGTGACCGGACGGGCGTTCTGCCAGGTGTGCTCGATGCTGTTCGCGTACGTGTCGAAGAGGCCGCCGCCAGGCAGTCGGCGGAGGTGGAGGACAGGCGCCATGTAGGCGCCGATGCCGTAGACGTGCGGGTTCACTAGCATTTCGTCGTCGGCGCGGTAGATCGAGTTGTAGAGCGTCGAGTCGTGCAGCCGGAAGCCGATCTCCGGATGACTCCGCATGAGTGGGCGGTACAGCAGCAGGGCGTTGCGAATCTTGCCGTCCATGATCTGGTGACCCTCGTCAATGCCGCGCTGGTGGACGGCCGCGCAATCAGGGTCTCCCAGCAGGATGCGCACCTGGGCCCCTGACGCCACCTTCGCCTTCACCAGGTCGTGGAACAGGGGATCCTCCGAGAGGAACAGACCGGAGTAGACAAGGACGTCCAGGTTCTGCACAGCCCGGCCGTAGAGCTCCCGCCAGAGACCGGACGGCACTGTGTGTCGGTGTGGGTAGACGGCCGCTATCTCGGCTTTCGTCAGGTCCGTCGCGCTGTCGACGGTCCGGCCGTCCTCCCACAGCGTTGTCACGTCGACCTTGAGGACTGCCGCGGTCGCGTACTGGTGACGCCTGTACGGCACCTTGCCCTGGGTGATCCAGCGTTCGACCGTCTTCGGGTTCACCTCGATTGCTTCGGCGAGGGTCTGCACGGTCATGCCGCGGGCGAGGAGGGCGGACCGTAAGCGCTCGTTCGACATCTGCACCCCCGTTGGGACGTCTAGGGACTTCTTGACCGTAGCCAGAAGTCCCGGAGCTGTCCACGCAAGGGGTGACCAACTCCCCTGATCTGCAGCGATTCTGATCGTGCGCCAAGAAGTCCCGGCGTGAGAACCGCGAGGTTCGTCTACGTGCTTGACGGACCCCCATGCGGTACCTGTAAAACAGGTTCTGCAACGACCGGACGCAACAACTCGGTCGGAAGGCGGCTTCATGCCGCATGCGCAGCTAGGCCCCGCCGGATCCGCTTACACGCGGTCCGGGCGGCAGGGGAGACGTAAAAGTCCGTCGTCTTCACGGATCGATCGGTGTCATCGGCTAAGCCGTTGGTCTGACCCTCGGGCGTAGACCCAGGGACCGGATCGCGGGGACCCCGGTGGTTGGGCTGCACCCGGCCCATGACAGGTAGCCATTCCAGGGAGATCGACTCAGCGAGTGACGACTGAGTGACGCGGTCACCGACGCGCCGGCCAAGCGGAAGGGAGTAAGGCGCGTACGGAGCCGCGAGACGACAGTGACGGGCTTTCCCGTCACTCGTCATGCGGGCAGGAGGTCGGCATCACGTCGGTGGCCTGCCCGTTTGATGAGGAATCAGTGCGGTCCCTCGGGGGGCAACCCGGGGGACCGCGGACAGGCACCTGATGTGGAGGAACCTGTGGTCACCAGTCTGACAGACGCGGAGCGGGACGAGCTGGCTCGCAGGGCAGCGGAGGCGAACAAGCGCAGCGAGGACAACGCGCGGGCTCGGGGCGGCCGTTGATGGCCGGTTCGGAGCACGAGAGGACGAAGCCCCCGCTGCCGGTGCGCCCACCCCGTCCGCACCCGCACGCGGCCGTGTCCGGCCGCTGAATCCAACCGCCCCGATGGTCGCAAGGCCGGGTTCGACTCCCGGCCGGGGCGCTCCGGCCCGCCGCCTCGCGCGGCGCTGGCCGCACGTCCCGGACCGGCCGCCGCCCCCTGGCAGTCTCTCGCGGCCCCGGCTCTTCTCCTGCCCCTTCGACATGGGAGCTCCCATGCTCAATTACGTCTGCGGCCACCGGGCCGACACCCCGCAGGACTTCGCCGAACTCGCTCTCGGCACCCCGCCCGAACTCTGGCTCGGGGTCGACGGCGAGAGCGACGAGGAGCGCGCGGCGCGGTTGGACGCGGCCCGTGACATCCTCGCCGACCCCGAGTACCGCACCCTGCCCGACGACCTGATCCGCCTGGCCGCGCGGGTCGTCGAGGAGCACCCGGACCTGTTCAACGTGGTCCCGCTGGCCCGCCCCGCCCGCCACCGCCCCGCGCGTCGGGGAGCTGCCGCATGAGCAAGGAGCTGACGCTGGACGACCTGGCCGTGCCGCTGCGGGCCCTGCGCATGCTGGCCGTGGACTTCGGGCACCTGCCGGCACCGTGCGTGCAGGTGAGCACCGTCTACCCCAACCGGTTGGAGCTGTCGTTCCACGACGACCTGGCCGGCTTCGAGGCATGGCGCGAAGCGCTCGGCATCGCCCCGGACGCGGTGGCACACGGCACGCAAGGCGACGGCCGTACGCGCGTGCTGAAGGCGACCGCGGACTTTGCGGGCGCCGTGCTGGAACCGACCGGCTTCGCCGAGATCACCGACCCGGCGCCGTCCGTGGTGGCGGCCTGATGTCCGCAGCGTGGGGCAAGTGCTTCGACCCGACCGGCGCCCGCTACGGGGTGCCCACCTACCCCTGGCGCCTGGCCCCGGACGGCCTGGCCACCCGGCGGCAGTTACGAGCCCGTGGCCTGCGCCCCGGCGGACAGTCGGTCGCCGCGCAGATCCTCCGCCCCTGCTACCGCCGCGGGCCGCTGGTCGCCTACCTCTACCGGCTCGACCAGGCCAAGCCGGTCCGGCCGATGACGGAGGCGAAGCGCCGGGCCCTGGAGTGCGCGATGCGCGCCCGCAGGACCTGCCCGCAGTGCCGCACGGACGCCGGCTACGTCATCCCCGCATCCCTCGGGGTGTGCGTCCCCTGCGCCTACCCCGACGACCAGCGCCCCGCCTGACCGGCCTGGTCAGGCGGTCATCCTCCCGACAAGGAGACAAGCAGTGAAGTATCCCCCGGAGAAGTCCCTGAGCTGGGGACAAACCCTCGTACTGGGCGCCGCTGCGCTGCCCATGGTCGGCTTCGGCGGCCTGGGCGCGTGGGGCACCTACAGCAACATCACATCCGTGTTCCACCGCTCCGCCACCGCGCTCGGTGTGGTCGCCGCGGGTGAGGGCGCCACGCTGGTCCTGGCGCTGACCCTGGTGGGGCTGACCATGCTGGGCCAGTCCTCCCCGGCGGCCGTGCGGCTGGGTCTGTGGACGTTGCCGGCGGTGGCGTCCCTGACCGGCGCCGCGGTCGCGCCTACGGGTACGGAGTCGGTGGTGTTCGCGTTCACCCCGATGGCCATGTGCGTGGCCGCGGAGGGCATGGGCCTGCTGGCCCGCCGGATCGTGGTCTACCGCACCGGGGTGGACGCCGAAGCGCAGCGCCGCAACGCCGCGGTCGTGCAGAAGCTCGCCTACCACCGGGCCCGCGCCGCGAACCACCCCGAAGAGGACGCGCGCAAGGACTCGGAGCTGAAGTCCTGGAAGCTCGCGAAGAAGGTCGGTGCGGGTGACGCTCTGCTCGGGGCGCACCTGGTCGACGTGCAGCGCGAGCGGATGACGGCCAGCGCGGATGCCGCGCTCGCGGGCATGTTCGCCCTGCCCGTCACGGCCCCCGGCACGGGCGTGACGGCCGCTCCCGAGACGCCCGCCGTCGAGGCCGCAGACAAGGAAAGCGTCACGGGCGTCACGCTCCCCGTGACGGAGGAAGACACGCAGGTCACGCCCGAATTCGAGACCGTACCGGCCGGGGCCGTCACGCCCGTGACGCCTCTCGTCACGCCCCCCGTGACGCTGGAGGAGATCGCGGCCGTGGCCGGCGTTCCCACGCCGCAACCCGGCGAGCCACTGACGGACGCTCAGCTCGTCGTCGTCCTGCGGCACCTGCGCTACAGCGACGACCCGCCGCTGTCCTACCGCCAGGCCGTCGCCGCGTTCCGCGAGGGCGGGTTCGTCGGCGGTGAGCAGCGCGTACGCAAGGCGTGGGGCTCGCTGATGTCCCACGAGGAATCCGACGCCTGACCGGCGTCCGGCACCACCAATGACGGCCAGCCCAGGGAAAGTGGGCTGGCCGTCGTTGCGACTGCCGGAAGCAGTCGAGCACCAGTGAAGCAGACCCGGTGAGCCCCGGCGAGCGGTACCTCGCAGACCCGGCGCGCAGACCCGGCGAGCTTGTCCCGCCATCCGAAGGCCGCCCACATCGCGGCCTGAACCGACACGCAGGAGATTCGACGGTGACCACGCAGACCGCTACCGACACCGGCCGCGCTCATCAGGGGCAAGGCACGCATCACTTCGTCATCACCCTGGAGAAGTCGGGCTGGCTGTCCGTCACGCAGGAGGGCACGTTCACGCCCCGGCCCGGCAGTACCCGCCAGGACGCCTACCTGTCCATCTACCGGGCCGTCACCAGCCAGGACCCCGACCTGAACGGAGCCTCGGTCGGGTTCTTCCTGCTGGAGCCCAACCAGCTCTGACCGGCGCTTTCTTACAGCGCAGAGGCCCGGACGCTCGCTTTGGACGGCATGGCGTCCGGGCCTCTGCTGTCCTCCCTGAAGGAGTGCTCTCAGCATGACGGAACTCAGCACCGAGCCGGTAGCCGTCGAGGCTGCCGCACCCCAGACACCCCCGCCCGCCCCCGCACCGACCGAGCAGACACCGCCCGCGTCCGAGGTGGAGCACACGCCCGGCGGCTGGCCGGTCGTCCCCCTCGCCCTGACCGGCGCGAACAGCACCGTCGGAGCGGTCGCCACCGCCTCTCTGGCCGGCGGCCCGATCGCCGCCATGGTCGCCGCAACCGGCGTCGTCGTGCTGGGCACCTTCGCCGCCGCCCGCTCCCACAACCCCAACCCCCGCCGCGACGCCCGCCGGGCTGCAGCCCGTACGGCCGGGCGTACGGTTGCCCGCAGCGCGGGCCTGCGCCGAAGCGGCGCGGGAGCGGCAATGGGCGGTCGCAGCAGTGGCGGCCGTTCCGCGGGCACCGGCCACGGTCGCACCGGTAGCCGCTCGGGTGGTGCGCCTGGCCAGCACCGGCGCAGCACCGGACCGGCCGCACGCCATGGCACCGCCACCAGCGGCAAGGCAAGCGGGAAGACGAGCCCCGGCGCGGCCCGGCGCCTGACCGGCACGGCGGGTAAGGCTGCGAGCCGGGCCGGGCAGATAAGGGCCCTTCGCGCCGCGCAGAAGGCTGCGGGCGGCTCCCGCGCCGACAGGCGGGCGCAGACCACGGCCGCACGGCGCGCGGTCGCCGACGTCCGCCGCAACGCCAAGGCCGCAGCGGGACTCAACCGGTCCGGCAAGCACGGCAGTCGCGCAGGTCGCCTGATGGGCGCCACTGCCCGCAAGGCTCGCGCGGCGCGGGATGCGGCGGTCGCCAAGCAGCGTGCCCGGCGCGACAAGAAGGCGGCCGGAACGGTGGCCGCACAGCGTGCCCAGGTGCGCAAGGCACCGGCCCGGACAGCGGCCCGCAAGGCGCTGCGCAGGTCGGCGGCCCGTTTCCACGGCCGCCGTCTGCTCGCCGCCCTGCTCGCCCTGCCGCTCGGTCTGCTCGGACTCATCACCAGCCCGATCGGCCGGAAGCTCAACATCCCGTGGCTGATCCACCCCGGCCGCCGCCTGTACCGGCGGCTGGCCGGGGTGGCGGCCGAGCAGCGCGCCGCCCGCGATGCGGCGATCCGCGAGGAGCTGGCCGAACAGGAGGCCACCGCCGACGCGCAGGCCGCCGAGGACGGCACGGACGGCATCGCGGACGGCGTCGAGCGGCCCGCAGCCACGGTCCCCACCAGCAGCAGCACATCCGAGGTGAGTGAAGGAGAGCACGTGTCCGGTTTCCGGTTCGAAGAGGCCGCGGCCGAGATGGAGCAGGCCGCCAACTCCTACGACCCCGAGGACTGCATGGAGATCCTGGCCATGGTCGAGGGGTTGCCGGCCGCGCTGACCAGCGTGGCGAACGTGATGAAGATCCTCGCCGAGCGCTCCGACAGCGAGTTCCCGCTGGAGAAGGAGGTCGCGGGCGGCTTCAACGACATCTTCGGCGCCCTGATGGCCTCCGTCGCGGTCGCTGAGGACATGGGCCCGCTGTTCAGGCAGGTCCACGCCCAGGACATCGCCCGGCACGAGGACCCCCGCAACGGCCACGAGGCCGAGAAGGGCTGGAACGTCTAAACCATGGCCACCACCGCCACCAAGCAGCAGCCCAGTGGCCCGGTGCTGGACTGGACCGCCGGTCACGGACCCGTAACCGGCGCCCTGTCCGCCACCACCGGAGCCTTCGCCGTCGCCACCACCGGCGCCGCAACCTCCATGCCCCCCGGCTGGGCGCTCGCCGTCGGCGCGGCCGGCGCCCTCGGACACACCGTCGTCGGGCTGCGCCTGCGCAACGCCGGCCGCACCCTGGCCACGCGCGCCGCCAGCTGGCTCATCGGCGCCGGATGGACCACCTGGGCCATGACCCACGGCCCCCTGACCTGGGCCGCCCTCGGATCCCTGGCCACCATCGGCGTCGGCATCGGCGCCGCCGCCCGCTCCACCACCCTCTACGAAGAGGCCCGCGAGGAAGAGGCGATCGCCGCTGAGCAGCGGCAGATCGCCGCCGAACTGTCCGCCGAACGCCGGGCGATCGCCGCCGAGTGGATCGACCGCATCCAGCGCGTCTGCTCCATCACCGTCCGCGTCGTGGGTGTAGAGAAGTGGGCCACCGGCACCGGCTACTCCATCGACGCCGAACTCCCGCCGGGCGGCGCCACCTGGAACAAGATCGCGGCCGAGTCGCCCCGCCTGTCGGCGGATGCGCGACTGCCGCACGGCTGCACCGCCACCGCTTCCCCCGGCATCCACCAGGGCCGCGTCATCATCGACGTGACCACCGTCAACGTGCTGGAACAGGAGCGGACCTACCCGGCCGAGTACGGGCCGCTGTCCGTACACACCGGCATCCCGTGGGGGTACCGCACCAACGCGGAAGAGATCCGGGCCTACCTGCGCGAGCAGTGCGCGCTGGTCGTCGGCCCGACCGGTTCGGGCAAGACGAACCTGGTCCATCTGATCCTGGCCGGGTTCGCCCGCGCCGAGGACATGCTGACCTGGGTCATCGACCTCAACGCCGGATCGGCCGGCCTGCCCTGGGTCCTGCCCGCCCTCAACGGCGAGATCAAGGCCGAGGGGGGCAAGCCGGTGCGGCCGGGTGTCGACTGGCTGGCGGGGACGTTCGATGAGGCCATGACGATGCTGGACGTCGCCGTGCGGGTGGCCAAGCAGCGCAAGATGGGCTATCAGGACCTGCTCGCCCGCCACAACACCGATCTGCTGCCCATCAGTCCGAAGATTCCGCAGATCATGCTCGTGATCGATGAGGGCGCGGAGATCCTGGCCAGCGGCGACCGCGACATGCGCAAGCTCGCGGAAAAGATCCTTGAAGTGATCCGAATCGCCCGCGCCATGGGCCTGCGCACCGTGCTCACCGCCCTCGGGGCCACGGGCAGCGTGCTGGGCAACCTCATGATCCGCCGGGAAGCCAAAGTCCGCGTAGCCCTGACCGGCGGGGAGACCGAGGGCATGGACCTGTCCAAGATGTTCCCCGGCTCCCGCGGCCTGCGAGTGGAACAGGCCCCCTACAAGGGCGCCGGGTTCATGGGCACCCCGGAGTCCCCGGCCGCCCTGTTCAAGGCCTGGCGGATCCTGCCGAACCAGATCCGCGAGATCATCGCCGCCACCTCCGACCGGCATCCCGTGCTGGACGACATCTCCGCCAAGGCGGCAGGTCCCGCCTACGCGCGCCGCTGGGATGCCGAGCGCACCGCGTGGATGCGCGACCACAACCCCGCCGATGACGCCCCGGGCCGCGGGCCGTCGGGGGAGGGGCTGAATCTGTCCGCCCTGCGGAGCGAGTCGCCGGCCGAGCAGGTCTCGCCGGAAGACGAGATGCTGCGGCAGTTCCGGGCCCAGATCGATGCCGAGTTCGCCACGGCCCCCGACCCGCACGCACCGGCTGCCGACGAACCGCCGCCGAGGTCGGGTGGGTTGAACCTGTCGGCGCTGCGGGGCGAGCAGGACAGTCCCGCGCAGCAGGCCGCGCTCGCGGTGCTGCTCGCCGCCGGCCCGGCGGGCACCGGCGCATCCGCGATCGCCCGCGCGCTCGCCGACGAGTACGGCACGAACCGTCAGACGGTCGTCGGCTGGCTCAAATCCTGGGTGCTGGACGGCACTGCCGTACGTGTCGGAGAGGGCACCAAGGCCCGGTACGTCCACCGCCGCCACGCCCCCGGACAGCCCGGCGAGAGCTGATCACTTGTCGCCTGTCGCCCCGCCGGAACATAAGCCGTCCGGGGCGGCTCAGGGGGCCCGGAAACGGCTCGTGACCTGCAAGGCGACAAGCGACAAGACAAGACAAGCGACAAGCCAGACGACAAGTGACACGACAAGACAAGGCACGGGCAGCACCCCGCCGCGCGGGTGCTGCCCGCCGTGTTTCCGGGAGGCCGCTCGTGATCCTGACCCTCTCCGCCGTCGCCCTCTTCGGGGTGCTGGCCCTCGTTCTGCTGCGGGGCCGCTACGTCGGCCCGTTCAGCGCCCTCGTGCTCTTCCTGTTCGGCTTCTTCACCGCCGGCACCGGCGCCGCCGGAACCATCCGCGCCATATGCGCCGCGCTCGCCGACGCCGCACGCCACCTCACCTGACCCGGCAGGAGCCCGCCATGCCCGACCACGACCAGCCCCCGGCCTGGCAGCCGCGCATGACCGACGCCGAAGCCACCGCCGAAGCCCGCCGGATCATCGCCGACGCCTACCGGCCCGTGCCGCAGATACCGACCGCCTACCGCGACACCACCCCACTGCCCGCTTACGGCCCCACGCCACCGGTCCCGCAGCCGGACCGCCGGATCGTCCCCGCGTGGGCCGCCGGGACGGCCGTGGCGGGCATCGGCGTCGGCGCAACCTGCGTGGGTCTCGGCTGCGGCATCTGGCTCGCCTGCCAGGGATTCGCCGCCGTCACCCTGACCAGCGTCCTGTTCGTCACCCTCCCGATCGCCGCCCTGGCCGCGGTCACCGCCGCCATCGGCTCCGCCATGCGCTCCATCAAGGCCACGCACACCGCCGTCCACCACCACTACGCCGGACCCGTCCGGCAGGAAGCCAACACCATCACCGCCCCCGCGTACGGGCTCATCGCCCGCAACCGCAACGAACTTCACCGCTGACCACCCCGCAGGAAAGGAACACCTGTGAAGACCGCTCCCGCCTGGTTCGACTCGCTCACCGACAGCGTGTTCGCGCTCGGAGCCGCCGCCCGTGAGGCCCAGCGCGCCGCCCGAGCGGCTGAACTCGCCCGCGACGCGTACGACCTGGACCGGCTCCGTCCGGTCGACGGCGAGGTCCGGCTCGACGGCCGCGCCCCCGGCTCCGTGCCGTTCCGCCCGTACGACGACGCCCTGTTCGTGATCGGCGACGTCCTGTCCGAACAGAGGCGCAAGCTCAGCAGCCTCTACGTCCAGGCCGCGCTGGGCTACGCGTACGGCGCCGCGTGGGCGATCCTGCGCGTGCTCGACGGCCAGCACCCGGACACCGTCGAACTGGGCCGCACCCCGCAGGGCGAGTACGTCATCCCCGGCGAGCTGTGCCCCGTCCCGAGCCTGATGCCCAAGCTGCAGCGCTGGAAGGGCTACACGAAGTTCGTCTGCGCGCATGCCCGGTGGGCGCAGTGCGACATGGCTGCCGCCTACGCGGACTACCTGGACGACCAGCCCTGCCTCACCGATCACGAGGGAGGCGAGCTGCACGACGCCATCGACTCCGCCTCCGGCCTGCCCGACGCCGCCTACGCCTACGGCGTCCTCGCCGAATCCGCCCTCGCCTTTGCCCTACTCGACGCCAAGGCCCAGCACGCCCGCACCCGCGCCTGACCAGTCACCAAGGGAGACAACAGCATGTCGTTCGGAGAGACCCCGATCACCCTCGTCGGCAACCTGACCGACGACCCGGAACTGAAGTTCACCGAGGGCGGCGCCGCACTCGCGAAGTTCACCATCGCCGTCACCCCGCGCAGCTTCGACCGCGCGGCGAATCAGTGGAAGGACGGCACCACCGCATTCTACCGCTGCGCCGCCTGGCGCGCCCTCGCCGAACACGTCGCCGAGTCCCTGGGCAAGGGCTCCCGCGTCGTCGCCATGGGCCGGATGCGACAGCACGACTGGACCACCGACACCGGCGAGAAGCGCTCCATGCTCGCCGTCGAAGTCGACGACATCGGCGCCTCCGTCCGCTTCACCACCGTCCAGATCAACGGCAAGCGGCCGGCCCAGAACGGCCCGGCCAGCGATGACCCGTGGGCCGCAACCAACACGCCCGCCCCTGGCGGCGCCAGTGCGGCCGAGGGCGCCGAACCGCCGTTCTAGACAGGCCCGGGGCGACCGCCCGATCTCGCCAAAGACACGCGGTCGCCCCGGCCAACCAGTCCACAACAGACCTGTTGGAGGCATCCAGCATGACCCATCGCACCGACGCGCGGCGAGTAGACCTGCTCGCCGCCGCTCTGGCCGCCGCCGGGCGCGGCTGGCACGTCCACCCGCTCCGCCCCGGTGGCAAGGCCCCCGCGCTGCACGGCGAGCACGCCTGCCCGCGTAGCGGCCCGTGCGCCGGCGGCCACGTGAAGTGGGAGCAGCGCGCAACCACGGACCCCGACCGCATCCGCACCGCCTGGACGACGGGCCCGTACAACGTCGGCATCGCCACCGGCCCGGCCGGGCTGCTGGTGATCGATCTGGACGTGTGCAAGCTCGGGGAGGAAGAAGGAGCGCCTGACGGCGCCGCTTCTTTGAGCGCGCTCTGCGAGCGCGCCGGCGAGCAGCTTCCGCCCACGTACCAGGTGCGGACCCCGAGCGGCGGACGGCACCTGTACTTCACCGCCCCGCCCGGCGGGAGGCTACCGAGCAGCGTCAACCGGCTCGGGCCGCACATCGACACCCGCGCATGGGGCGGCTACGTCGTCGCCTCCGGCAGCACTACCCCCGACGGCGTGTACGAGGTGCTGGACGACGTACCCGTGGCCGCGCTGCCGCACTGGCTGGCCCCGCTGCTGATCGAGTCGTCCAGGCCCACTGCGGCGCTCGCGCCGCTGCTCGTCTCGGGTTCGGTCACCCGGCGGGCCAGGGCTGCCCTTGACCGCGAGGTGGCCGCGGTCGCCGGGACCGGCGAGGGCGGCAGGAACACCCGGTTGCTGGAGGGCGCCCGCGCGCTGGGGCGGTTCGTCGCATGGGGCGAGATCCCGCGGGACGTGGTGCAGGAGGCGTTTCAGGCGGGGGGAGAGGCGGCCGGACTGCCGGCGGCCGAGTGCCGCGCCACCATCCGCAGCGCCCTTGACTGGTCAATTCGCACCTGCCGACCCAGGGACGCCGCATGACCCCCCGCCCTGAAAAGCCGACCCAACCCACGTCCGAGCGCTCGCGCCCGGGCGAGGGCGGCGCCGACGCGGGCCGTGGCACGAAGAGCGACGGCCGACAGGCCGTCCTCACAGCTCTTCGTTGTGACCCGCACCCGACCGACCACCCGAGCCACAACGCCGACGACCCGACGCCCGAGCGGCCGCGGATCCGCATCTACGCCCCGCCGGTCTACCGCCACCACTACGACGGCGCCCGCTGGTCCAAGCGTTACAGCGACACCCCCACCGTCGCCTACGCCTGCCCCTGCGGCCAGACCGACACCGCCCGCGGACAGGACGCCGTGGCCGCCCTGGTCACCGAGTACGCCGCCCACAAGCACGCCTGCACGGGAGCTCCCGCCCAGCACCACGAAAGGAGGAACGCCGCATGACCAGCGTCAACCCGGCCGCCCCGTCCATCGACGGCGCCGCCCTGCTCGATGAGGTCGAAGCGTTCCACCGTCGCTTCAACATCTTCCCCACCGAGGCCGCCTACGTCGCCGTCACCCTATGGGACGCTCACGCCCACCTGATCGACGCGTTCGACGGCACCGCCCGCTTGGCGTTCCTCTCCCCGGAGCCGGGGTCGGGAAAGTCCCGCGCCCTGGAGATCGTGGAGACCCTCACCCCGCGCGCGGCCACCACCGTCAACGCCTCCGCCAACGCCCTCTTCCGGCTCGTGGAGGCGGAGGGCGGGACGCCAACGCTGCTGTTCGATGAGATCGACACCGTCTTCGGGCCCAAGGCCGGCGGCAACGAAGAGGTCCGCGGGTTCCTGAACTCCGGCTACCGGCGCGGCGCCAAATCGCTGCGGTGCGTCGGGGACGGCTCGAACCAGAGCACAGAGTGGTTCTCCTCATTCTGCGCCGTCGCCATGGCCGGACTTGGGTCCCTCCCAGACACGATCCTGACCCGCTCGGTCATCATCCGGATGCGCAAGAAGGCCCCCAACGAGAAGGCCGAACCGTACCGCCGGCGCGTCCACGAGAAGCAAGGCCACGCCCTGCGTGACCGGCTCGCCGAGTGGGCCGCCACCGTGCACGACCAGGTCGCCGAAGCCTGGCCCGAGATGCCCGAGGGCGTCTCCGACCGGCCCGCCGACGTGTGGGAACCGCTGCTCGCGGTCGCCGACGCGGCCGGCGGCCACTGGCCCGAGCGCGCCCGCGCCGCCTGCGTCGAACTCATCAAGGCCGCCCAGCAGGGCGACGAAGCCTCCCTCGGAGTCCGCCTGTTGACTGACCTGCGCGACCGCGTGTTCTGCGGCGCCGACCGCATGCCCACCGCCGCCATCCTCGAAGTCCTCCACGGGCTCGATGACGCCCCCTGGGCCGACCTGAACGACGACGGCAAACCCCTCACCGCCCGTGGCCTGTCCAAGCTGCTGAGCCAGTACGTCCGCCCCGACAACACCCCCATCCGGCCTCGGGGCATTCGGGTCGGCAGCGGCACCCCCAAGGGCTACTACGCCGAGGATCTGACCGACGCGTGGGCCCGCTACTGCCCTCCTCCCCCCGAGAAGTCCGCAACAGCCGCAACAGCCGCAACACCGCAGGTCAACGCGGGTGAATCCGTGGCGGAAGCCCCCGACGAAAGCCGCCACATGTCTGCGGAGGCCGACACACGACCGCTGCGCATCGTCGGCTGACGACTCCCGCCCACGGTGCCGCCGCGCCACCGCGCGGCGGACCTATCCGCAACACAACCGGCAACCGCAACAAATCCAAGCCGCTGACCAGCAATGTTGCGGCGTGGCGGATGTTGCGGATTCCCAGAAGGGCTAGGCAGCGAGCGACCTATGAGGGAGGAACCCATGGATACGGCTGCTACCGCCTCTCCGGTGCAGCGCCGTCTTTACAGCGTGGAAGCTGCGGCCGCGCTCATTGGGATCGGTCGTACCGCGACCTATGACGAGATCCGCCTCGGGCGCCTTCGCACCGTCCGTTGTGGCCGCCGGCGTCTGGTGCCCACCGAGTGGATCGACGAATACGTCGAACTCCTCAAGCGTGAGGCCGAAGCCTCCGCTTGACCGCAGCCGCAACGAAGGGCCGCGCCTCCGGGCGCGGCCCTTCTCCTTTTTGGAAGGGAAGACAATGACTGAGGTGCCCGAGCGGCGCACCAGGGCCGGGCATGGCGACGACTCGATCTACTGGGACAAGTCCAAGAACAGGTACATCGGCGCCGTGTCTCTCGGCTACACCCCGGCTGGCAAGCGCAATCGGCCGAAGGTGTCAGGCAAGACGAAGGCTGAAGTTCGCCAGAAACTCCGCGAGCTGAAGAAGGAGCTGGCTGCTGGCGTCAAGACGCCCGCCAACTACACCGTTGCTCAAGCTGTGAGCGACTGGCTTGCCCAAGGACTCAAGGGGAGGGAAGCTACCAGCGTCGACACGTACAGGAGCCTTGCCGACAACCACATCATCCCGCAGCTCGGGAAAGGCAAGCTGCGTGACCTCGAAGCTGACGACCTGGATGCGTGGTTGGAGGCTGAGGCCGAGGTTCTCGCAACGCAGTCTCTGAAGATGGTGCACTCGGTCCTACGACGCTCGATCAGCCATGCTCAGAGAAGAGGCAGGGCTGTCCGTAACGTCGCTGACCTGGTCGAGGTACCGGAGGGGCGATCGGGGCGGCCGAGTAAGTCGCTTTCTTTGAAGCAGGCTGCTGCTGTTCTCCGTGCGAAGGAAGGAACCTGGATCCACGCCTACGTAGTTCTGTCCCTACTTGTAGGTGTCCGGCCGGAGGAAGCACGGCCCCTGACCTGGTCGCACGTTCACCTGTCACGCTCAGGAACGGACAAGCCGCACGTGGACGTGTGGCGTTCGGTACGCCGGCATGGTGAAACGAAGACCCGGAAGAGCCGACGCTCACTGGCCATGCCGCAGCAGACCGTCGTCGTCATGAGGGCTCACAAGCGCCGCGAGCAGGCTGCGTGCGTCGCAGCCGGCAAGGAGTGGACCGATGAACGACTGGTCTTCCCGACGGAGACGGGTGAACTTCGCAGTGCCCTGAACGTGCGCCGGAACTTCAGGACCCTGCTCAAGGAGGCCGGCTTCGCGAACCCGAAGGAGTGGACTCCGCGCGAGCTGCGGACAAGCTTTGTGTCCGTGCTGTCGGACCACGGGATCCCGATCGAAGTCATCTCGCGTCTCGTTGGGCACAACGGCAGTGGAACGACCGAGAGGGTCTATCGCAAGCAACTGCGCCCGGTCATCTCCGAGGGAGCAGAGGCCATGGACGACATCTTTGGGGACAATGACGAGGCGGTCGAGGGTGACTGCCCAGACGGTCTCTGATTTCGCAGCCGTGGCGCCCTGTTTGGCTCCCCAAGGCTAGAAGAGCCCCAAAGGCCCCGTCTCTGAAGTGCGGAAACGCTGCTCTGAGGGGCCTTTGGGATCTTATGGTGCCGTTAAGGCGGGACTAACCGGGGGCTCAGGAAGAGGGGATGTGGTGCGCTTGTGGTGCGGCCCGTACGGCGGTATGCCGGGCACTCTTTAGGGTTACGGGCCTGTGGCGGGGCCCTGTTGTACGGCTGTGCCGGTCGGCAGTCGGTTGACTTCGCAGTGAGGCGATCGCGTCTTTGGGGCGTTTCTCGTGAGGGGTAGCCACTGTGATCAACAGGCGGGGTGCGGTGCGGGCGGGCACACTGGGGGCTTTGGGGACGGGGATGGTGGGTTTGCAGGCGCCACCCGTTGCTGCGTCACCGACCGAGGTGGTGGAGCGGGTCGGCCCTCGGGACTGGAAGCGGCTGGCCGACGCGTTGTCATCGCGTTCCACCCTCTACCGGCCGAGGGATTCCAACTACTCGCCGCTTGCGCTCCCGTTCAACCACCGCTACGCCGGGATCCACCCCGCTGGAATCGTCGCGTGCGCCACCACCAGGGATGTCCGCACCGCGGTCCGCTGGGCCCGCGCGGTGGGGCTGCCCGCCGTGCCCCGCTCCGGGCTGGGTCACAACTACGCCGGGTACTCCAGCACCAACGGCCTGCTGCTCAACATGGCCCGGATGAAAGGCATCGCCGTCACCCCGCTGCCGGGTGCCCGCTCCCGTACCCGGACCTACGGGCCGATCAAGGTCACCCATGACGCGGGTACGGTCACCGTGGGAGCCGGGGTCACCAATGGCGACCTGCACCCGCTCCTGGAGAACCAGGGGATTTTCGTGCCGACCGGCCGCTGTCCCACGGTCGGGGTGGCCGGACTGGTGCTCGGCGGCGGTATCGGCTTCAGCGACAAAATGTTCGGTCTGACCTGTGATCGGCTGGTCTCGACGACCGTGGTGCTCGCCGACGGCCGCGTGGTGGAGGCCGGTCCGGACTCGCATTCCGACCTGTTCTGGGCCTGCCGTGGCGGAGCGGGGAACAACTTTGGCGTCAACACCTCCTTTACGTTCCAGTACGAGCAGTTCCAGGGCAACGTGGGCGTCTACCAGTTGCGCTGGAGCCTGGACTCCGTGGTGCCGGTGATCGCCACCGCGCAGCGGATCGCCGTGAACGCCCTGGACGACAAGCGGTTCCACCTTCGCGTCGGCATCGGGACCCATGGGTTTGCCAGGGACCAGATCCGTGCCAACGCCAATGTCAACGCCATCGGCCAGTACTACGGCCCCCTTGAGGAGTTGCGCGACATCCTGGCTCCGCTGCTTGCCATCGGCACGGCCGAGGAGCGCGCCCGCAACAGCGCGTCCGTCCGCGAGGTCACTCCCGGTCAGGCGAGCGTGCTGCTGAGCGCCACCACGCCGGTGGAACAGTTCGCCGCCAAGTCGGCGGTTCTCACTTCCCGGACGCTCCTGACTGACAAGCAGGTCCGTGCCGCCGCCGAGAAACTGCTGGACTGGCCGGGCAGTAGCAACGAGGACGGGGCCGGGTTCGCGATGTTCGCCCTCGGCGGCGAGATCAACCAGGTGCCGCCGGATGCGACCGCGTTCGTGCACCGAAACGCCGTGTTCGTCTTCGCTGCCGAGACCTCCTGGGCGGACTATGACCCACACCGCGTCGAGACCGCGAATCTGCACTGGCTCCGTGAGTTCTATCACGACATTTTCGGCGACATGAGTCCTGGGTATTCGTATCAGAACTTTCCGGATCCGACGCTGAAGGACTGGCGGCGGGCTTACTACGGTTCGAACTACGACCGGCTTGTCAGGGTGAAGCGGAAGTACGATCCGACCGACTTCTTCAGCTATCCACAGGGGATCGGCACCTGACGCTCTCACACCGGCATCGTCTGCTCGGCTCTGCCCGGGTCGACGGCGTACGCCGCCCAGTCACTCCTGGCCGTAGTACAGCCGAAGGAACTCCTCCATCGCCGCGTCGACGCCGGCGCGGTCACCGGTGGCGAGCAGGTCCAGCAGCAGGCCCCGGACGGTGGCGAGGCCCAGCCTGGCGCGGTTTCGGGCCGTGGCGGTGTCCGTCCCCGCGGCGGTCTCGGCGGCGACGAGCGGCTCCAGCCAGTCCTTCACCAACCCTTCGAGGACGGGGACGGCCTCGGGGCGGCCGCGCAGCGCGTGCCCGCAGATCTCGAAGAAGAGCCGTTCCTGACCGGCCAGCCGAGGGTCCGTCAGTCGCCGCCACAGCAGCCGCGCGACCTCGGCGGGCGAGAGCCCGGGCTCCAGGTGGAGCCGGGACAGCAGCTCGCGCTGGCGCCGCTCCGACGTCCGGACGATCTCGACCAGCAGCTGTTCCTTGGAGCCGAAGTAGTGGATCAGCATGCGGTGACTGACGCCGATCGCGGTCCCGAGGCGGCGCAGGCTCAGGTCTGCGATGCCGTGCTCCGCGACATGGTCGACGGCCGCGTCCACCAGTTGTGCGCGCCGGTCCTGGTCCGCGCCGTGCCCGGCCTCGCCCTCGGAACGCGGGTCGCCCGTATTCGCCACGACGCGAGTGTACCAATTGGTACAGGGGGCATGTACCGTGTGGTACATGAAGGCGGTCACCGTGTCGATCGACGTACCGCAGACACCCGACGAGGTCTACGACTTCCTCGATGTCATGGCCCACCACGAGCGATTCACCGACCACTACCTGTCCGACTGGCGCTACAGCGGCCCCCGCCGGGGCGTCGGATCGTGCGCCACGGTCACCGCCGCGCTGGGCGGCGCGCGGACCGACGTCACCATCGAGGTCGTCGAGGCCGAGCCACCCCGGCGGATCGTCGAACGCAATGTCAGCGCGGCCGGCCGCCGCCAGGCCCGAGGCACCTACGTCATCGCCCCCCTGCCCGCCGGTGGCAGCCGAGTCTCGTTCACGTACACCTGGGCGCGCGCCCCGCTGGCCGACCGGCTGCTGGCCCCCGTCGTACGGACCACCATGCGGCGCGCCAACCACACGGTCATGCGGCGCCTGGCCACCGAGTTGGCCCACCACGTGTCCGCCGCCGGCTCCTGACGGCCGCGGCCCGTTCCCGCTTGCGAGAGGGGCTGCTCGGAGCGCGCTCGGGCGGATAGCGTGCGTCCGTGATCGAACAGAACGCGGAGCATGTGCGGCCCGCCGTCGCCGAGGACGTGTCGGCCGTCAAGGCCGTGACGGACGCGGCCTACCACCACTACATCGAACGCATCGGAGTGGTTCCGCAGCCCATGGAGGCGGATCACGCCGCGAACGTGGCCGCCGGCAAGGTGTTCGTCACCGGAACACCCGTCGACGGACTGGTCGTGATCGAGGCGTTCGCCGGCCATCTCTTCCTGGACAGCATCGCCGTCCGTCCCGGCGCCCACGGCACCGGCGTGGGACGGCGGCTGCTGCGTTTCGTCGACGCACGCGCGCGTGAGCTGGGCCTCGGCGAGATCAGGCTCTACACGAACGCGTTGATGTGGGAGAACCGGAAGATCTATCCGAAGTACGGATACGAGGTCGTGGAACGCCGTGTCGACGGGCCCTACGACCGCATCCACTACCGCAAGCGACTGGATTGACGGCCCCGGCGGGCTCAACCGTCGGGCCACCAGGTGCGGGCGATGTCCTTGCGCACCTCGGGACGTTTCGGGGGGTGTTCCGCCGCCTCTTCGTGGATCCGGCGGCTGTCCGTCCTCTTCAGGGGCTTCTGCACGGTTACGCGGCGCATGGCTGCCTCCTTCAGTGCCTACCGAGTTTCCGTGTTGTCACGGTGGTAGACGCTTTTGGTGAGAGTTCCTCATCGGAGCCGGATTGTCAGTGGCGGCTGTCACTCTTGGGGCATGACGAACGTGAATGACGGCGCGGTTGCGGCAGGTACCCCGGAAGTGGACTGGGACGCCGAGGCCGGCGCCTTCGACGACGAGCCGGACCACGGCCTGCGCGACCCCGGGATCCGCGCGGCCTGGGCGGACCGGCTCCGCTCCTGGCTGCCCGAGCGCCCCGCCGACGTCCTCGATCTCGGCTGCGGCACCGGCAGCCTGTCGCTCCTCGCGGCCGAACAGGGACACCGGGTGACGGGCGTCGACGCGTCCCCGGCCATGGTCGAGCGGGCCCGCGCCAAGCTCGCCGGGCGCGACACCGTGATCCTGCGCGGGGAGGCCGCGGCGCCGCCGGTCGGGGAGCAGCGCTTCGACGTCGTCCTCGTACGGCATGTCCTGTGGACCCTCCCGGAGCCCGCCCGGGTCCTGCGGCACTGGCGTGACCTCCTGCGCCCCGATGGCCGATTCGTGCTGGTCGAGGGAGTCTGGGGCACCCTGCACCCCGTGGGCATCCCCGCCGCCCGCCTCACCGCGCTCCTGGCACCGCTGACCGCGGACGTACGCGTGGAGCGACTGTCCGACGACGCGCTGTTGTGGGGGAGGGTGGTGGAGGACGAGCGGTACGCGGTGGTGGCGGTGGTCTGAGGCAGGTGGTGCCTCCCTGACCGGGGTGTCACGCCAGCAGCTTCTCGAAGCCGCCGGTGCGGGCCAGTGTCTCCAGTTCGGCGAGTGCCGCCACGGCGGCGGACGCGGCCTCGGGATCCGACTCCGTCAGGCCGCTCTCCGCGAACTCGTCCTCGTCCAGCCGCCGTACGTCCCTGCCGTCGGCGGAGCGCCACAGGTCCAGGTCCAGGTCCTCCACGACCAGTTCATGGTCGGTGCGGACCGCCGGCCGGGTGATGTCGCAGTACCAGCCCTTCACGGTGGCGTCGGCGGCGCGCACCTCCTTCACCGAGTACCAGCGGTCACGCCAGTAGTACTCGGTGAAGACGTCGCCCGGCTCGAAGCGCACGAAGCCGAAGTCGCGGACGCCGGAGCCCGCCCAGGGCGCGCGTACGGCGATGCGGGTGCCGTCGTCGGCGAGCAGCTCGGCCGGGTAACGGATCTTCGTGCGGCCCGCCTTGACCAGGACGACGTCCAGCCGGGCGGTCGGTTCAGCCGAGTTCACGGACATAGCGCACCTCCGTGGCGCAGATCTCGTAGCCGAGCCACTTGTTGATCGCGAGCATGGGACCGTTGCCGGTGTCGTTGCCCGTGAGCGCCTGCGTGCAGCCGGCGGCGTGGGCGCGGTGCAGTGCGTGGGCCTTGGCGAGCTTGGCCAGCCCCCGCCCGCGGTACGCCCGGGCGGTACCGGTCATGGCCGAGGCGTACCGGGAAGCGCCGTCGGTGTGGGCCACGCTGAAGGCGGCGGGACGGCCGTCGGCCAGCACCACGGTGGTCAGCTCGCGGTTGAGCAGCGGGTGCCCCCAGGTGCTCTCGATCCAGGCCTGGTAGTCGGTGAACTCGGCGTCCACATCGCTCGGTTCGTCCGCCGTCGTCTCCGCGTCCAGCTCGAACAACGGGCGCGGGTCGGCCATGAAGTCGGCGGCCGTGCGCAGTTCGACGCCGGGCGGGGGAGCCGGCAGCGACGGCAGCGCCGCCCGGGTCAGATCCAGGCGCAGGAAATGGGCGGACCGACCCGGCCCGTAGCCGCGCCGTTCGGCGAAGGCCCGGTTGGCCGGCTCGTCCAGGAGCCAGGCGAACAGCTTCGTCGCCCCGTGCGCGGCCAGGTGCTCCTCGGCCGCGCGGACCAGCAGCCCGCCCGCGCCGCGCCGCGTACGGTCCGGGTGCACATAGATGTTGAGCAGCCCCTGACCCGGCTCCGGGCTGTCATGCGCGAGGGCCACCTGAGCGGTGCCGATCACCTCGCCGTCCTCCTCCGCGACCAGGGATCTGAACCGGGCCTCGGGCGGTGTGCGGGTGAGGTGGTGGAGGATGGCGTCCGGGCTCCACAGGATGTGGGGGAGGGCGAGCTGCCGTACCCGGGTGAAGGCCTCGACATCGGATCGGTCATCGGGGCGCAGGTCGCGCACGATCACTGTCATGGGCAGGCACGGTAGGCGCAGGCGTGCCGGGGATGCCTCTCATTTTCCGCCGGGTACGGGACAATCGGCCCGTGAGCCTGAAGATCCGCATCGATGACAGCGCGCCTCCGTACGAGCAGGTACGGGCGCAGATTTCCGAACAGGCGCGGTCCGGGGCACTGCCGGTGGGATACCGGCTGCCGACCGTGCGGGGGCTGGCCGAGTCCCTGGGCCTCGCGGTGAACACGGTGGCGAAGGCGTACCGGGCGCTGGAGAGCGACGGGGTGATCGAGACGCGGGGGCGCAACGGAACGTTCGTGGCTGCCGCCGGCTCGGCCGCGGAACGTGAGGCCTCCTTCGCCGCTCAGGCGTACGCGGAGCGGGTGCGTCGGTTGGGACTGGGGGAGTCCGAGGCGTTGGCCGCCGTGCGGGATGCCCTGCGGGCCGCTTACGGGGGGTAGGGCGTGGGGGCGGCCGCGGATGAGGATCAGCGCTTGGTGAGCTCCGGGATCCGGGTCACCGTCAGCCCCGCCCGTCCCGCCGTTCGCCCGAACGTCATCGCGTCCTGCACCGCCGCACCGCCCGGATCGTTGTTGAAGTACGCGTACACGTCATCCCCCTTCCGCCACGTCGTCGCGATGCGGTCGACCCATGTCTCCAGGGACCGTTTGCCGTAGCGGGGCCAGGGCTGGGCGCGGCCCTGGTGGAAGCGGACGTAGCCCCAGTCGGTGGTCCGCCACAGCGGGGTGACCGGGCGGGCCAGGACGTCCGCCCAGCACAGGGCCGCACCCCGGGCCGACAGGACCTCCCGCACCTCCCGTGTCCACCAGGAGTCGTGACGTGGCTCGACCGCGACCCGCGTGCCGGACGGGAAGCAGGCCAGGCAGGCGTCCAGGAGCGCGGGGTCGGCGCGCAGGGTCGGGGGGAGCTGGAGCAGGACCGGGCCCAGGCGGTCGCCGAGGCCCGACGCATGGCTCATCAGGCGGTGGACCGGTTCCTCGGGGTCCTTCAGGCGCTTGATGTGGGTCAGGTAGCGGCTGGCCTTGACCGCGACCGTGAAGTCCTCCGGGACCCGGTCCCGCCACGCCTCGAAGTTCTCGCGGGAGGGGAGGCGGTAGAACGCGTTGTTGATCTCCACCGTGGCGAACAGACGCGTGTACTCCTCCAGCCACAGCCGCGCCGGGACCCCGGCCGGATAGACGAGGTCCCGCCAGTCCTTGTACTGCCACCCGGAGGTGCCGACGAACAAGGTCACAACACCATCAAAGCACTACAGGTACAGGCCCGCGTCCGCGCCGTCCCGCGCCCCCGGCACCGAGGTCGGTGCCGTGCCCCGGCGCAGCGCGAACAGCTCGGCCAGCGTCGCCCCGTCCCGGCCGATGGCGTCCTCCCGGCCGGTGGCCTCGGTGCCGAGCCAGCTCACCGCCTCCCGGTGGGTCAGCCTGCCCACCTCGATACGGGCCAGGCAGCGGCCCGGGCGGACCACGGCCGGGTGCAGGCGCTCCAGGTCCTCGTTGGTGGTGACGCCGACCAGGACGTTGCGGCCCTGGCCGAGCAGGCCGTCGGTGAGGTTCAGCAGCCGGGACAGGGCCTGCCCCGCCGTGTGCTTGGCCTCGCCGCGGATCAGTTCGTCGCAGTCCTCCAGCAGCAGGAGCCGCCAGCGGCCCTTGCCGGCGCCGTCCTCCTCGCCGATCGCGATGTCCATCAGATAGCCGACGTCGGAGAAGAGGCGCTCGGGGTCCAGGACGCAGTCCACCTGGCACCAGTCGCGCCAGGAGCGGGCCAGCGTGCGCAGGGCAGAGGTCTTGCCGGTGCCCGGCGGGCCGTGCAGGAGGAGCAGCCGGCCCGCGATGCCCTCCGGAGTCGTCTTCATCAGGCGGTCCATGGCCTCCGCCACGGGTGCCGTGTAGTTGGCCCGGACCTCGTCCCAGGTGCCCGCGGAGATCTGCCGGGTGGTGCGGTACGGACCGCGCCTGGGGGAGACGTACCAGAAGCCCATCGTCACGTTCTCGGGCTGCGGTTCGGGCTCGTCGGCGGCGCCGTCCGTGGCCAGGTCGAGGACGTTCTTGGCCAGTTCGGCGCTGGTCGCGGTCACCGTGACGTCCGCGCCGCGGTTCCAGCGGGAGACCAGCAGGGTCCAGCCTTCGCCCTCGGCGAGGGTGGCGCTGCGGTCGTCGTCGCGGGCGATCCGGAGCACGCGGGCGCCGTCGGGCAGCAGGGTCGCGCCGGAGCGGACGCGGTCGATGTTCGCCGCGTGCGAGTACGGCTGCTCGCCCGTCGCGAAGCGGCCGAGGAACAGCGCGTCGACGACGTCGGCAGGCGAGTCGGAGTCGTCGACGTGGATCCGGATCGGCAGAGCGTCGTGTGGGTTCGCAGACATGCGGCCATGATCCGCCACCGGTGCCCTCCGCGCACGGCATTTCCTCCCCTTGTTCCGGGTGTTCCAACACTGTTCCGGGAGTTCCCAAGACCTGCCCGAGGCGCTGCTTCCGCCGTTACTGTTGTCCTTGATGGGACGTCATGGGTGGGATTCGGATACTCGGCGGTGGCGGCTCACCGCCCTGCTCGGTGTGGGCGTCGCCGCTCTGGCCCTGGCGGTGACCCTGTTCAGCACGCTGTCCGGCGCGCCCAGTACGGCCGGCACCACGCGTGACGGCGACAAGGTGCACGGCACCCCCGCCGGTCCCGGCGCGAAACCGGAGCCGTACGTCGGCTGGGGCTTCACCCACACCCAGTACAGCGCCGACGAGGGCGCCGGGGTGGCCACCGCGCGTGTGCAGAAGCTGCTCGCGCAGGACGCCGGGCTGGCGCAGAACCAGCACATCATGGGCTGGGGCGCGGACAATCCCGAACCGGTCGAGGGACACTACGACTTCGGCGCCCTCGACCGCCGGGTCGACTTCGTGCGCGCCTCCGGCGGCACCCCGGTGATCACGCTGTGCTGCTCCCCGGACTGGATGAAGGGCGGCAAGGCCGGCGTCGGCAACACGGACTGGAGCCAGGCCGCCCTGGAGACGGCGCCCACCCCCGCCCACTACCAGGACTTCGCCGACCTCGCCGCCACCGTGGCCCGGCGCTACCCGGACGTGAAGCACTTCATCGTCTGGAACGAGTTCAAGGGCTTCTGGAACGACGCCGAGTCCCGCTGGGACTACGAGGGCTACACGAAGCTGTACAACCTCGTGTACCAGGCGCTGAAGAAGGTCGGCAAGGACATCATGGTCGGCGGGCCCTACCTGGTGATGGACAGCGTCGACCCGCGTGACCAGGACGCCTCCACCGCGCTGAAGGGGCCCTGGGGCGCCATGGACCAGCGGGTGCTCGACGCCTTCTCCTACTGGAACGCGCACAAGGCAGGCGCCGACTTCACCGTGGTCGACGGCTCCAGCTACACCCGCGACGACGTCATGCTGCCGAACGAGTTCGCCGCCACCGACAAGCTGACGGCGGTCAGCTCCTGGGTACGGCGGCAGACCCACGGCCTGCCGCTGTGGTGGGCCGAGTACTACGTGGAGCCCGGCGACGGCAACGACGACCGCAAGGGCTGGACCGAGCCGCACCGCGTCGCCGTACAGGCCACCGGGATGATCGCCATGGTCAAGGGCGGCGCGGAGTCCGGCTTCTACTGGAACCCGGAGGAGAAGACGGGCACCGACTGCGCCGGCTGTCTGTGGACGCCCACCGACAGCGCGGGCGGCGGCACGGCCCTGCCCATGTACGGCCTGGTGTCCAGGTTCGCCAAGGCGTTCCCGCCGGGGACGCGGTACGAGAACGTGTCCGTGGCGGCCGACGACGTGCCCGATGTCCGCGTCCTGGCGAGCGACAGGACCGTCCTCGTGGTCAACACGCAGAACCGGACCATCAGCGCCCGGATCGACGGCAAGCGGTTCGACATGCGGCCGTACGAGGTGAAGTGGTTCGACCGCTGATCGGCCGAGCCACCCTCACTTCATGGTCAGGAACCGCTGCACCAGCGAGGCCAGCACCACCGCCAGCAGGGGCAGCGCGAACCAGAACGTGCCCTGGAGCAGCCGCAGTTGGCGCACGCCGGGCCGCACCGCGACCCGTACCACCTCCCGGGCGGCCAGCAGCAGGATCAGGATGACGGCGGCCAGCGCGCCGACCACCGACCACGGGGTCCAGGTCACCTGTGGCCCAATCGGCCCCGGGTGCGGTCTCGACACCGCGCCGACCGGCTGCTTGCGCAGCGCGAACACGGTGACATCGTCGTTGACCAGGACCTTCGTCAGCTCCTGCCGGTCGTTCAGGTTCTCGATCAGCCGGGGCTCCCAGGTCGCCGAGTAGCCCGCGTCCAGCTGCAGATAGGTCACCTGACTCTTGTTGATCATCAGATACGAGTTCGGGCCGGCGTCCTTGAGCGCCTTGACCAGGCCGGACACCAGCACCGGGTCGGTCGGCGCGAGCGTCGGCACATAGTTCACCCGCTCCATGTCCTTCGACCCCCACGGCATCGCCGGGGTCACGTCGTTGACCGTGTCCTGGGTCAGCCACAGCAGCCGCAGTGTCGGCTTGTCGTGGGCGTACACCCAGTTCATGGCCGCGACCTCGCCGGGCCGGGTGCGCTCGAACGGCTCGTTGCCCCAGCGGGCCACCAGGAAGCCGCCCATCAGCAGCAGTCCGGCGAGCAGCGCGGCCAGCGGGGCGAGGCTCACCCGGTCCTTCTCGCGTTCCTGCGCGGTGACGCCGGTGCGCGGGAAGAGGGCGAGGGCGCCGAGCAGGGCCGCGCCGGGCACCGCGAACATGAAGACGCGCAGCGCCATCTCACCGCCGTACGACTGCATGCCGAAGCCCAGGAACGGCACGAAGGTCAGCACCAGCAGCGAGCGTTCGCGGTAGCGGTGGAAGCGCCGGCGCCACCAGCCCCAGCAGGCGAACGCCATGACCGAGCCGGCCAGCAGCACCCTGGTGTACAGCACCAGCTTGTGGGTGGAGTTCCCGCCCTGGATACGGCCGGAGACGGAGGTCGAGACATTGCTGCCGACGCCGCCGACCCCGCCGAACAGGTCGTTGAAGTGCCCCGACCAGTACGGCTCGGCCATGAATCCCACCCAGACCGCGACCAGCACCGCGAACAGCAACGGCAGCCCGCGCAGTTCGGACCGGCCGAGCAGGACGAGGGCGGCGAGCACGCCGAGCATGACGAACGGGGTGAGCTGGTGCGCGGGCACGCTCGCCGCGTAGAGGCCGATCAGCACCAGCAGGAGCACCGCCCGCCGACGGCGGTCGGCGGGTTCCACCTCGGCCTCCCCGGGGCGGAACTTCGTCCAGATCACCCGCGGCGGGCGGAACCAGACCAGCAGGATCGCCACGAACATCAGGTACAGCAGATAGGTGAAGCCCTGCGGCGAGAAGTAGTCCTGGCCGACCCAGCCGCACAGCACGAACAGCCAGACGCCGGTCCACTTCGCCCGCCAGCTCGCCCGCAGGGACCGGGTGAGCAGGAACATCGGTGCCAGATAGGCGAGCTGGATGGCGGTCGGCCACCAGCGGATGACCTCGGTGAAGTCGCTGACTCCGCAGGCCCGGCCGACGAACGCGGCCACCGCGAAGAAGCCCGGCCAGCTCCAGCGGGCGTCCAGGTCCGGTACGGCGGACCCGGTGCGGTCGATGTAGTCGATGAAGCCCAGGTGCTGCCAGGCCGTCGGGAACCGCGGCTCGGTCTCGATCACCGCCGGCAGCGCGTGCAGCGAGACGACCGTCGCGAGCAGCGTGAGCAGCAGCAGCGCCCGGTGCTCGCGGCGCAGCCAGAGCAGCGCGGCGAAGACGATGACCAGCAGGGCCGCGCCGACCAGCGTCGGCAGCGGCAGCACCGAGATCAGCCCGAGCCCGCCCATCCGGTCCAGGTCGGCCTCGCCGAGCCGCAGCGCGGGCACCCAGTACAGCAGCAGCGCGGCGATCAGCAGACAGCCGAGGACGACACCGGTGCGGGTGGGCAGCAGCCGCTGCCGGAGCGGCACGGGGCCCGGCGGTTCGCCGGGCACGGGTTCGTCCGGTACGGGCTCCTGCGCGAGGGACGCGTCGATCTCCGCCACGGAGTCGATTCTCCCGACGGACGCCTCCAGCTCCTCCTGAGTGAACGGCGCGTCGACGTCCGCCGCCTCCGCCTCACGCAGCAGCTCGGCCTCCGCCGGGCCCAGCGAAGCCTCACCGCCGGGCTCCCGCTCCTCGACCGGCAGGCCCAGTGCGGGCACCGGCGTACCGGCGGGCGGCGTGCCGGGGCCCGGGCGGACGTCCGGACGGCGTTCCACATGGTCGAAGTCGACGTGGATGCCGAGGGCGAGGGTGTCGGAGTCCAGCGCCCAGGCCGGGCCGGGCCGGCGCGCCGGTGAGGGCGACGGGATCTCACGGGCCCCCAGGTCGGCGAGGTCCCCGTCGGGGGCCGCTGTGTCGGGCACGGCGTCGGCCGCGGTACGGATCGTCCTCCAGAGCCTCGGCGCGGCGATCGCGGCGATCACCGCGAGGCTCGCGGCCTCGGCCAGGCCCGCGCCGGTCAGCCCCATCCGGGGCAGGAGCAGCAGGGTCAGGCCCAGCGTCAGGGCGCACAACAGGCCCTGGAGCCAGGCGAGTCCGGCGGTGCGGCTGCGCGCGCGCAGCATCGCGAAGTAGGTCTCGATCACCACCCGCAGCACCGAGCCGATCGCGAGCCAGCGCAGCAGCGGGGTCGCCGCCTGTGCGTAGCCCGCGCCGAACACGCCGAGGATCCAGGGCGCGCCGATGATCCACAGGGCCGCGATGGGCAGCATGATCCGGGCCATCCGCTTCAGCGCGGCGCGGGTGTAGGCGGCCAGCCGTGCCGGGGCGTGCGAGCCCTCGACCGTGAGCGACGCGCCCATGTTGATGGCGAGCAGGTCGGTCGTGCCGCCGATGGTGGTGGCGATGTAGAAGTACGCGTTCTCCGCGGAGCTGACCTGCGAGGCGACGAGCACCGGAACCAGGTAGATCACCGCGAGGGAGAACAGCGAGCCGGTGTAGTCCCCGGCCAGGAACCTGCCGACCTGCTTCAGCGTCGGCGGCTCGGCGCGTCCCTCGGTCGCCTTGACGTGCCGGGGCGCCAGCCGGCGGAACACCAGCCAGCCCAGCGGCACCACCGAGGTGGCGATCGCGGCCACCCAGGAGACGAAGACACCGGTGGTGGGGATGGCGACGGCGAACGCGACGAGCAGGGCCAGCTTCACCGCCGAGAACACGGTGTTGCCCACCGGCACCCAGGTCGCGCTGCGCAGCCCGGTCAGCACACCGTCCTGCAGGGTGAGCACGTTCCAGGCGATGACGGCCGCGATGAAGCCGAGCCCGTTGACCGTCCCGTGCAGGAAGCGGTACGACGGCCCCCAGGTGTCCAGGGTCAGCAGGAAGACGCCCGCCGCGAGCGCCACGAGCAGGGAACTGCCCGCGTACGTACCGAAGACGAGCCGGCCGGTGTGTCTGCCGGCCACCGGGATGAACCGGGCCAGGGCGCCGGTCAGGGTCACCGCGGTCAGCCCGGCGAGGAACTTCATCGCGGCGATGGCGGCAGAGCCCTGCCCGACCGCCGACTCGGAGTAGTAGCGTGCCGCGGCCAGCCAGAAGCCGAGTCCGAGGACGGCGGAGATGCCGGTGTTGAGCATCAGCGCGTAGGCGTTGCGGAACAGCGGGCTGCCGCCGGCGGACCGGCCGGTGCCGGGCAGCCTGAGGCGGCGCCCGGACCTCTGGGATGTCTCGGCGCCGGTCGTCGTGGACTCGGTCGTGGTGGTCGTGTCAGACACGGGAACGGATGGCCTTCCGGCGGACCTGACGGGCTCTGCGGACGAGGGCGTAGCCCTTGGTGAGGGCGCGGTCCCTGGCGAAGGTGCGGGCGATGGCCCGGCCGTGGAGCAGCCGCTCGAACTCCTCCACACCTGTGGAGCGCCGGACCGTGACCCGCTGGAGGGCGTACGGCCCCTGGCGGCGGCGGGCGAGGCCGTTGCCGACGGCGAGGGCCTGGCCGTACCCCGCCTCGCGCACGGCTTGGCGGACCCTGCGGTCGGAATGGCCGTAGGGGTAGGCGAACGACACCGGCCGGCTGCCGAGTTCGTCCCGGACGATCTCCGTGCAGCGGGTCAGCTCCGTGCGCAGCACGGCGTCGCCCAGCTGGTCGAGTTGCGGATGGGTGTGGCTGTGCCCGCCGATCTCGACGCCGGCGGCGGCCAGTTCGCGCACCTGCCGCCAGTCGAGCATGGTGTCCAGGCCGCCCCCGGTGTCGTGAGCGCCCCTGATCCAGCCGGTGGAGACGAACAGGGTGGCCGGGAAGCCGTGTTTGGCGAGGACGGGCAGCGCGTGCCGGTGCACGCCCTCGTAGCCGTCGTCGAAGGTGATCAGCACCGGCCGGGCGGGCAGCGGGCGGCCGGAGCGCCAGCGGGCCGCGAGGTCGGCGGTGGTGACCGGGGTCAGGTCCAGGTCGCCGATGAGCGCCATCTGCTCCGCGAACGCCTCCGGCGCGACCGACAGGGCACGGGTGGCGTCGTTGGGGGCGGTGGCGACGGAGTGGTACATGAGGATCGGTACGGGCGTGTCACTCACCGGTTCCCCCTTCGATCGGCGCCACCGAGAACGTCGTACCGCCCCGCCGCGCCCGCAGGCTGCCCAGCGCGTAGCCGCCGGCGGCGCTCAGCACCCCGGCGACGATCGCGCCCGCACGTCCCGCGCCGCCCGGCCGGGCCAGCAGCGCGTCCCGCAGGCCACGAGCGACCCCCGCGGGCAGCACCCTGGTGGTGTACCGGCGTTCGGACTCCAGGCCCTTGTCCGCGCCGACGCTCTTCGCGACCAGCGCCTTGGACAGGCCCTCGGCGTAGGTGCGGGTGCGGAAGTAGGCGAAGTGCTCACGGGGCTCGGGCACCCGGTGATGGATCACGGCACGGTCGTCGATGAGCAGGACGGCGTCGGGGCGGGCCCGGGTGAGGCGGATACACAGCTCCGTCTCCTCGCAGCCCAGCGGGCGGCGGTCGCCGTCGCGGCCGATCCCGGTGGCGAAGCCGCCCGCCGCCTCGAACGCCGTACGCCGGAAGGAAGCGTTTCCTCCCAGCACGTTGCGGACCTGGACCCGGCCCGGCGGCAGCCCCTTGTAGGTGCAGCCCACCACCCAGTCGAACTCCGCCGGGAACCAGGCCGGCCGCCGGCCCGAGGCCCAGACCGGCTCCGTGCGGCCGCCGACCGCCATGACGCGCGGGTCGGCGTAGCCCTCGGCGAAGCGGCACAGCCAGTCGCGTTCGGCCACGGCGTCGTCGTCCAGGAAGGCGATGACCTCGCCGTGGGAGGCGGCGATGCCGGTGTTGCGGCCGGCGGACAGGCCGCGCGGGCCCGCGTTGGCCAGCACCCGGACGCCGCCGGCCTCCTTGTACTCGCGCTCCAGCCGGTCCTTCAGGGCCGGGTTGTGGTCCACGACCAGGAGCGTCTCCAGCGCCGGGTACGACTGCGCGCGCACCGAGGAGACCGCCGCGAGGATGTCCTCCCAGCGGTCCTCGGTGTACACGCAGATCACGACGGAGATGCCGGGATCTCTCAAGACACCTCTCCCCGGACCGTGTCGAGCATCGGCGAGTGGTGTTCCTGGCGGCGCAGTTCGCGTCGGTTGGAGCGTTCCCCGAGGATGACCCTGAGCACCCGGAAACCGTCGCGCACGGCCCGCAGATTGCTGGTGCCGTGGATGCGCAGGTACTCGTGGCTCGGGATCTCCTGCACCTTCAGGCCGGCCTTGACCACTCTGATGTTCATCAGCGTCTCGACCTCGAAGCCGGTGCAGTCGAGGTCGATCTTGTCGAGGCAGTGCCGCCAGAACGCGTTGTAGCCGTAGCACAGGTCGGTGTAGCGGGCGCCGAACTTGCGGTTGACGACCGTGCACAGCGCCCAGTTGCCGAGCTTGCGGATGAAGGTCATGTCGTCGGTGCCGCCGCCGTTGGCGAAGCGCGAGCCCTTGGCGAAGTCGGCGCCGGAGACCAGCGCGGAGACGTACGACACGATCTCGTTGCCGTCGGCGGAGCCGTCCGCGTCGACCATCACGATGATGTCGCCGCTGCACGCCTCGAACCCGGTGATCAGGGCATCCCCCTTGCCCTTGCCCCGCTGTTCGACGACCTTGACGTCCGGCCACAGGGACCGGGCCACTTCGACGGTGTCGTCCGTGGAATTGCCGTCCACCAGGACGACTTCGTGTATCCAGTCCGGAAGCGTCTTGAAGACGTAGGGCAGATTCTCCGCCTCGTTCATGGCGGGAATCACCACGCTCACCGGCGGAGTGATCGCGAGGTGAGAGGAGATCGGCCGGTAGTGCGCGGCGATTAAAGGATCTTGCCCCGAACTCGGCGGGCGCAGGACGGAACTCATGAGTCTTTTCCCTCTCGTCCGGTGGACCGCCCACCCCCGGGCGGCCCGGCTCTGTGTCCGGTTCGAAAGGGGGGTTCTCATCTTCGGCGCGGTGAAATGATCTCCGTGCACGTCGATGAGCTGGCAAAGCTGGCCGGTCCGCCGGAGAAGAACGGCAGCCGGTCGCGCGGCACGACTCGGTCACAGTTGCGGTCACCGAGCACGGCACCCCCCTACCGCGCCCCGCGCCGGTGGACGCCGCGGCCCCTGAGCCCTCCCCTGGTGCCGAGTGCCGACGTGCCGGTGCGGGTGAGATGTACGACGGTATTGACGATTGAACCCTAAAGGCAACCCCTGTGTGGCTGCCTCACGGTTTTGTTGGTTTGGTCGTTACACAACTTTGGCCGGAGTTGCTCGGCCTTGTGTGCGTTTTCCGGAAATTCGTTCCCGAAGCACGACCAGCAACAGAAACAGCAGGCTCAGTACGGTCATCGCGACCACCCCGCCGCGCACCGACCAGCGGTGGACCGCGAGCATGCCTTGGGCGACCAGCATGTTGACGACGACCGAGCCCGCAAGCGCACAGAGTGCACGACTGAAGGCATCCAGCCCGCGCAGAGCCGCGGCGAGTGCCACCGCCGGCGCCGCGAGCAGGAAGAGCAGGGTGCACGGGCCGCGCAGCGGAGAGGCCGCGTCGATGAGAGCGAGCAGCGCGCCGGTCAGTGCCACGGCGGTCGCGGCCCCTGTGAGTAGCGGCAATGAAGAGGTCTTGTTGCGTATGGTCTGCATTGGCGACTTTGCCCCCCGACGCGCCGGATGCCGGGCTTCAATGTGGCGCAGTTCATGTGGGGCCGTCAAGAAGGTGGTTGTCGGACCGTCAACAGGACTGGCATGTCCATGCAATAGATGAGCCGTGAACGTTTCGCGTTGATCCTGTTGAGGCCGCAAAAGTCTTGGCATGGACACTTCCCGTCAACACGCGTAGTTGCTACGACGGTTGAGGCAGAGATCCTGCTAAAGGGAGGTTCCATGAGACGTTCCCGACTTACCGGATTCGTTACCTCGCTCCTCCTCGCCGCCGGCCTCGGTCTCACGGGCGCCGGCCATGCGACCGCCGCGACCGGTGGCTATGTGGCACTCGGCGACTCCTACTCCTCCGGAGTCGGCGCGGGCAGCTACATCAGCTCCAGTGGCTCCTGCGACCGCAGCACGAAGGCGTACCCGTACCTGTGGAACGCCGCCCACAGCCCGTCCTCGTTCGCCTTCAACGCCTGCTCGGGCGCCACGACGGACGACGTGATGGCGGGCCAGCTCGGCTCCCTGAACTCCGCCACCTCACTGGTGTCCATCACCATCGGCGGCAACGACGCCGGATTCTCCGACGTCATGACGACCTGTGTGATCCAGTCCGACAGCGCCTGTCTGTCCCGGATCGCCACCGCCGAGGCGTACGTCGACTCCACGCTCCCCGGCAAGCTGGACACCGTCTACAACGCGATCAGCGCCAAGGCACCGGCCGCCCGGGTGGTCGTGCTCAGCTACCCCCGCTTCTACCTGCTGGGCCAGACCTGCCTCGGACTCTCCGACACCAAGCGGTCCGCGATCAACGGCGCGGCCGACTACATCGACGCCGCCATCCAGAAGCGCGCCCAGGCCCACGGCTTCGTCTTCGGCGACGTCCGCACCGCCTTCTCCACCCACGAGATCTGCTCCGGCGACTCCTGGCTGCACAGCGTCAACTGGCTCGACATCAGCGAGTCGTACCACCCCACCGCGGCCGGCCACTCCGGCGGCTATCTCCCGGTGTTCTCGAACAACGCGTGACCCGAACGGGCTCGCCCCTCAGGGTGAACTCCCCGGTGAGCCCGACGCGGAAGCGGAGGCCCCGCCCGACGGGGTCTCCGTCGCCGTGGCCGTCGTACAGCTCACCGAGAACGGGACCGCGTTCGACGTGGTCTGCACGGGAGCGCGCACCTTCACGCCGATCCGGTCCTCGGTCGTCCCGCTGCCGTGGTACACCGTCAGCGTCACCCGCACCTGCCGGCTCTTCCCGCCGCCGTCCGGGAACGGCAGCGTGTGCCATCCGGGGTCGGACACCGATCCGCGTGTCGTCACCCACCGGTACTCCACCTGCGCGGGCAGCCGCCCCACCGTGAACGTCGCCGTGAAGGTGGGCGTCCGCGCGTCCGGCGGCGGGCAGCTCCCGGAGTACGTCGTGTTCGTGCCGGCCACGGTGACCTGCACGGACTGCGCGGGCTGGGTGCTCGCCGACGTGCTGCTGCTCGCCGACGGCGGCGCGGTCGTGCCCGGCTGCGTGGTGCCGTGCGCGGTCGGCGTCCGCGCGCCACCGCTCGTCCGGGTGTCGCCGCCCGCGTTTCCCCTGCCACCGCCGTTGTCACGGTTCAGCAGCGCGTACGTCAGCCCCGCCAGCGCCAGCGCGACCAGGAGCAGGCCCGCCACCAGCACCGCGCCCGCCCGCCGGTTGCGCCGCGGCTCGTCGGACGCCGTGGGTGCCGTGGTGCCGGGCAGGGGCAGCGGCGGGGTCGGGGAGGGCGGTCGGTGCGGGGCCGCGACCGTCGGGGTGGCGTACGGCGGCACCGGCATCGTGGCCGCCCGGACCGCGCCTCCCCCGGAAGGGGCACCCCCGGCCGCGACGATCCGCAGCTCGTGTTCCGCCCGCTCGGCGTCCAGCCGCTCGGCGGGGTCCTTGCGCAGCAGCCCCTCGATGACCCGGGTGAGCGGACCGGCCCGGTGCGGCGGCGGCAACTCCTCGTCCACCACGGCGCGCAGGGTGCTGATCGGGGTGTCGTACCGGAACGGCGAGACGCCCTCCACCGCCGCGTACAGCAGTACCCCCAGCGACCACAGATCCGACTCCGGGCCCGGCGTCCGCCCCAACGCCCGCTCCGGGGCCAGGAATTCGGGTGAGCCGATCACCTCGCCGGTCATGGTCAGCGCCGAGCTGCCCTCGACCGAGGCGATCCCGAAGTCCGTCAGCACCACCCGGCCGTCGTTGGCCAGCAGCACATTGGCCGGCTTCACGTCCCGGTGCAGCACCCCTGCGGCGTGCGCGGCGCGCAGCGCGGACAGCACCTCGGCGCCGATGTGCGCGGCCCGCTGCGGCGAGAGCGGACCCTCCGCCTCCAGCTGGTCGGCGAGCGACAGCCCGCGCACCAGCTCCATCACGATCCACGGCCGGCCGCCCTCCATGGCCACGTCGTACACCGTGACCACGTTGCGGCCCGCGACCCGGGCCGCCGCCCACGCCTCCCGTTCCAGGCGCGCGTACATCCGCTCCACGTCGGAGGCCGGCAGCCCGGCCGGGGCCCGCACCTCCTTGACGGCCACCTCGCGGTGCAGCACCTCGTCCCGGGCGCGCCACACGGTGCCCATGCCGCCCTCGCCCAGCGTGGACAGCAGTCGGTAGCGGCCCGCGATCACACGTTCGCGGCCCGGCTCTTCGGACACGGCGCCCCCAAGGCAAGTCGCGTGATTTCTCCCCGACGCGTGATTTCACCCCAAGTTAGCTCAGCCGAGCGCGGATGCGGCCCCCTTGAGCACCAATCCGGCGCCCAGAGCCATGACGACCAGGGCCGACGCGAGCGGTACGGAGCGGCGCACGAGCGCGGCCACCGGGTGGCTGGTCCAGCGCGGACGCCGCTCCAGCACCCGGCTCATCCCCGAGCCCAGCCGCACCACGGCGAATCCGGCCGCGGTGAGGGTCAGCGCGAGCCCGGCGCCGTAGGCCACGACGAGCAGCAGCCCGAACCAGGCCTTCCCGAGCGCGGCGGCACCGACCAGGACCACCACGGCGGAGGGACTGGGCACCAGCCCACCCGCGAAACCGAGCAGGAGGGTGCCGCGGAGGGTGGGGGCGGTGGGGTGGGTGTGGGTGTGACCGCCGTGGGTGTGGGTGTGGCCTTCATGGGCGTGGGTGTGGCTGTGGCTGTGGGCGTGTCCCCCATGGGTGTGCCCCACATGGTGCGTGGGGTGATGGTGGCGGGCGGACCACACCCTTCGTACGAGACCCGCACCGGCCACCAGGACCAGTGCCCCTCCCGCGATGCCCAGCCAGGCGATCACCGACGGCGTGGCGGCGGAACCGGCGGTGACGAGCAGGCCCAGGGCGACCACCCCGAGGGTGTGGGTGACGGTGACCGAGGCGGCCAGCGGCAGCACGTCCCGAAGCCTCGCCCGGCCCCCACGGGCCGCCGCCGCCGCGGCCATCAGGGTCTTGCCGTGACCCGGCGCGAGCGCGTGCAGCGCGCCGAGGACGACCGCGACGAGCAGCGCGAGCGCGGCGAAGCCGACGGTGAGGTCGTGCCGGGCCACGAGGTCGTCCAGCGCTTGGGTCCAGCGGTCGGCGCCCCGCGGCAGGATCGCGGCACCCGGTTCCGCCTGCCGCTCCTCGGCGAGGGCCGGGCCGCCGGGACGCAGGCGTACGGAGGCGGCGGTGGTGTCCGCCGGAGAGGACAGCAAGTCCTTCGGATACGTGGTCAGTTCGTGCGAGACGGATGTCTTCGGCACGTCGGTCGAGGTGAGCGTCATCCGGTCGCCGCGCGCGGTGACCTCCCGCCAGCCGGGTCCGCCGGTGGCACCCGCGCTGTGGAAGCCGACGGTCAGGGTGGCGCCGCGGGGGAGCGGGGCGGTCAGCCGGCACTCCACGCGCAGGGTGTGCAGCCCGGCCTGACCGGGACGCAGCCGTGCCGTGGCGCCGACGGCGGTCAGCGGGGCCGTACGGCCGTCGACCGTGAGCCTGCTGCCCTCGGCGGCCCGCGCACACCGCTGCCGGGCCCATTCGGCCGTGCCCAACCGCTGGAGGTCGGGCCCGGCCTGGGTCGCCGGGATCTCGGCGAGGTCCTCGACGTGGTCGACGCGGAGCTGTCCGGGGGCGGCGACCAGGCCGTCGTAGCGGTTGACGGTGAAGTTCCCGAGCGGGTGCGCGCTCGCCGGGCCGGCCGGCAGCAGCGCGAGCGCGCACCCGGCGAGGAGGAGGAAGGGCAGGCGTCGCTTCACCGCGTGGCCTCCAGGGCTTTGCGGGCCTCGGCCGCGCCGAGCGGGGAGAAGCCGGGGTTCAGGCGCAGGGCCGAGGTGAGGGAGGCGCGGCCGGCCGTTCGGTCGCCCGTGGCCAGCTCGATCATGCCGCGGTGGTACAGGAAGGCGGCGTTGCGGTAACCGGTGGCGGTGGCCCGGCGGGCGTACGGCAGCGCCTCGGCGTCCCGGCCGTTCACATGCAGCGCCCAGGCCAGCGCGTCCGAGGTGTGCACGGTGTGCCGGCGGGCCCATTCGGCGCGGGCCGCCCGCAGGGCGGCCACCTTGTCGCCGTGGTCGGCGGCGGCCAGCGCGGTGTCGAGATCGGCGTTGACGCCGTTGGCCCGGGCCAGCGCGATCCAGGCGTCCACGAGCGCGTACTGCTGCCGTGCCCTGGCCCGGTCGCCGGCCGCGCCGCGCGCCTCGTACAGCTCGCCCAGTTCGACGAGCGGACCGGGCAGCGGATACCGGGACACCACGGTCTCCATCCCCTTGATCGCCGCCGTGCGGTCCCCGCTCGCCGCCTGGGCCCGCGCCCGGCCCTCCAGCGCGGGCAGGTAGGTGTCGTCGGCGGCGAGGGCACGGGAGTAGTAGGTGAGCGCGGTCCTGTAGTCGCCTTGGTTCCAGGCGAGTTGACCGAGCTGGGCGGACACGTACGCGATGTCGCCCGGGGAGGTGGCGCCCGCCAGCGCCTGCTTGAGGACCCGGCGTGCGGTCACCACGTCACCCTGCAGTTCGTGTACATACGCGTACCGGGTGAAGACCGGCACACCCGGCTTGCGGGCGTCGGCGGTCCCGGCGGCCGTCGAGGCCTCGGCGTACCGGCCGAGTTCGACCAGGGCGTCGATACGGGAGGACAGCGCGCGTTCGCTGTACGGGTTCTGCCGCAGGGCCTGGTCCGCGTAGGTCAGGGCGTCCTTGAAGTCGTGCCGGGCGGCGGCGAGGGCGGCGCGGCCGGCCAGCGCCTGATCGTTGTCCGGCACCAGGGCGAGGGACCGCCCCAGTGCCTTGTCCGCCTGCGGATAGCGCGCGGGGTCCCCCTTGGTCCGCGCCTGCTCGACGTACGCCAGCCCCAGCGTCGCCCAGCCGCCGGAGTCCTTGGGCTGGGTCCGCAGATGCGCCTGAAGCGCCGCGATGCTCGCGTCCAGGCCACCGCCGCTGAGCACCCCGGGATCCATGGCCGCCGAGGCGACCGGCACGGTGACGGGCGTCCGATTGTCCCCGAGCGCCACGGCCCCACCGGTCACCGCCACGGCCAACAGCGCCGCACAGCCAATGAGCCGGGCGGCCCGCCAACGCCGCCCGGCAGCGGCAAACCGCCGCACGGCGGCCACACGCTGATCGGCCCCGGGGGCCGGAGGCGCTTCGGAACCGACCTGCACCCGTTCGGCGGCGGAGCAGCCCTGGCCGGCGGCCTCCGGCACATCACCGTCGCCGGCGCTCACCATCGACCCGGCGCCGTCCTGACCCCCGCCGCTCGCCTCTTCGTCGGCGTTGTCCTCCTGGCCGGCGCTGTCCTGACGCCCGCTGCTTGCTTCCTGCGTGGCGTTGCCCGTCCGCCCGCTGGTTGCCTCTTGGTCGGCGTTGTCCTCTTGGCCGGCGCTGTCCTGACGCCCGCTGCTCGTTTCCTGCGTGGCGTTGCCCGTCCGCCCGCTGCTTGCCTCTTGGTCGGCGTTGTCCTCCTGGCCGGCGCCGTCCTGACGCCCGCCGATAGCCCTCCGCTCTGCGTCACCGTTCTGGTCTGCGCCGGCGTTCCGCCCGGTGGCGCCCTTCCGCCCGTCCATGTCGTCGTCCTGTCTGCGCGGGCCCATGCCGTCTCCTGCGTGCGTCGGTCGTGTGGAAGGCGCGGCCCGTCGTGGGGGAGGGGAAGATACGGGCCGCGCCGGTCCGGGGTGGGGCGGGTCAGTACGGGCGGCGTATGCGTCGGCGCCACCAGCCGACGGCCGTGCCGAGGAGCAGGATTCCGGCCGCGCCCGAGGCCGCCGACGCGGCGATCAGCACCGTGTTGCCGGAGCCGCCGGAGGACCCGGCCGGTTGCAGGGCGTCGCCCAGCTGGCTTCGGACGTCCGTGCCTGCCGTGGTGCCCTTGGCGAGCGGGCCGCGCGAACCGGAGGTGGGCTCGGCGACGTACGGGAAGTACTTCTCGAAGCCCTTGTCGTTCTTGTCCACCGCGTCGCCCAAGTCGTTCTTCGAGCCGACCAGTTCGCCCTCGACGACCTGCAACGCCTCGTCGATCACGTCGTCGGTGAGCCGGCGCCCGTTCGGGAACCCCGCGTTGTCGCCGTCGAGCACGCCGAGCCGCTTGGGGTGCATGGCCGGCTTGATGGAGGTGTTCAGGCGCAGTTCCTCCGCAGGGCGCACGTTCGGCGGCTGGTTGAGGCCCTTCACGCCCTTCAGGAAGACGTCGACCAGGTCGTTGCGCGGCTCACTGGGCGCCTTGATCTTGTAGATCGACTCGATGAGCTTGGGCAGTTCGGGGTTGGTGACGTTCTTCAGGAACTGGGCGTCGTACCAGGGCTGGGAGGCGTTGAACCTGTCCTTGTCCTTCTGCGGGTTCACCACCTCGTTGACCAGCGGGTTGCCCAGACGCGAGACCTGTGCGTAGTACCCCTGCGCGTTGCGGCGCTGCGTGGTGGACCAGATGCCGACGATCGGCTGCCCGGCCGACTCGCGGATCAGGTCGTTCGGCACCTGCAGGGCGATGGTGTTGACGTTGTAGCCCTTCAGGGTGTCCCGGCCGACCTCGCTGAGGTTGCCGCCGTACAGCAGGTCGAAGACGCGCAGGTCAGCGAAGAACGGGTCGTCCGCCTGCCCGGCGAACGTCGCGGCACCGCCCGCCGTCTTGTACACGGCCTGCGCACGCAGCTTGCCGTAGTCCGGCATGGACGCCTTGCCGACGTCCGACGGCGCCACCGGCACATCGTCCGCGAGCTTGGTGTCCGACACCACGTGCTGGTTCTTCAGCCGGATCAGATCGATGTCGTACGTCTGTGTGATGTTGAGGTCGGGGTCGGCCAGGCTGGTGACCGGGCCCGTGTTGTACAGGAACGTGTTCCCGTTCTTCGTATGGGTCTTGAAGGTGTAGCGGAACACCAACTCGCCTTGGGCATCGCCGTTGTTGTCGACGTGGATGTCGTACTGCGCGTCGTCGGCGAACGTGTAGAAGTTCGGCCCGCCCGCCGGCTCCTCGAACGGGATCCAGTTCGCCACGATCGTCGTCGTGTCGGGCTTGTCCGGGCTGACGAACGCGTACAGGTCGGTGTTGTCGTACTGCGGGGTCCCCGAGATCAGCGGGGCCTCGCGGTGGGAGGAGGCGGAGGCCGCCCCGGGTTCCAGCGCGGCGGCGCCGGCCGCCGCGAGCCCTCCGGCTGCCAGCGCACCGCACAGGAGCGCGGCCAGGCCCGTGCGTCCCGTGCCGCTCCTTGCGAAGGGCCCCCTGGAGAAGAGAGGTGTCATGCCGTCCGTCCTCAGTGCCGACTTGCCTTTGACGGACGGGTCTTCGGAGCGGGCCCGCGGATCGGATTGGTCGGACGGCGAAAATCCGCGGAAAAACATTGGGCACGCTCCGACCCGCGTTTTCGGCCCGCCGATCCGTATCTCCCGCGGGAGGTGTGCGGTCGTGCGGATGCGTGGAGTGCGCGGTAGGGCCGGCTGTGGCCACGGAGAGGGGGCCCGCATGCGGGCGGACGAGCTGCTGGTGCTCGTCGCGGGCGGCGACCAGCGGGCGTTCGAGGATCTGTACGCACTGGTGTCCGGGCCGGTGTACGGACTCGTACGACGGGTGGTGCGCGACCCCGCCCAGTCCGAGGAGGTCGCCCAGGAGGTGCTGTTGGAGACATGGCGCTCGGCCGCCCGCTACGACCCCGGCCGGGGCAGCGCGCTGTCCTGGATCCTCACCCTCGCCCACCGCCGTGCCGTCGACCGGGTGCGCAGCGCACGCGCGGCCGGCGAACGCGAGCAGCGGGAGGCCCTGCGGGCCGGGGAGCCCGCCTTCGACCAGGTCGCCGAGGAGGTCGAGGCCGGCATGGAGCGCGAGTGGGTGCGCCGCTGTCTGCGCCGGCTCACGGACCTGCAACGCCAGTCCGTGACCCTCGCCTACTACGACGGCTACACCTACCGTGAGGTGGCCGAGCGGCTCTCGCTGCCGCTCGGCACGGTCAAGACGCGGATGCGCGACGGGCTCACCCGGCTCCGCGAGTGCCTGGGAGGTGCCGCGTGAGCTTCCTCGGCAAGCTGCTGCGCCGCGAGGATCTGCACTCCCTCGCCGCGCCCTACGCCCTCGACGCCCTCGACCCGGGCGAGCGGCGCCGGTTCGAGAAACACCTGCAAGGGTGCGACCGCTGTACTGCCGAGGTGCGGGAGCTGGCCGAGGACGCGGTGCGCCTCGCCTGGTCCACGGCCGCCCACGCGCCCCCCGCCCTGCGCGAGCGGGTACTGGCCGCCGTACAGACGATCCCGCAGGAACAGGCCAAGGCACCGGTCCGGGAGCGCACGCCCCAGCTGCCGCCGCACGTCTGGGGCACCCAGCCCCCGCCGGGACACACCCGTACGCCCCGCACGCGCCCCCTGTTCGTGCCGTTCGCCACGGCCACCGCGGCGACGGCCCTCGTCGTCGCCTCGCTCTTCGCCGTGCAGGCCCAGCGAACCCAGGACCGGCTGGACGCGGAGCGGGCCCGGGGACGTGAGATCGCCCACGTTCTGGCCGCGCCCGACGCCCGCGCCACCACCAGCAAGGACGCACAGGGCCGGGCGTTCGGAGTGATCGCTTCCGCCTCGGAGGGAGAAGCTGTCGTCACCCTCAGCGGATACGGCAGCCCGCCCGCCGGCCGTGTCCGTCAGCTCTGGCTCATGCGCCCCCGCACGCAACCGCGCTCCCTCGGGCTCTTCGCGGCCGACACGCCCTTGGTCGCGAAAGGTCTCGACACCTCCTCGACGTCACTCGCGGTGACCGTCGAGCCTGACGGCGGCTCAGCGCAACCCACCAGCCAGCCCATTGTCCAACTCACCCTGAAATCGGTCGGATTCGGAGAGTAGTCAAAGAGGGATGGTCAACACCCTTGCAGGGAAGGTGAATCCTGTGGGCGCGATACACGCGTGCCCCTCCGGGGCGATAGGGTTACTCTGCCCGGGCCGGGTGGACTCGTACGGGTGGGGAGTGACATGGAGCAGATAACAGTGCGCAGCAGGGCCAGGGTCCCTGCGATCACCTGCGGCAGCAGCGCGACCAGTTCGCGCCTCGACCGCCATCTGTCGGTGCTGGCGGGTCCCGCCATACCGCAGCGGGAGACGGTCGAGGCGACCTCGCTGATGCGTGAGCTGACGGCGCGTGACACCACGCACGAGCGTACGGGCCGGGGTGCCCGGGTGAGCCGGGTCTCGCTCTTCGCCCCGCTGCGTCGACTGCGCCGTTCGCTGTTCGGCGGCCACCGGCACTGAGCGCGCCGCGCGCTCAGGCCGCTACGCCGTCCCGGCGCATCGCCGCGATCTCGTCGTCCGTCATCCCCACGGCACGCAGCAGCGCCCCGGTGTGCTGGCCCAGCGCGGGCACATCACCCATCCGTGCCTCGTCTCCGCCCGGCAGTGTGATCGGAGGCAGCAGCGCCTTCAGCGGCCCGACCGGCGACCCCACCTCACGCCACCGCTCCCGGGCCGCCAGCTGCGGATGCCCGGCCAGTTCATGCAGATCACGCAGCCGGGCGCAGGCGAGGCCGGCCTTCTCCAGCAGGGCCAGGGCCTCCTCGGCGTCCAGTACGCCGAGGGCCCGTGCCACCAGTTCGTCCGTCTTCTCCCGGTTCGCCACCCGTGACGCGTTCGTCGCGTATGCCGGGTCCGTCCCCAATTCCGGGCGCCCTATGACCTGTTCGGCCAGCCGTCGCCACTCCCGGTCGTTCTGCACCGACAACAGCACGCGTCCGCCGTCCGCCGTCGAATAGGCGTCGTACGGCGCGATGACGGCATGCGCCAGGCCGGTGCGCGCCGGGGGCTCACCCCCGTGCATCGCATGGTGCAGCGGATGCCCCAGCCACTCGGCGAGCGCCTCCAGCATCGAGACCTCCACCGGCCCGCCCCGCCCGGTGGTGCCGCGCCGGACGAGAGCCGCCAGGACGCCCGAGAACGCGTACATGGCCGCCGCGATGTCCGCCGCCGGGACGCCCGCCTTCACCGGCTGCTCCGGCGTCCCGGTCACCGACACGAGCCCCGCCTCGCACTGCACGAGCATGTCGTACGCCCGCTTGTCCGCGTACGGGCCGAAGGAGCCGTACCCCGAGATGTCCACGGCGATCAGCCGCGGATGCGCCGCACACAGCGTGGCCGCGTCCAGGCCGAGCCGGGCCGCCGCCCCGTGGGCGAGGTTCTGCACGAAGACGTCCGCGTCCGCGATCAGCCGCCGTACGGCCTCCAGGCCGCGTGGGTCCTTCAGGTCCAGCGCGAGGGACTCCTTGCCGCGGTTGCACCACACGAAGTGCGAGGCGAGACCGCGGGCCGCGGTGTCGTACCCGCGCGCGAAGTCGCCGCCGTCGACCCGCTCCACCTTGATGACCCTCGCTCCCAGGTCGGCGAGTTGCCGGGTCGCGAAGGGCGCGGACACGGCTTGTTCGACGGCGACGACGGTGATGCCGTCCAGGGGCAGGGGCTGCTGATCCGTGGGCTGTTCCATGCCCGGATCATGGCCCGTGACCGGCGGGTTTGTCAGCAGCCCGGGCACCGGCCACCCTGGCCGTACAGGCGCACGGATCCCCGCCCGACCTCTGTCGTCAGTCCCCTCGCCCAGATCGAGATCAAGCGCATGATGCCCGTCTGGAAGCCGCTGTGGAGCACCGCTAGAGCAGGGCGAACTGACCCTCCGGGCCCTCCTCGTGATGGTCCAGGACCGAGGCGGGGCGGCGGGACGCCTCCGGTACCGGGAGGATGCCCGCCTCCCGGAGGTCGGTTGCCGTGATCGAGGTCGTCAGCTTCAACTCGGCCCGCAGCGGCCGCAGTTCGGCCAGCAGGGACAGGACCGTGATCAGTTCGAGCAGTTCCGACGTCCAGGTCTGCGGCCAGCCGGCCGGGCGGATCGCCGCCAGGGTGCCGGGTTCGGCCGGTGTCGTGCGGGTGGTGAACCAGGACTCCAGGACCCGGGCCCCGGCCACCTCGTAGTCCCAGGCCTCCGGTGGGACGGGGGAGATGCGGCCCTCGTCGACGTGGAGGGTCTCCTCGTCCTGGTCGTAGTGCACGGTGAGGGGCCGGACCGGCAGGGGCGCGCGGACGTAGGGGCGGCGGCCGCCCGGCAGTTTGGGGCGTTCGCCGTCGCGGCGCATCAGCCACAGCATGCGGCGGCCCAGTTCGACGCCGGTCGACCACAGGTCCGGGTCGTCCGTGAGCGGGACGGTCAGGTCGCCAGTGGTGGCCGCCAGGATCCAGGACAGGACATCGACCGGAGTGGGGGACTCGCCCAGGCGGTCGGCGAGGTGGGCCGTGAGGCCTGACGCGAGGTTCGGTTCCGTGCCGCCGGGTCGGCGGTACAGCGGGCGGACGCGGCCCGTGCGCAGGGTGGGCAGCAGGGAGGTCACCAGGAGCGGGACGTTCTCGTCTCCGCTCTCCACCGTGAAGACCTGGTGCGCGTCCGCCACCCGCCACAACTCCGGGCGCGCGGCGTCGATCAGCCGGTGGTCGGGGATCAGCCACTGTTCGTCGAAGGGCGCCGCCAGGACGCGAACCGGCTCGGCGCAGGGGCCCTCGGCGCGGGCCAGCCGCCCGGTGCCGGTGGACTGGCCGGGGAGCTGGCCCACCGCGGAGTTCGGCGTGCGGGCCCGGGTCGGCTCGAAGAGGGCCTCGCGATCCGGTCCCTCGGCCTTGAGCAGGGCCTCCCAGCGGGCCTTCAGGGAGCCGGGATCGGGTGCCGTCGGCCAGGTGCGGCCGGGCCGCAGCGGTGCGACGGACCACGGCATGAGGTCCGCCAGCAGCGGAGCGTCGTCGTGCGTCACGCAGGGCATGGTACGGCCTGTCCCCGACCCGGTATCAGGTTGCATCCAGGGTGACCGTGAACGAGAACCGGTCCCCCCGATACTGAATCACCGCCACGTCCAGCACCCGCCCGCCGCTGTCATATGTCACCCCCGTGTAGTGCAGGATCGGACTGAGCAGCGGCACCTGCAGCAGCCGCGCCGTCTCCGGGTCCGCGAGCCGTGCCTCAACGGTGTCTGTGATGCGGCTGATGTCCGCCCCGACCACGTCCCGCAGCACCTTCGTCATCGGCCAGCGGACCAGGTCCTCCAGGTCGATGCGCGCGGCGAGTTCGGGGCGTACATGGTTGACGGCGTGGTTGGTCGGCTCGCCGGTCTTCTCGTCGCTGCGGAGGCGGTGGTACGTCATCACCTGCGCGAGGCCCGGGAAGTACTCGGTGACACCGGCCGGCACCGGTGTCATGCCGTGGTCCAGCAGTTCCGTCGTCATCCCGGACTGCTGGGCCACGATCGCGTCCACCGAGCCCAGCAGCCGGACGGGCGCGCCCCGCCGGACGTCGGGCTCGATGAACGTGCCGCGCCGCCGGTGGCGGCTGATCAGTCCCTCGTCCTCCAGCTCCTTCAGCGCTTGCCGCATGGTCAGCACGCTCACGCCGTAGTGCTCCGCCAGCTGTTCCTCCGTGGGCAGCCGCAGTGGGTCCTCGGGGGAGCGGCCGAGTATCGAGGCGCGCAGCGACTGCGACACCTGGTACCACAGCGGCAGCTTGCGGTTCAGGACGATCGAATCCGGGGCGAAGGAGGTCACGCGGCTATCCGTACCTGTCGATGAACGTCAGGCGCAACAGAGGCGTCATCCGCGGAAATGGCGCTGGAGCCCCTGCCACACGTCGTCGTAGCGCTGCTGGAGGTGGTCGGCGCCGGCCGCGTGCGGGGTGAGGGTCACCGGCCAGCGGGTCTCGAACATGAAGGCCAGACCGTCGTCGATCTTCTGCGGCTTCAGCTCGGCCGCGCTGGCCCTGTCGAAGGTCTCCCGGTCCGGGCCGTGCGCCGACATCATGTTGTGCAGCGAGCCGCCGCCGGGCACGAAGCCCTCCGCCTTGGCGTCGTACGCGCCCTCGATCAGGCCCATGTACTCGCTCATCACGTTCCGGTGGAAGTACGGCGGCCGGAAGGTGTCCTCGCCCACCAGCCAGCGCGGGGCGAAGACGACGAAATCGACGCCGGCCAGGCCCGGGGTGTCCGACGGGGACGTCAGGACCGTGAAGATGGAGGGGTCCGGGTGGTCGTAGGAGATGGTGCCGATCACATTGAAACGGCGCAGGTCATAGACGTACGGCACATGGTTGCCGTGCCAGGCGACCACATCGAGCGGCGAGTGGTCGTAGGTGGCCGTCCACAGGTTGCCGCAGAACTTGTTCACCACCTCCACCGGGCCGGCCACGTCCTCGTACGCCGCCACCGGTGCCCGGAAGTCCCGGGCGTGGGCGAGGCCATTGGCGCCGATCGGGCCGAGGTCGGGCAGCTGGAACGGTGCGCCGTAGTTCTCGCACACATAACCCCGCGCGGAATCATCCAGCAGCTCCACACGGAAGCGCACCCCACGGGGAATCAGCGCCACATGTGCGGGTTCCACAGCGAGCCGGCCGAACTCGGTGTGCAGGAGCAGTCCGCCGTGCTCCGGCACGATCAGCAGCTCGCCGTCGGCGTCGGAGAAGACGCGCTCCATCGAGGTGTCGGCGTGGTACAGGTGCACGGCCATGCCGGTGCGCTGGGTGGCGTCGCCGTTGCCGCCGAGCGTCCACAGTCCGGCGAGGAAGTCGGTGCCGGCCGGCGGCTCGGGCAGCGGGTTCCAGCGCAGCCGGTTGGGGTCGGGCACGGTCTCGGTGAAGGGGGCCGTGCGGATCGTGCCGTTGCCGGTGCGGGTGAACGCCGGGTGCGCGGCCGAGGGGCGGATGCGGTAGAGCCAGGAGCGGCGGTTGTGCGCCCGCGGCTCGGTGAACGCCGTACCGCTCAGCTGCTCCGCGTACAGCCCGAGCGGGGCCCGCTGCGGTGAGTTGCGGCCCTCGGGCAGTGCGCCCGGCACCGCCTCCGAGGCGTGTTCGTTGCCGAATCCGGTCAGATACGACAGTCCCGCAGCGGCCTTGCGCGCTTCCCCACGCTCGAACACGCTCGCGCGGGAGGCACCCCCATCGCTCATGATCGCTCCCTTGCGCTCCTGATCGCGCTGTTGATCGCGCTCCTTATTCCTATGTATCACCGTAGGAATACGCGAGGGCGGGCGCAAGAGGGCCGCCGTACTCCGCCGGCGAGCGGGCGCACGCGGAAAGACCCCTGTTCCGGCCGGACCGTCCCTGACGTGAGAGGGGGCGGGAGCGGTGTGAGACTGGGCGCGGAAGGGGTGATCCCGTGTCGGACCCACCGCACGCGCCCGTCGGCTCGACGCCGCCGCCGACGAGAGTCGGCTGGAGGAGCTGATCGTCGAGGCGCAGACGGCCCTGCCGGTCGAACTGCCCGCCCTGGCGCACCGGTGCGCTTCGGCTCTCGGCCTGGACAGCGCGCTGATCTACCTCGTCGACCTGCAACAACGGCAGTTCATCCCGCTGGACGAGGCCCTGGAGCCGCTGTCGGTGGCCGACTCGTCGGCCGGCTGGGCGTACCGCACCCTCTCCCCGCGGGTGGCCGACACCGACGACGGCGTGATCATCTGGATGCCTCTGGTCGACGGCGCGGAGCGGCTGGGCGTGCTGGCGGTGCGGACCGCCTCGCCGGACGAGGCACGCATGCGCCGCAGCAGGATGCTCGCCCATCTGTTGGCCATGCTGATCACCTCCAAGCGCGCCTACAGCGACTGGCTCGCCGCCCGCATCCGCACCGCGACCATGGGATTGCCCGCCGAGATGCTGCGGGCCTTCCTGCCACCCCGCACCATCGGCAGCAGGAGGTGTGTCTCGACGGCGGTCCTGGAACCGGCCTACGACATCGCCGGCGACGCCTTCGACCACTCGGTGGTCAAGAACGTGCTGCACACCATGATCCTCGACGCCATGGGGCACGACCTGGCCTCCGGCCTGACCACGTCGGTCGCCATGGCGGCGGCGCGGAACACCCGCCGCGGCGGTGGCGACCTGGCCGACGTCGTCGGTTCCATGGACCGGGCGCTCGCCCAGTGGCGACCATTTCTGCACCGGGGTGCTGTGCCGGCTCGATGCGATCGCCGGGGTGCTGCGCTGGGTCAACTGCGGTCACCCCCCGCCGCTGCTGATCCGTTCCGAGCGGGTGGTCCACGGCGCGCTCGACAGCCCCCCGCAGGCCCCGATCGGCCTGGCCGGCGAGCTCCCTCCGGCGGCCCGGCAGGTCCGCGAGACGACACTGGAACCGGGCGACCACGTCCTGCTCTACACCGACGGGGTCGTGGAGGCACGCGAGGCGAACGGAGTGGAGTTCGGCCTCGACCGGTTCACCGACTTCATCATCCGCTCCTCCGCCGCCGGGCAACGCCCGGCAGAGGTGCTGCGGTTGCTCATCCACGCCCTCCTCGACCATCAGCGCAACCGACTGCGGGACGACGCGAGCATCCTGCTCTTCGAATGGCACCCGCAGTGACTCCGCCCCGACGCCGACCGCGAGTGCGTCCGGACCCGGCCGCGCCTACTCCCCCAGGGGGACCTCGCGGAGCGGGCAGAACCAGACTTGAGGCGGATTCGGGAGACCGGAGGCCTGTTCTACTCTCCGGGGCATGCCGAGGACGTCGTGGACCCGCAGGACGCTCGCCGCGCTCGCGGCGGCCGTCCTGCTGCCGCTCGGCACGGCGGCCTGCACGACCGGGCACCCCCACGGCGGCACGGTCTCGCCCTCGCCGGTCGGCAAGGTCCTGGACGACACCGACTCCACCGGCCGGCATCTGCGCGAGGTCGCCAAGAAGAACGCGCCGCAGGTCGGTGTCGAGGTCACCCCGGACTCCGTCGGCGGCTGGGACGTCCGGCTGACGTTCCACCACTTCCGCTGCTCCGCACCCGGCGCCGGCACCACGGCGGTCCCCGGGCGCGGGCTCGTGTACCTCTTCGTCGACGGCCACCGGATCACCCGGCTGGGCTCCCACGAGTACCACCTGCCCGACGGTCTCGTCCCGCACGGCACCCACCACGTCACCGCCCGGCTGTACGCCGACGACGGCACCGTGTGGGCCGTGCACGGCAAGCCGGTCCAGAGCACCGCCGACATCACGGTGTCGGAGGCGGAGACGGCGCCGGCCCGGCCCTCGACCGGCACGGCGACCCCGGCCGCCGGGAACTGAGTGCACCGGCCACTCTTCTCCGTACTGGAGGGCGAGGTTCACCCGGCCCCGGCGGAGAGGCATCATGAAGTCCGTGCCCCACGCGACATCGCTCCGCCGCGCGCCGGTCCAGCGGCGCAGTGCCGAACGGCTGACCAGGATCCTCGACGCCTGCGCCGAACTCCTCGACGAGGTCGGCTACGACGCCCTGAGCACCCGCGCGGTCGCCCTGCGCGCCGGTGTGCCCATCGGCTCGGTCTACCGGTTCTTCGGCAACAAGCGGCAGATGGCCGACGCCCTCGCCCAGCGCAACCTGGAGCGGTACACCGAGCGGGTCACCGAGCGGCTGAGGAAGGCGGGCGGTGGGGGTGCCTCCCGCGCGAGCGCAGCCGGGCATCGGGGAGACTGGCGGGTCGCGATGGACGCGGTCCTCGACGAGTACCTGGCCATGAAGCGCACCGCGCCCGGCTTCTCCCTGGTCGACTTCGGCAACCAGATACCCGTTGGCGCCCGGCACTCCGAGCCCAACACCCGCGTCGCCGACCGCCTCACCGACCTGCTCTCCGGCTACCTGGGCCGCACCCCCGACGACGACCTGCGCCGGGTCTTCCTGGTCGCCGTGGAGAGCGCGGACGCCCTCGTCCAGCTGGCCTTCCGGACCGACCCGGACGGCGACGAGGCGATCATCACGGAGACCCGGGAGCTGCTGCGGGCGTATCTGGCGCGCGTACTCGACTGACGTTCCCCGCCATCGTTCACGGGAAGAGACCTCCCCTCCATGCGTACCGGTCGGTATGCTCGCTCCGAGCCGTGCCGCGCTCACCAGGCACCGCCGCCGACCCCCGGGAGGACCCGTGCCCCGCACCGCCCTGCGAATCTGCCCCCTGTGCGAGGCCACCTGCGGGCTGACCCTCACCATCGAGGGCACCCGTGTCACCGGCGCCCGCGGTGACCGCGAGGACGTCTTCAGCAACGGGTTCATCTGCCCCAAGGGCGCCTCCTTCGGGGCCGTCGACTCCGACCCCGACCGGCTGCGCACCCCGCTCGTGCGCAAGGACGGCGAACTGCGCGAGGCCACCTGGGAGGAGGCTTTCGACGCGGTCGCCGCCGGGCTCCGGCCGGTCGTGGAGGGCCGCGGCCCGGACTCCGTCGGCGTGGTCCTGGGCAACCCCAACGTGCACACCGTGGCCGGCGCCCTCTACCCGCAGGTCCTTCTCGCCGGCCTGCGCACCCGCAGCCTGTTCACCGCCTCCACGGTCGACCAGATGCCCAAGCACGTCTCCAGCGGGCTGCTCTTCGGCGACGCGAACGCCATCCCCGTACCGGATCTGGACCACACCGACCATCTGCTGCTCATCGGCGCCAACCCACTGGAGTCCAATGGCAGTCTGTGCACCGCCCCCGACTTCCCCGGCAAGCTCAAGGCGCTCAGGGCTCGCGGCGGACACCTCACCGTGGTGGACCCGCGCCGCACCCGCACCGCGAAGCTCGCCGACCGGCACCTGGCGGTCCGCCCCGGCACCGACGCCCTGCTGCTCGCGGCGATGGCGCAGACCCTCTTCGCGGAGGACCTGGTCGACCTCGCCGACCTCGCTCCGCACGTCCAGGGCCTCGACGAACTCCGGGAAGCAGTAAAGGACTTCACCCCCGAAGCCGCGGCGGAGGCCTGTGACGTCGACGCGCGGACCATCCGCACCCTCGCCCGCGAACTCGCCGCCGCCCCCACCGCCGCCGTCTACGCCCGCATCGGCAGCTGCACCGTCCCGCACGGCACCCTGGCCAGCTGGCTGGTGGACGTCCTCAACATCCTCACCGGCAACCTGGACCGGCCCGGCGGCGCCCTCTTCCCGCAGGCCGCCACGGACAGGACGCCCCGCCCGGCGGGCCCCGGCCGCGGCTTCGTGCTCGGCCGCTGGCACTCCCGGGTGCGCAAACTCGCCGAGGCCAAGGGCGAGTTGCCGCTCTCCGCGCTCGCCGAGGAGATCGACACCGGCACCGACGAGGGCGAACCGATCCGCGCCCTGATCGTCGTGGCCGCCAACCCGGTGCTGTCCGCGCCCGACGGCGACCGCCTCGACAAGGCCCTGGACTCCCTGGACTTCATGGTCAGCGTCGACCCGTACCTGAACGAGACCTCCCGCCACGCCGATGTCGTGCTGCCCCCGCCCCCGCCCTCCCAGAGCCCGCACCACGACTTCGCCTTCAACACCCTCGCCGTGCGCAACCAGGTCCGCTACAGCCGCCCCGCCGTCCCGCTGGAGCCCGGCCGTATGGCCGAGAGCGAGATCCTCGCCCGGCTGATCCTCGCGGCCACCGGCATGCACGGCGCCGACCCGGCCGCCGTCGACGCCATGGTCGTCGACCAGACCCTCGGCAAGGCCGTACAGGAGAAGCACTCGCCGGTGTACGGCCGCGACCCCAAGGAACTCGCCGCCCAACTCACCGGCGAGACCGGCCCCGAGCGCCGGCTGGACCTGATGCTCCGCCTCGGCCCGTACGGCGACGGCTTCGGCGTACGGCCCGACGGGCTGACCCTGGACAGGCTGCTCGCCCACCCGCACGGCATCGACCTCGGCCCACTGCGCCCGCGCCTGCCGCAGCCGCTGAAGACCCGCAGCGGCAAGGTGGAGTTGCTGCCCGAGCCGATCGCCGCCGACCTGCCGCGGCTGCGTCAGGCCCTGCGCGAGCGCCCCGAGGGCCTCGTCCTCGTCGGCCGCCGCCACCTTCGCTCCAACAACAGCTGGATGCACAACGTGCCCGCCCTCACCGGCGGCTCCAACCGCTGCACCCTGCACATTCACCCCGAGGACGCGGCCCGCCTCGGCGTCCGGGACGGGGCGGACGTACGCGTGAAGGGCGCCGGGGGAGAGGTGGTGGCGCCGGCCGAGGTCACCGACGCCGTACGGCCCGGGGTGGTGAGCCTGCCGCACGGCTGGGGCCACGACCGCCCCGGCACCCGCCTCGGCCACGCCACCACCACCCCCGGAGTCAACGTCAACCAGCTCCTCGACGGCAGCCTGCTCGACCCGCTCTCCGGCAACGCGGTCCTCAACGGCGTCCCCGTCCAGCTCACCGCAAGCCTGTGACCTGGACTTTCGCGCTTATTGCTCACGCGTCAACATCTTGTTGAGGCCGGCCGACGGGATCTGACGTCATCGCACCGCCGACCCCCAGGTGGGATGTTCAAGGGCGAACGTTAGGTATCCACTCATATGCTCACCATCCTCGGCTTCGCCATGATCGCGACCTTCCTGGTCCTGATCATGCCGAAGAAGATGTCGCCGATCGCGGCGCTCGTGCTCATACCCGCGCTCTTCTGCGTGTTCGTGGGCAAGGGTGCCAAGCTGGGCACTACGTCATCGACGGCGTCACCGGCCTCGCCCCCACCGCGGCGATGCTCATGTTCGCGATCGTCTGGTGGTGCTCGGGGCAGGAATCCTCTTCGGCATCATCTGACTCTCCGGAAAGGGACTTTCCATGGCGCCCGGTGGGAACCGCGGCTGGCTGCTCCGCCTCGTCCTCGCCTTCGGCTTCGCGCAGGGGGCGGTGTCGATGGCCCGGCCCGCCGTCTCCTACCGGGCCCTCGCGCTGGGCGCCGACGAGCGGGCGGTCGGCGTCATCGCGGGCGTCTACGCCCTGTTGCCCCTCTTCGCCGCCGTACCGCTCGGCCGGCGCACCGACCACGGCCGCTGCGCACCCCTGCTGCCGGCGGGCGTGGTCCTGATCTCCGGCGGCTGCGCGCTGAGCGGACTGGCCGGCTCCCTCTGGGCGATGGCCCTGTGGAGCGGGGTGATGGGCCTCGGCCACCTCTGCTTCGTCATCGGCGCCCAGACGCTCGTCGCCCGCCAGTCCGCGCCGCACGAACGGGACCGCAACTTCGGGCACTTCACCATCGGCGCCTCCCTCGGCCAGCTCATCGGCCCCGTCGCCGCCGGCGCCCTGATCGGCGGCCCCGCCATGGCGCACAGCAGCGCGGTCGCCCTGGTCGTGGCGGGCGCGGGCGCGGCCGTCGCCTTCACCTCGCTGTGGCGCATCGAGGACCGTACGCCCGTCAAGTCCGGTGCGCGGCAGGGCGACCGCGTGCCGGTGGGCCGCATCCTGCGCGCCCGTGGAGTACCCGCGGGCATGCTGATCAGCCTCTCCGTCCTGTCCGCGACGGACATCCTCACCGCGTATCTCCCGGTGGTCGGCGAACACCGGGCCATCGCCCCTTCGGTGGTCGGCGTCCTGCTCAGCCTGCGGGCGGGCGCCACGATCGCCTGCCGCCTGGTGCTCACCCCGCTGCTCCTGCTGCTGGGCCGCCCCGCGCTGCTCACCCTGACCTGCTTCCTGGCGGCGGTGCTGTGCGCGGGAGCCGCGGTGCCGGTGCCGGTGTGGGTGCTCGGTCTGATGCTCACGCTCTTGGGCTTCTGTCTGGGGGTGGGCCAGCCGCTGTCGATGACGACGGTGGTGCAGGCGGCGCCGGCGGAGGCCCGCTCCACGGCGCTCGCACTGCGCCTGACCGGCAACCGGCTCGGCCAGGTGGCCGCGCCGGCCGCGGCGGGCCTGGTCGCGGGCCTGGCGGGGGTCGCGGCGCCGTTCGTCCTGCTGGGGGCGTTGCTGCTGCTGTCCGCAGGGGTGGCGCTGCGGTCGCCGGAGAAGCCGGAGAAGCCGGAGAAGCCGGAGAAGCCGGAGAAGCCGGAGAAGCCGGAGGAGACGGAGGGCGAGGGGCGGACCGCGCGTCGCAGGCCACCGCGCTCGGCATTGCGCCGCCCGAGCGATCTCTGACGACGCGCCGGGTGTCGGTTCGTCAGATATGTGCCACATAAAGCACAGTCCAGATGAAAGAGGGATTGTATGAAAATCGTCTGACGCGGAGGAATGTGCATGCCCACCCTGACCTCACCACGTGCCTTCGGTTCCCGTGCGGGCGCCACTGTTGTCCTCACCGCCCTCGCCGCGGCGGTTGTGTCGTGGGTGGTGGCACCGACCGCGGCGGCCCAGGCCGGCGAGAACGGCGACATCAGGATCCATCCCGTGGGCCCGGCGGGCCCCGACAACACGACGGACGCCCCGCTGGTGTGCAAGTTCTATTTGGACGCCATCAACTTCGATGCTCTGCCCACCATCCCCTACACCATCACGGCGCAGCCCCCGTTGCCCACGGCGGCCACGACCACCGGCACCATCCAACTCGGCGGCGGCGCCGGTCACACGGACACGATCGGGCTCGCCGACGGGCAGTACACGCTCACCTGGGTCGTGTCCGGCGCCACCAAGCAGAAGATCTTCCGGGTCAGCTGCCATGGCAGGAGACACGAGGAGAAACACGAACCGGGCGGTCAGATCTCCGACGACCACCGGGACGACGCAACATGGGGGCGTGGTGACCACTACGACCCGAGGGGCGGCGTGCACGCGGGCGGCGGCGGCCTGATCGACACCGCCGCGGCATACTCACCGGTGGCCGCCGCGGGCGTCGTGGGCCTGACCGCGGTCGGCGGTGCCGTGTACGTCCGGCGGAACCGCCGGCGGCCCCATGGCGCCGCGTAGGCGCAGACGCAGGCCGTGGTACCGGACCCGCGCCTACCGCCTCACCAGGACGGCCCTGCTGGTGACCGTCCTGGTGACGACCGGGAGCCGGTGCGGGGGACACGGCGGGGCCGGCCAGGCCGGCGACCCGGACGGGGTGGCGGCCGCCGGGCCGGGCGTCTCAAGCGCCGACGGGCGCCCCACGCCCCCGCCCCGTCCGCTGCCCCGGTCCCGGCCGACGTCCTTCCGCATCCCCTCGCTGGGGATCGACGCCCCGGTCGCGGCCGTCCGGCTGGACGGGGAGCGGCAGTTGGCGACGCCGCCGGTCGACCGGCCCAAGCTGGTCGGCTGGTACGAGGGCGGCCCCACACCGGGCGAGTCCGGCACCGCGATCGCCGTCGGCCACCGCGACACCAGGACCGGGCCCGCCGTCTTCGCCGCCCTCGCCTTCGTCAAACCCGGCCAACCCATCGAGGTCAGGCGCGCCGACGGCCGTACCGCCGTCTACAGCGTCGACCAGGTGAAGGTCTTCGACAAGGCGGGGTTTCCGGACCAGGAGGTCTACGGCCGGACCCGGCGCCCCGAACTGCGCGTGCTCACCTGCGGCGGCCTCTACACCCGGCGGACGGGCTACACCAGCAACGTGGTGGTCTTCGCCCACCTGACCGCGACCAAGTGACACGCAGGGCCGCGCGATGTCTTCCCCCGGCCGGGCACATTCCGTTAACTTCCGTGACCCACAGGCCCCGTTCGACCCGCGCGGGGTCTTCGGACCACGGAGCAGCGGCGCTCCGGACAGCCCCCGGGGGCGGCAGGCATGACACGCGCCATCGAACTGCACGACGTGAGCAAGTCCTACGCACGCGGCCCGCGCGTGGTCGACGGGCTCTCGCTGGACATCGCCCCCGGCGAGTTCCTGGTCCTGCTCGGCCCGTCCGGCTGCGGCAAGTCCACCGTGCTGCGGATGATCGCCGGACTGGAGGACATCGACGAGGGCGAGCTGCTGCTCGACGGCGAGTACGCCAACCACTGGCAGCCCTCCGAGCGGGGCATGGCCATGGTCTTCCAGAACTTCGCCCTGTATCCGAACATGACCAGCCGTGACAACATCGGTTTCCCGCTGCGCATCGAGGACCCCGGCGCGGATCCCGCTCCCCGCGTCTCGGCCACCGCCCGCATGCTGGGCATCGAGGAACTGCTCGACCGCTTCCCGAGCCAGCTCTCCGGCGGCGAGCGGCAGCGGGTCGCCATGGGCCGGGCCATCTCGCGCCACCCTTCCGCCTTCCTGATGGACGAGCCGCTGTCCAACCTCGACGCCAAGCTGCGCAACCACCTGCGCGCCGAGATATCCCAGCTCACCCGAGAGCTGGGCGTCACCACGGTGTACGTCACCCACGACCAGGCCGAGGCGATGTCCCTCGGCGACCGGGTCGCCGTACTGCGCGGCGGCGTGCTCCAGCAGGTCGGCACCCCGCGCCAGGTCTACGCCCTGCCCCGCAACGTCTTCACCGCCGCCTTCATCGGCACCCCGCGCATCAACCTGCTGCGCGGCCTGGTCCGCGCCCCGCTGGACGGCGCCATGACCATCAGCCTGGGCAAACAGGCTCTGCGGCTGCCCGAACCGCTCTGCCTGGACCACCAGTTGCTGCGCGTGCAGCAGGGCCGGGAGGTGATCGTGGGACTGCGGTCGGAGGCGGTGCGCATCGCCAAGCACAGCTCCGCCCGGCCCGGGGAGGTGGCGATCACCGGGCTCGTGGAGCACGTGGAGTTCCAGGGGCACGAGATCCTGGTCCACTTCGACACCGGCTCCCGGCCCGCCGTCGTACCCGAACTGGAGGCCCCGCGCCCCGCCGCCCGGCCGACGCGACGGCGGCGCAGGGAAGGCCCCTCCGCACTGGACCAGCTGCGGGAACGGGCCGGAGCGCGGCGCGCCGGGCCGGTGGTCGTGCTCGAACCCGGGGGAGAGGGCGGGCCCGAGCCCGCGCCCCCGGAGGGCCGGCTCCCCGGCGACCTGGTGGTGCGCACCACCCCGGACCTCCGGCTGCACCACGGCATGCAGGTCCCGCTCCTCGTCGACCTCGCGCATCTCTTCGTCTTCGACCAGCAGGGCGACCGCATCTGCCCGGCCCCCGACCGGCTGCCCGACCTGGACGAGTGAGCTGCCCCACCTGCACGCGTGGGCACCGGCCGCCCCGGCGATGATGTCCGGGTACGTCCGGCAACCGCTGGCGCCAAAAAACTAACGTCGCTAGTTTGTGTGCCGGACGACGCAGACCCGCCGGGAGGAAGCAGTATGAAGGCACACGACGGCCTGTACATCGACGGCGCCTGGCGCCCCGCCGAGAGCACGGATGTGATCGAGGTCGTGAACCCGGCCGACGAGCAGGTCATCGCCAGGGTCCCGGCGGGCGGCGCCCTGGACGTCGACACCGCCGTACGCGCGGCCCGCGCCGCCCTGCCCGCCTGGGCCGCCACGCCGCCGGCCGAACGCGCCGCGCGCCTCGCCGCCCTCCGTGACGTCCTCGTGGCCCGCAAGGACGAGATCGCCGAGACCGTCACCGCCGAACTGGGCGCCCCGCTGCAGTTCTCCCAGGCCGTGCACGCGGCCGTGCCGATCGCCGTCGCCGGCTCCTACGCCGAGCTGGCCGCGACCCACTCCTTCGAGGAGAAGGTCGGCAACTCCACGGTCCTGCACGAGCCGGTCGGCGTGGTCGCCGCGATCACCCCCTGGAACTACCCGCTGCACCAGATCGTCGCCAAGGCCGCCCCGGCGCTTGCCGCGGGCTGCACGGTGGTCCTCAAGCCCGCCGAGGACACCCCGCTCACCGCCCAGCTGTTCGCCGAGGCGGTGCACGAGGCGGGCGTGCCGGCCGGTGTGTTCAACCTGGTCACCGGCCTCGGCCCGGTCGCCGGCCAGGCGCTCGCCGAGCACCCGGGCGTGGATCTGGTCTCCTTCACCGGCTCCACGGCGGTCGGCAGGCAGATCGGCGCGGTGGCGGGCGCGGCCGTCAAGCAGGTGGCCCTCGAACTCGGCGGCAAGTCCGCCAACGTCATCCTGCCGAGCGCCGACCTCGCCAAGGCGGTGAACGTCGGCGTCGCCAACGTGATGTCCAACTCCGGGCAGACCTGCAGCGCCTGGACCCGCATGCTGGTCCACCGCGACCAGTACGACGAGGCCGTCGAACTGGCCGCCGCGGCCGCCGCCAAGTACGGCGACCGCATCGGCCCGGTCGTCAACGCCAAGCAGCGGGCGAGGGTGCGCGGCTACATCGAGAAGGGCATCGCCGAGGGCGCCCGCCTGGTCGCCGGCAGCCCCGAATCCCCGCAGGAGAAGGGCTACTTCATCAGCCCCACGGTCTTCGCGGACGTGACCCCGGAGATGACCATCGCCCAGGAGGAGATCTTCGGCCCGGTCCTGTCGATTCTGCGGTACGACGACGAGGAGGACGCCCTGCGCATCGCCAACGGCACGGTCTACGGCCTCGCCGGCGCCGTCTGGGCGGGCGACGAGGCCGAGGCGGTGGCCTTCGCCCGGCGCATGGACACCGGCCAGGTGGACATCAACGGCGGCCGGTTCAACCCCCTGGCCCCCTTCGGCGGCTACAAGCAGTCCGGAGTCGGCCGCGAACTCGGCGCGTACGGACTCACCGAGTACCTCCAGACCAAGTCCCTCCAGTTCTAAGGAAGTACCCGAGCCATGGCCGTACGAGCCGCCGTCCTGCCCGCCATCGGCGCACCCCTGGAGATCACCGGCATCGAGCTGCCCGACCCGGGCCCCGGACAGGTCAGGGTCCGCCTCGCCGCCGCCGGTGTCTGCCACTCCGACCTGTCCCTGTCCAACGGCACCATGCGCGTCCCGGTCCCGGCCGTCCTCGGCCACGAGGGCGCCGGCACGGTCGTGGCCGTGGGCGAGGACGTCACCCATGTCGTCGAGGGCGACCCCGTCGTCCTCAACTGGGCCCCGTCCTGCGGCAGTTGCCAGGCCTGCGCGCTCGGCGAGGTCTGGCTGTGCGCCAACGCCCTGAACGGCGCCGCCGACGTCTATGCCCGCACCACCGACGGCACCGACCTGCATCCCGGCCTCAATGTGGCCGCGTTCGCCGAGGAGACGGTCGTCGCCGCGTCCTGCGTACTGCCCCTCCCGGCGGGTGTGCCGCTGGTGGACGCGGCCCTCCTCGGCTGCGCCGTCCTCACCGGCTACGGTGCCGTCCACCACTCGGCGAAGGTCCGCCCGGGCGAGACGGTGGCCGTGTTCGGCGCGGGCGGGGTCGGCCTGGCCACCCTCCAGTCGGCGCGCATCGCGGGCGCGTCCAGGATCATCGCCGTGGACGTCTCCCCGGCGAAGGAGGACCTGGCCCGCGCCGCCGGCGCCACCGACTACGTCCTCGCCTCCGAGAACACACCGCGTGAGATCCGCGCCCTCACCGGCAAGCAGGGCGTGGACGTCGCCGTCGAGTGCGTGGGCCGCGCGGTGTCGATCCGCGCGGCCTGGGACTCCACCCGCCGGGGCGGCCGTACGACGGTCGTCGGCATCGGCGGCAAGGACCAGGAGGTCACCTTCAACGCCCTGGAGCTCTTCCACTGGGGCCGCACCCTGTCCGGCTGCGTCTACGGCAACACCGATCCCGCCCGCGACGTGCCGGTGCTCGCCGAGCATGTACGCGAAGGCCGCCTGGACCTCTCGGCGCTGGTGACGGAACGAATCGCCCTGGAGGGCATCCCGGCCGCCTTCGAGAACATGCTCGCGGGCAAGGGCGGCCGGGCGCTGGTGGTGTTCTGAGGTTCAGGTGACCTTCTCGGGTCGCGGCTTCTCACCGGCCGCGACCCGCACCGTCCGGCCACCACGGGCGCGGGACCGCGACACCGCCACACCCGCGAGACACAGCACACCGCCGCCCAGCGTGAGCACGCCCGGCACCTCGCCGAGCACCAGCCACGACATCAGCACCACCAGCGCGGGCACGGCGTACGTCGTCACGCCCATCCGGCTGGCGGTCGTGCGGGCCAGGGCGTAGGCCCAGGTGGTGAAGGCCAGGGCGGTCGGGAACACGCCCAGGTAGACCATGTTCAGGGTCGCCGATGCGGGCGCGTGGGCCATCTCGTGCGCCAGTTGCCCGGCGAACGGGAGACACGCCACCGCCCCGACCAGACACCCGAACGTCGTCACCTGCAGGGCACTCGCCTGCCCCAGGGCCGGCTTCTGCGCGACGACACCGGAGGCGTACGCGACGGCGGCGAGCAGGCACAGCACCACGCCGAGCACGGAGTTGCGGCCGCCGCCCGACATCGACAGCCCCACGGTCACCGCGCCCGCGAACGACACGGCCATCCCGGCCAGCAGCCGGGGCGGCATCGGATCACCGAGCAGCCGGGCGCCGAGCAGGGCGATCAGCAGCGGGCCGACGTTCACGACGAGGGCGGCGGTACCGGCGTCCACCTGCTGCTCGCCCCAGTTCAGGACGACCATGTAGAACCCGAACCACAGCAGCCCGGAGAGCAGGATGCCGCGCCAGGCGGCCCTGGGTGGCAGCCCCTCCCGGCGTATCGCCCAGATGACCCCCAGCGCGAGGGCCCCCGAGGCCAGCCGCCCCAGGGCCAGCGCGCCGGGGGAGTACTCCTGCCCCGCGCTCCGGATCGCCACGAAGGCCGACGCCCAGAGCACGACGGTCACGCAGGCGGCGCCGGCGGGGAGAAGACGTTGACGTGGGACGGTGCTCATCATGCTCCCGAGGTTAGGTTCCGGTCGTTGCCAGGGCCGGCGGAAATCGGACGGGGAAGCGCCCCGAGGGGCGCGGGGCTGTATTTGATATGCGGCTACCGCCGCGTGGGTGCGACCAGCCCACCACGGACCGCACCCGGCGGACGACCGAACTCTCCACCCCAGCAGCCGCCATCAGCACAGCTCTTCCCGCGAGATGCCCAGCAAGGACGCCAACTCCCGCTCCCCCGACGCAGTCACCTTCACCGCCCGCTCCGACCCGATCCGCACGCACCACCCCGCATCCAGCGCATGCCGGCACAGCGCGGCCCCCGCCGCCCCCGCGAGATGAGGCCGCCGCTCGGTCCAGTCCAGGCACGCGCGGGCCAGCGGACGCCGCCCCGAAACCTCAAGGGCGATCCCCGCCGCACGGAACCAGTCCACGCCTGCGTCCGTCAGCGCGAACCCGGTGTCCTGCCGCAGCAACCCCCGCACGGTCAGCGCGTCCGTGACCGCGATCCCGAGCCGCCCCGCGAGATGGTCGTAACAGGTACGCCCCCGAGCCATGGCCGACCCGGCACTCGACTCGCGCAGGGTGCGAGGAGACCGCCGTACAGCCGCCGGAGGCAGGTGCGCGGCGAGATCCTCGACCAACGCCGCCACCCGCGTGTCGGCCAGCCGGACATACCGGTGCCGCCCCTGCCGTTCCTCCGCGAGCAGGTCCCCGGCCACCAGCTTGCCCAGGTGCTCGCTGAGCGTCGACGCGGCGACCCCCGCGCGCCGGGCCAGTTCACCGGCGGTCCAGGCCCGCCCGTCGAGCAGCGCCAGCAGACAGGCCGCCCGGGTCTCGTCGGCGATCAGAGAGGCGAGCGCGGCCAGGCCCGCCGCCTGTGGGTCCTTGGCGGTCATACCGCCCAGCATGCGGTACGGACACTTCGGCGCCCACCGAATTATCGCTGCGTGCCCTGCTGCACCTGCTGCCGTACCTGCTCGTACTGCTGCGCCAGCCCGTCCAGCAGCGCCGTCAGGCCGGTCTCGAAGGCCCGTTCGTCGATCTTCTCCTGCTGCTCGGCGAGCAGATGGGCCTGGCCGAGGTGGGGATAGTCGGCGGGGTCGTACGCGCTCGCGTCGTCCACGAAGCCCCCGGCGAACGAACCGAGCGCGGAGCCCATGATGAAGTACCGCATCAGCGCGCCGATGGAGGTCGCCTGGGCCGGCGGCCAGCCGGCGTCGACCATCGCGCCGTACACGGCGTCGGCCAGTCGCAGTGCGGCCGGGCGGCGCCCCGGACCCCTGGCCAGCACCGGGACGATGTTCGGGTGGTCGCGCAGGGCGGCCCGGTAGGAGACGGCCCAGTCGTGCAGCGCGGTGCGCCAGTCCCGGCCGTCCTCGAACATCGACAGGTCCACCAGCGCGCTCACCGAGTCGGCGACTGCCTCCAGGATCTCGTCCTTGGTGCGGAAGTGGTTGTAGAGCGAGGGCCCGCTCACGCCCAGCTCGGCGGCGAGCCGACGGGTGGAGACGGTCGCCAGGCCCTCCCGGTCCACGAGTTCCCGGGCCGTCTCGACGATCCGGTCGGTGCTGAGGAGGGGCTTGCGCGGTCGGGCCATGGCGCACATAGTAGGGCTGCGACCGGAAACTAGCAGTGCTAATTTAAATGTACGGCTTTCAAGATCCGTCGATGGATCCTTTCTGTGTGGGGTGATCACGTGGTGAACCTGGAGCTGAGCGAGGAGCAGGCCGCCGTACGGCAGCTCGCCCGGGACTTCGTGGAGCGCGAGATCGCCCCGCACGTCGTGGCATGGGACCGGAGTGAGGCGGTCGACCGGGACATGGTGAAGAAGCTGGGCGAGGTCGGCTTCCTCGGGCTGACCGTCGACGAGGAGTACGGCGGCTCGGGCGGCGACCATCTCGCCTACTGCCTGGTCACCGAGGAACTGGGGCGCGGCGACTCCTCCGTGCGCGGGATCGTGTCCGTGTCCCTCGGACTCGTCGCCAAGACGATCGCCGCCTGGGGCGACGAGGAGCAGAAGCGGCGCTGGCTGCCGGGGCTGACCGCGGGCGAGTACGTCGGCTGCTTCGGCCTCACCGAGCCCGGCACCGGTTCCGACGCGGGCAACCTCACCACCCGCGCCGTACGCGACGGCGACGACTACGTCATCAACGGCGCCAAGATGTTCATCACCAACGGCACCTGGGCCGATGTGGTGCTGCTCTTCGCCCGCTCCACCGACGCCCCCGGCCACAAGGGCGTCTCCGCCTTCCTGGTGCCCACCGACACCCCCGGCCTGACCCGCCGCACCATCCACGGCAAGCTCGGCCTGCGCGGACAGGCCACCGCCGAGCTGGTCCTTCAGGACGTGCGGGTGCCGGCGACGGCGATGCTCGGCCAGGAGGGCAAGGGCTTCTCCGTGGCCATGTCCGCACTGGCCAAGGGGCGGATGTCGGTGGCCGCGGGCTGCGTCGGCATCGCCCAGGCCGCACTGGACGCGGCCGTGCGGTACGCCGGTGAGCGCGAGCAGTTCGGCAGGCCGATCGCCCACCACCAGCTGGTGCAGGAGCTGATCAGTGACATCGCCGTCGACGTGGACGCCGCCCGGCTGCTCACCTGGCGGGTCGCCGATCTGATCGACCGCGGTCAGCCGTTCGCCGTCGAGTCCTCCAAGGCCAAGCTGTTCGCCTCCGAGGCCGCCGTCCGCGCCGCCAACAACGCCCTGCAGGTCTTCGGCGGTTACGGCTACATCGACGAGTACCCGGCCGGCAAACTCCTGCGCGACGCCCGTGTGATGACCCTCTACGAGGGCACCAGCCAGATCCAGAAGCTGCTCATCGGCCGTGCCCTGACCGGGGTTTCGGCGTTCTGAGCGCCGCTGTCTGAGTACGCGTCTGAGTACTTCGGCGGATGTGGCGCGGACCACGTCCGCCGATGCTTCTCCCATGAGTGACACACCGGTCAAGCAGCAGAGCACGGCCGCCTTCTACGGTCAGGCCGTTGCCTCGTTCTCCATCGCCATGGCGGCCACGGCCGTCGGCATCTACCAGCTGGACACCAGTGCCTGGGTCCGGGCCTTCCTCGCGATCGCGGTGCTGTACCTCGTCACCTCCGCCTTCACCCTCGCCAAGGTGATCCGGGACCGCCAGGAGGCCGGGCAGATCGTCAGCCGGGTCGACCAGGCGCGGCTGGAGAAGCTCCTCGCCGAGCACGACCCTTTCGAGAAGATCTGAGCAGGCGCGCTAAGCGCTCGCTCACCGTCGGCGGTATGGTGGTGTTCCTGTCACCGAGAGGGGCGAGCGAGCGATGAGTACGGCGGAGGAGACGACCGGCGGCGAAGTGGAGCCGTGGGAAGAGGTCACCCCGGACGCGGCCCGGCGGCTGCTCGTCGCCGCCGTGGAGGCCTTCGCCGAGCGCGGGTACCACGCGACGACCACCCGGGACATCGCGGGCCGGGCCGGCATGAGCCCGGCCGCGCTCTACATCCACTACAAGACCAAGGAAGAGCTGCTCCACCGGATCAGCCGCATCGGTCACGACAAGGCCCTCGACATCCTGCGCACGGCCGCGCGGCGGGAGGGCACCGCGACCGAGCGGCTGGCCGACGCGGTCGGCTCCTTCGTCCGCTGGCACGCGGGGCGGCGCACCACCGCCCGGGTCGTGCAGTACGAACTCGACGCCCTCGGCCCCGAGGCCCGCGCCGAGATCGTCGCGCTGCGCCACCAGGTCGACGCCGCGGTGCGCGGGATCATCGAGGACGGCGTGACCTCGGGCGAGTTCGACGTGCTCGACGTCAAGGGGACCACGCTCGCCGTGCTGTCGCTGTGCATCGACGTGGCCCGCTGGTTCAACGTGGACGGCCCGTTCACCCCCGACGAGGTCGGCGCGCTCTACGCCGACCTCGTGCTCCGGATGGTGGGCGCCAAGTAGGGCGCCCGCCGGGTCACAGGTAGTACCGGGCCACCGACTCCGCGACGCACACCGGCTTGTCGCCGCCCTCGCGCTCCACGGTGAAGGCGACCGTCACCTGGACGCCGCCGGCGACGTCCTCGACGCCGCTGATCGTCGCGGTGGCGCGCAGCCGGGAGCCGACGGGGACGGGGGAGGGGAAGCGGACCTTGTTGGTGCCGTAGTTCACGCCCATCCTCACGCCCTCGACCCGGATCAGCTGCGGGCCGAAGAGCGGGAGCAGCGAGAGGGTGAGATAGCCGTGCGCGATGGTCGTCCCGAAGGGGCCCGCGGCGGCCTTCTCCGGGTCCACGTGGATCCACTGGTGGTCGCCGGTGGCCTCGGCGAACAGGTCGATGCGCTTCTGGTCGACCTCCAGCCAGTCGGTGTACCCCAGCTGCTCGCCCACGGCCGCCTTCAGCTCGTCGGGGGAGGTGAAGGTCCTCGGTTCTGCCATGTTCCCGGCCTCTCGCTCGCGTCTCGGTCGCGTCTCTCTCGCGCCTCTAAGCAACTGCTTAGCATGGTCGGGTGGGAGGCGCCTGTCAACGGATCGCGACCGGCGCCGGGTGACAGGGCCTAGGCTCTGAGGGGTGCCCCAGATCCCCGAGAAGATCCACGAGCTGACCGTCGGCCAGTTGTCCGCGCGCAGCGGCGCCGCCGTCTCCGCGCTGCACTTCTACGAGTCCAAGGGCCTGATCAGCAGCCGCCGCACGCCCGGCAACCAGCGCCGGTACAGCCGCGACACCCTGCGCCGGGTCGCCTTCGTACGGGCGGCGCAGCGGGTCGGCATCCCGCTGTCCACGATCCGGGACGCCCTGGCCGAGCTTCCCGAGGAACGGACACCGACCCGGGAGGACTGGGCGCGGCTGTCGGAGAAGTGGCGGTCGGAGCTCGAAGAACGCATCAGGCAGCTCAACCGTCTGCGCGACCACCTGACCGACTGCATCGGGTGCGGGTGTCTTTCCCTGGAGAACTGTGTCCTGTCCAACCCGGACGACGTGTTCGGCGACCGGCTCACGGGGTCGCGGCTGTTCGCGGAGGGGCGGTGAGATCCGGCGCCCGGCCACCGCGCCGGGCGACCGGTCACTCGTACTCGGTGCCGCCCTTGCGCGTCAGGTACGCCGGGCTCACCGCCTTGGCGATCGCCCGCCCCCCGGTCACCGTGCTGTACCGCTCCACGGCCGGCCGTATCACCACGCCCTCCCGCAGATGCAGCCCCCGCCCGGACACCGTCTCCCGTCCGCTCGCGAACTCCAGCACCCGCTCGATGTCGTACGGCCCCGCGTACAGCCGGGGCACCACCGGCAGTTCCCCCTCCAGCACCTCCGCCGCGTCCAGCCAGCGCACGGTGCCGTCCACGTCCGCCGAGACGTCGAACGCCGCGTACCCCAGCGTGTCCCGGCGTCCGTCCGCGCCGTACGACAGATCCTGCACCCCCGCGCCGTACACCTCCCCGAAGATGCCGACCCGGCGCGCCCCGAGCCGCTCGGCCAGCCGGGCCGCCGCCTCGGCGACCCCGTGACCCCGGACCGCCCGCCAGTACAGGTTCCGCGGATCCTCCTTCAGGGCCAGCGACCTGGCGCCGAAGCCCTTGGAGGAGACGTACACCCGATCCTCGCCGGCGACGTACGTCAGCAGGCAGGCCGAGCCGTGGAGCTTCTCCGTCAGGACGACGGGCTCGCCCGGGGTGAAGATGCCCGGGTAACGCTGGATGTTCTCGATGTCGACCCACGGCAGCAGGCCGGGAGCGGACTCCACCTCGCCGCTCATGGTCGGCGGGATCGGTGGCACCCACTTGGCGATGCCCAGCCGCTCGGCGAAGTCCGTCCCCTCGGCCGCCGCCCGCGCCAGGTCCACGTCCGCCAGCGCCTTCGGCCGGCACACGATGCCCTGCGACAGCTCGCCGCGCAGCCGCACCGCCTTGACCCTGTTCGCCTCGCCGCCCGCGAGCCGTCCGGTCAGCCCCAGCTCCTCGATCAGCTCGGCCGGGAGCACGGACTGCTCGGGGATGTAGACGGCGGCCTCACCGGTGCGGTACGCGCCCTTGGCGACGACGGCCCGGTACAGACCCACCTGGGCCAACTCCAGCGCGTCGGCGTTCGGATGCTCGTGGACGGTCAGCACTTCGGCGGTGACCCGCAGCGTGGACATGGGACTCCCCGTGTTGTTCATGGGTTCGGCTTCATCGGCTCCACTGTCCGGACGGGAATCGGGTGGAGCGAGCCGATTTACGGCTGATAGCGTCGGCCCCTTCGGCCGGCCCCGGTGCCGCGCACGGAGTACCGGACGGGGCCCGACTCCCTTGCCCACGCCCGCCCTCGCCGCCGCGCTCGCGGACATCGACACCGTCTTCAACGGCTTCTCCAGCCCCACGGAGACCGGCTGCGAGCGCTGTTACGCACCGGAGGAGACGGCGTATCTGCGCACGCCCTGCACCGGGCTCCCGTCGGAGCTGCTGAGCCGCTTCGTCCACGAGGTGCCCGGCCACTTCGAGGACCACACCGCCGTCATGCGGCGCCTGCTGCCCCAGTGCGCGCACGCGATGGCGGACGGCACTTTGGACGACGTCGGCTGGGCTCCGCACGGGCTCAGCCGGGTGGACTGGCGATCCTGGCCGGCCGAGCAGGCCTCGGCCGTCGAGGCGTTCGTGCTCGCCTGGTGGGAGGACGTGCTCGCGGCGTCCGAGCCGCCGTACAGCCCCGAGCACGTCTTCGAGACCTGCGCCTCGATCCTGCGCACGATCACCCCGCTGCTCGACCGGTGGCCGGCCGGTCCCGTCGCCGACGCCCACCTCGTCGGTTGCGCCCGCTCCTGGCTGTACGACCTGGTCAGCGACGACTGGCCGTTCACCCGGTGGGAGCCGGAGGACGAGGCCGCCGCTGTCGCCGAACTGCGGTCCTGGCTCGCCCGGCACGCACCCGAGCGGTTGCGGGCCCCGGGGGAGCCGGATCTGGCGACCCGGCCCGGTTCGTCGGCCTGCCCTACGACGAGCGCTGGAACGACCCGTACTGGACCAGACCCTCCGCGACCAGCTGAGCATTCCCTGTCGCCGGTGTGCCGTCCGGCAGGAACAGCGTGTCCTCCAGCCCGATGCGGGTGGCCAGGCCCAGGCGTCCGGCCAGCCGCAGCACCGGCCAGGTGCCGCCCTCCTCGCCGTGCAGCAGCACCGGGCGGCCGTGGGCGGAGTCCAACTCGGCCAGCAGGGCCCGCGCCGAGGCCTCCGCGGTCGCCGGGTCCTGGTCGGTCACCTCCGCGAGCACGCGCAGCACGCGCGGGCCGAGGGGTGAGGCCGCGAACCGGGTCGCGCCGTCGGTGCCGGACCAGATGCCGGCCTCTACGCCCACGCCCATGGCGATGAGCTGTTCGGCGACCGCTTCGGCGCCCGGCTCATGCCAGTTGACCGAGGCGAAGTCGGGCAGCACGGACCAGCTGCGCACCCGTGCGAGCCTTTCTGCCGGATCGGGCTCCGCCCAGGCACCGGTGGTCACCCCGACCGGCACCGGCACCCGCGCCCGTATCGCCTCCAGGGTGGGGGCGAGGACGCGCGGCGAGAGGCTGTCGTGTCCGCACGGCGTCTTCGGGTGAACGTGGACCGAGGTGGCCCCGATCGCCACGGCCTGCGCCGCGGAACGGGCCATCTCCTCGGGCGACATCGGCAGCCCCGTGCCGTCGGCGGCCGAACGGCTTCCATTGAGACACACCTGCACCATGCCGTCGATGGTGCCGGCCGGCACCGACAACGGCTCCGGTCACCGCACAGCAGGGGGCGCGGCATCCCCCAACGCACCCCCCGGACATGCCCCCCGTTGGTACCTCGCTGCTCAGGCCGACATCAGCAGCCGCCCCCGCCTCGCGAACTCCAGCGCCTGCGGCGTCAGTACCGGACGCGGCACCAGGATGCCGCAGTCCGTGCAGACCGGGCCGGACGACGGCTCGTGGTCCAGGCCGTAGCGCCAGACCAGGCGATGCCCGCCGCACACCGGGCAGCCCGAGCCCGGTTCCCGCTCCAGGGCGGCGATCAGCCGGCGCAGCACCTCGGCCAGCGGCTCGGCGGGGTGGATCCGCGGGTCGTCGCACCAGGCGACCCCGAACCCTCCCCAGGTCAGCCGGTGCCAGTCGTCCACGCTGCCCGGCCGGCGCAGCCCGTCGTGCTTCTCCTTCCTGCGCCGCTCGGTGAAGTCGGTCTCATAGGCGAGCCAGACGGACCGCGCCTCCTCCAGCTCCTCCAGTGCGGCCACGAGCCGCGCCGGATCGGGGGAGCGGTCCTCGGGGCCGAAGCCCGCCCGGGAGCACAGATGGTCCCAGGTCGCCCGATGCCCGTAAGGGGCGAACTTCTCAAGGCACTTGCGCAGTGAGTAGCGCCGCAGTGCCAGATCGCAGTCCGGATCGCGTACCTGTCTCGCCAGACTCCGGAAACCGGCCATCGCCCTGCACCTCCGTCACACCTGCACCTGTACTTCGGTCACTTCGGCGTCGTCGCACGGACGTCGCCGAATAGACGTATCGACAGGCGATTCGGCTCCGTCTCTTCTCGTGGTCTCCTCATGCGTGCTCCTTGCGAACTCCGGAAACTGACGCATGTTCATCTTTAAAGCTGGGGATACCGGCGGTAACCTTCGGCCACCCCTGTCGCTAGGAGCTGCCATGCCACGGCGAACCCCACGTATCCCCCTTGACAGACTGAGAACGTCCCGCCGCTTCTCCGGGTTCCTGAAGACGGCGTCGATATGCGTTCTCGTCGCCGGACTTCTCTCGCCCCTCACCCAGACGGCGACCGCCGCGACCGCCACCGCCTCGAACGACTACTGCGGCGGCCAGTGCTCGGACATCCTGCCGCCCGGCGAGAACGGCAACGCCACGCTCGCCCAGATCCTGCTCAACCAGGCCTTCGGTACCCAGCCCTCGCACGCCGAGGACCAGCTCGGCCCGTACGCGAACCTGGCGACCGGCTACTCGGGCCTGACCGACTCCACGATCGACAACTTCTTCAACGACGCCTCCTTCGGCGTACCTTCCGACCAGGTCGCCTCCACCGAGAAGCCGGGCGGACGCGGCGACGTGACGATCGTCCGGGACAAGAAGACCGGTGTGCCGCACATCACAGGCGTGACCCGCTACGGCACCGAGTACGGCGCCGGCTACGCGGCGGCCGAGGACCGGCTGTGGCTGATGGACGTCTTCCGGCACGTCGGCCGCGGCCGGCTGACCTCCTTCGCCGGCGGCGCGGCCGCCAACCAGGGCCTGGAACAGCAGTTCTACCGCAGCGCGCCCTACACCGAGGCCGACCTCCAGGCGCAGATCGACAACGCCGTCGCGAAGAACGGCGCCCGCGGCCGGCAGGCCCTCGCCGACGTCAACGCCTATCTCGACGGCGTCAACGCCTACATCGACGCCTCCGACAGCGGCCGTTACTTCCCCGGCGAGTACGACCTGACCGGCCACAAGGACCCGATCACCAACGCCGGCACCATCGATCACTTCAAGGTCACCGACCTCGTGGCACTGGCCTCCGTGATCGGCTCGCTGTTCGGCTCCGGCGGCGGCGGCGAGGTCACCAACGCACTCTCGCTGCTCGCCGCCCAGCAGAAGTACGGTGTCGAGGAGGGCACCAAGGTCTGGGAGTCCTTCCGCGAGCGCAACGACCCCGAGGCCGCCCTGACCGTCCATGACGGCACGAGCTTCCCGTACGGCGGCAAGCCCGCCGACGCCAAGGGCCAGGCCCTCCCGGACGCCGGCTCGGTCACCCAGGAGCCGCTGGTCTACGACCGTACGGGCAGCGCGGCCACCGCGGCGGCCAAGAGCACCTCGGCCACGGCCGCCAGGACCACGCTCGGTTCCGCCAGGCGCGGGATGTCCAACGCGCTCGTGGTCAGCGGCAAGTACACCGCCAGCGGCCATCCGATCGCCGTCTTCGGACCGCAGACCGGCTACTTCGCCCCGCAGCTGCTCATGCTCCAGGAGATCCAGGGCCCGGGCATCAGTGCCCGCGGGGCCTCCTTCGCGGGTCTGAGCATGTACGTCGAACTCGGCCGCGGGCAGGACTACTCCTGGAGCGCCACCACCTCCGGCCAGGACATCATCGACACCTACGCCGTCGAGCTGTGCCAGGACGACCACCACTACCTGTACCACGGCACCTGTACGGCCATGGACGAGGTCGAGCAGAAGAACTCCTGGTCGCCGACCACGGCCGACAGCACACCGGCGGGGTCGTACACCATGCGGGTGTGGCGGACGAAGTACGGCCCGGTGGAGTACCGCGCGACGGTCGGCGGCAAGAAGGTCGCCTACACCACGCTGCGCTCCTCGTATCTGCACGAGGCCGACTCGATCATCGGCTTCCAGATGCTGAACGACCCCGACTACGTCAAGGGCCCGAAGGACTTCCAGAGCGCGGCGCAGCACATCAACTACACCTTCAACTGGTTCTACGCCGACTCCCAGCACACCGCGTACTACAACAGCGGCGACAACCCGGTCCGGGCGGCCGGCGTCGACGCCGAGTTCCCGGTCTGGGCGCAGCCGGCGTACGAGTGGCAGAACTGGGACCCGGCCACCAACACCGCCGACTACGCCCCGGCCTCGGCCCACCCCAACTCCGTCGACCAGGACTACTACGTCTCCTGGAACAACAAGCAGGCCAAGGACTACACGACCGCGTCCTGGGGCGACGGCTCCGTGCACCGCGGCAACCTGCTCCAGGACCGGGTGAAGAAGCTGGTCGCGGCCGGCGGGGTGACCCGCACCAAGCTGGTGCAGGCCATGGCGGACGCGGCCCTCGCCGACCTGCGCGCCGAGGACGTGCTGCCGAAGCTGCTCAAGGTGATCGACTCCTCGACGGTGACCGACTCCACGGCCGCCGCGGCGGTGAGCAAGCTGCAGGCGTGGGTGGACAAGGGCGCCAGGCGCACGGAGACCTCCGCCGGTTCGAAGGCGTACGCCGACGCCGACGCGATCCGCATCCTGGACGCCTGGTGGCCGCTGCTGGTCAAGGCGGAGTTCGAACCGGGCCTCGGCAGTGACCTGTACACGGCCTTCACCAACGACCTGCCGATCGACGAGGCACCGTCCGCCGGCCACGGCCCGACCGGTTCGCACGCCGGAAGCTCCTTCCAGTACGGCTGGTGGAGCTATGTCGACAAGGACATCCGGGCGGTGCTGGGGGAGAACGTGCAGGGCGGGCTCGCCGAGAAGTACTGCGGCGGTGGCAGCCTCAGCGCCTGCCGGGACGCCCTGATCGGCACCCTCGACCAGGCGGCCCAGATGACCGCCGCCCAGGTCTACCCGGGCGACGACCAGTGCTCGGCCGGCGACCAGTGGTGCGCCGACTCGATCGTCCAGCGCACCCTGGGCGGCATCAAGCACGGCAAGATCAGCTGGCAGAACCGGCCGACGTTCCAGCAGGTGGTGGAGTACACGTCGCACCGGTGACCAAGTGGTGGCAAACCGGCGCTGGCAAACAGCTGTTGGCCGACGCCGGTTTGCCGACGCCGGTGGGCCGATGCCGGTTTGCCAACGCCGGTTTGCCGAGGCCGGTTTGCCGACGCCGGTGGGCCGCTGCCGGTTTGCCGACGCCGGTGGGTCGACGCCGGTTTGCCAACGCCGGTCTGCCAACGCCGTTGGGCCGACGCCGGTTTGCCAACGCCGGTTTGCCAACACCGCTGGGCCGACGCCCATCAGGTCAACGCTTGTCGGCCGACGTCGGCAGCCCACGGCCGTTGGCCAACACCAGTAGGCCATCGGTCGTTGGCAAACATCAGTGGGCCGACGACGCCCGCGGCGGGTCAGGTGACGCGGCCCGCGGTCAGCACCAGCCGGGCCAGTTCGGGGTGGACGATGTCGCTGTGCGCCCCGGACGGCGGGCCGCCGTGGCAGACGACCGCGGCGGCGTCGACGTTCACGCACCCCGACGCGGGCAGCGGTCCGGCGAGGGCCGTCGCGAGGTCCAGCCGGGCGGTGCCCGGCACCGCCTGCACCCCGTCGTGCCCCATGGCGCCCCACTCCGGCCCCAGCACGGCCGCGATCTCGCTGCCCGCACACGAGCGGTCGTCCCCGGACAGCCGGGAGGCCAGCGGATAGAACGTGCCGAGCGCCGCGTCGAAGTGCGAGTAGCAGCACACCAGCGGGCCGTCGATCCGCTGCTGCCGGTCCTTGAGCGCCCCCGCCTTGGCCGGGTCCTGCGGCAGCCGGCCGGCGAACGCGTAGTGCGAGAAGGCACCCTGGAGGAGGGTCACGGACTTCACCGTGTCCACCCCGTCCGGCAGCCCGCGCAGCGCGAACGACACCAGCCGCCCGCCGAAGCTGTGCCCGATCAGATGCACCCGCACCCCGGCCGCCGCCTGCGCCAACTGGCCGATCACCGGCCCGAGCCCGTGCTCGCCGACCGTCCCGGCCCGCCGTTTCATCGTGTAGTACGTCGCCTGCCGCAGCAGCTCCTTTGCGCCCTCCCAGGGGTTCGGGATGCTGAACCCGGCCGGTGCGCCGGGCGACCGGACGGCGGCCAGCGCCTCTGCGAACTCGTCGCAGGCGGTCGCCGGATCCTCGGTGAACACCGTCGGCTCGCCCTCCTCGTCGGTGTCGGCCACGCCCCGCTGCCGCCCGTCGTCCACCAGCAGCCGCACCAGCCGCCCGAACTCGGCCAGACGACCGGCGCCGTCCGGCCGTTCGTCCAGCATCCGGGCCAGCTGGTCGATCACCGGGGCCCGCCCCGGGAAGGTCTCCAGCAGGGCGCGCCGGGTGTCCTTGTCCAGCGCCGGACCCGGTGCCGTTTCCGCCGCCACGGCCGCCACCGACTTCGGGAAGTCCGGGATCGGCTCGTCGCTGAACCGCATCGACGGCCAGATCACGCCGACGTACCCGAGCCGGGCCTGTGGCGCGAGCGCCGGGACTGGTGTGTAGAAGCTCCGGTACAGGGCGGTCGCGCCCGAGCGGTCGTTGTTCCAGCCGTGTGCGAAGACGAGCAGGTCACGGACGCCGTGCGCCGTGACCTGGGTCATCAGACGGTCGCGTTCGGGACCGTCCACGTCCCCGTCCGCGTCGAAGGTCAGCTCCCAGTAGGGATTCACGCTCATCCCGGGATCCGCCATGCCAGGCTCCCTCGTCCCGCCGGAAACGATGCGTAACGCTGTGCTGCGGACGCATCGTCCTGCTCCGGGGCAAGGTTGGCCATACACCGCGCCTCACCTGTAGAGGAGATATTCCTTTCGAACCCGCCGGAACGCGGCCAGCTCCTCCTGCCAGGCGCCGGTCACCTCGTCGGTGTTCGCCCCCGCGTCGATCATCGTGCGCACCCGGGCGGAGCCGGTGAGCTTGTCGATCCAGTTGTCCGGCCGCCACGCGAAGCCGTCCCAGACCTTCCTGACGGTCACCAGCAGCGCGATCCCGGTGCGGACCGGATCGTAGGCGGCCCGGTCGTCCACATGGATCTGCACCCCGCCGACCGTCTTGCCCTGGAACTTGGAGAAGGTGGGCGCGAAGTAGGCCTCCCTGAACCGCACGCCGGGCAGCGCCAGTTCGTTCACGGCGGCGGCCCAGCGGCCATCGACGCCCTCGGCGCCGAGCAGCTCGAACGGCCTGGTCGTGCCCCGGCCCTCCGAGACGTTGGTGCCCTCGAACATACAGGTGCCGGAGTAGACGAGAGCGGTGTCCGGGGTCGGCATGTTCGGGCTCGGCGGCACCCAGGGCAGCCCCGAGGCGTCGTAGAACTGCGTCCGCCTCCAGCCCGTCATCAGCACGGTGTCCAGCGGTACGGGCTTGCTCAGGAACTCCCCGTTGAACAGCCGCGCCAGCTCCGCGACGGTCATCCCGTGCGCCTGTGCGATCGGCTGCCGGCCGACGAACGTGGCGAACTCCTTGTGCAGGACCGGGCCCTGGGTCTCACGGCCGGTCACCGGATTGGGCCGGTCCAGGACGACGAACCGCTTGCCGGCGAGCTGCGCGGCCTCCATGCAGTCGTAGAGCGTCCAGATGTACGTGTAGAAGCGGGCGCCGACGTCCTGGATGTCGAAGACGACCGTGTCGACGCCGGAGGCGGTGAAGATGTCGGCGAGCTGCTGTCCGTTCTTCAGGTATGTGTCGTACACGGGCAGTCCGGTCGCCGGGTCGTCATAGCGGCCCTCGGAGCCGCCGGCCTGTGCGGTGCCCCGGAAACCGTGCTCCGGGCCGAAGACGGCCGTCAGGTTCACCCGGGGGTCGGCGTGCATGACGTCGACGATGTGCCGGACGTCACGGGTGGCGCCGGTGGGGTTGGTGACGATGCCGACGCGCCGGCCCTTCAGCAGGGAGTAACCGTCGACGGCGAGTCTCTCGAAGCCGGTGCGCAGTTCTTCGCGGTGTTCGGGGGCGGCCGGCAGCGCGGCCGGCAGGGCCGCCAACGAGGCCGATGCGAGGAGGTTCCGTCGAGACAGATGCATGGCTAGAGGTTGGAGCGGTGGCCCTTCCTTCACACATACCGACCGGTTAGTCTGACCCGACCAGAGCCGATGCGCGCCGCGCTGAGTCGTGTCGAAGGAGACCGATGGTGGAAGCCGTGCAGGATGCGGGAGTGGTCGTCACCGGGGCCGGCGGGGGGATCGGAGCCGCGTTGGCCCGGCGGTTCGCCGCCGAGGGGGCCCGGGTCGTCGTGAACGACCTCGACGGCGAGAAGGCCAAGGCGGTGGCCGGGGAGATCGGCGGGATCGCCGTGCCGGGCGACGCCTCCGCGATCGTCGGCGACGCCCGTGACGCGCTCGGCGGCACCATCGACGTCTACTGCGCGAACGCCGGTGTCGCCTTCGAGGACGGCGACGCGGGCGAGCCGCTCGACGAACGGTCCTGGGCGGTCGCCTGGGACGTCAATGTGATGGCGCACGTCCGCGCCGCCCATGAGCTGCTGCCCTCCTGGCTGGAGCGGGGTGCCGGGCGGTTCGTGTCCACCGTGTCCGCCGCCGGGCTGCTCACCATGATCGGCGCGCCCTCCTACAGCGTCACCAAGCACGGTGCCTACGCCTTCGCCGAGTGGCTGTCCCTGACGTACCGCCACCGGGGCCTGAAGGTGCACGCGATCTGCCCGCAGGGCGTGCGCACGGACATGCTGGCCGCCACCGGCAGTGCCGGGGACCTGGTGCTGCAGCCGACCGCGATCGCACCGGAGGCCGTCGCCGACGCCCTGTTCCGGGGCATCGAGGAGGACCGCTTCCTGATCCTGCCGCACCCCGAGGTGGCCGGGTACTACCAGGCGCGGGCCGGCGATCCGGACCGCTGGCTGAGCGGCATGAACCACATCCAGCGCAAGTGGGAGGAGGCGCGGTGACCACCTCCCGGTACGCCGCACGGCCCTGGCTGGCCTTGCTCGACGACGCCCAGCGTGCCCCGATCGACCCCGCGGACTCGCTGGTGCACGCCCTGCGGGCGGCCGTGGCCGAGGCACCCGAGCGCGCGTTCCTCGCCTACTTCGACGCCCGGCTGAGCTACCGCGAGGTGGACGAGCTGAGCGACTCCGTCGCCGCCCACCTCGCCGCGCGGGGGCTGGAGCGCGGGGACCGGGTGGCGGTGCTGCTGCAGAACTCCCCGCACTTCGTGCTCGCCGTCCTCGGCGCCTGGAAGGCCGGCGCGACCGTCGTCCCGGTCAATCCCATGTACAAGTCGGCCGAGATGGGGCACATCCTGCGGGACGGAGATGTCGCCGCGCTGATCTGCTCCGAGCGGGCCTGGGAGTCGTACCTCAGGCAGACCGCGGCCGACTCGCCGGTGCGGGTCGTGCTCACCGCGAGCGAGTTGGACTTCCAAACTCGCAACGACGCGCGCGTGCTCGGCTTCGAGCGGCTGCCCCAGACGCCGGACGCCGACGACCTCGTGGCCGTCGCCCGCCAGGGCCGCAAGGCGCCCGAGGGCCGTGACCCGCGCCCGGACGACATCGCGCTGATCAGCTACACCTCCGGCACCAGCGGCACCCCCAAGGGCGCCACCAACACGCACGGCAACATCATGCACAACGCCGAGCGGCAGCGGACCGGGCTCGCGCTGCCCGAGCCGCCCGTCTACTACGCGCTCGCGCCGCTCTTCCACATCACCGGTATGGTGTGCCAGTTCGGCGCCTGCCTGAACAGCTCCGGCACCCTCGTGCTCACCTACCGCTTCGAGCCCGGACTCGTCCTGGAGGCCTTCGCCGAGCACCACCCGCACTACACGGTCGGCCCCTCCACCGCCTACATGGCGCTCGCCGCCCACCCGGACGCCACCCGCGAGCACTTCGTCTCCTTCGTGAACATCTCCTCCGGCGGCGCGCCCGTACCCCCGGCCCTGGTGGAGAAGTTCCGCGAGCGCTTCGGGCCGTACATCCGGGTCGGCTACGGACTCACCGAGTGCACCGCCCCCTGCGCCTCGGTCCCGCCCGGCCTGGAGGCACCCGTGGACCCCGTCTCCGGGACGCTGTCGGTGGGCCTGCCCGGCGCCGACACGGTCGTCAGGATCGTGGACGAGCAGGGCGAGGAGGTGCCCTTCGGGGCGCAGGGCGAGATCGTCGTGCGCGGGCCCCAGGTCGTTCCCGGCTACTGGAGGCGCCCGGACGCCACCGCCGAGTCCTTCCCGGACGGCGAGCTGCGCACCGGCGACATCGGTTTCATGGACGCCCAGGGCTGGCTCTATGTCGTCGACCGCAAGAAGGACATGATCAACGCGTCCGGCTTCAAGGTGTGGCCCCGCGAGGTCGAGGACGTGCTGTACACCCACCCGGCGGTGCGCGAGGCGGCCGTCGTCGGCGTCCCCGACGGCTACCGTGGCGAGACCGTGAAGGCGTACATCAGCCTGCGTCCGGGCGCGGAGGCGGCCCCGGATGAACTCGCGGTGTACTGCAAGGAGAGACTGGCCGCCTACAAATACCCGCGTCAGGTGGAGATCCTGCCCGACCTGCCCAAGACGGCGAGTGGGAAGATCCTCCGGCGGGAACTGCGATCCCACGCGCAGGACCTCGCGCAGGACATTCGGTAAGCATCACGGAAAGGCAGGTGGCGGCAGTGCCCAGGACGACGGACGGAGACGGGACGCCCGTTCCGCAGCGGCTGCTGGCCGCCGCCACCCGGCTCTTCGCCGAGCGGGGTTACGACCGCACCTCCGTGCAGGAGATCGTGGAGGCGGCCGGCGTCACCAAGGGGGCGTTGTACCACTACTTCGGCTCCAAGGACGACCTCCTGCACGAGGTGTACGCGCGCGTGCTGCGCGTCCAGCAGGAGCGGCTCGACCACTTCGCCGAGATGGACGCGCCGGTGGAGGAACGGCTCAGAGCCGCCGCGGCGGACGTGGTCGTCACCACGATCGACAACCTCGACGACGCGATGATCTTCTTCCGGTCCATGCACCACCTCAGCCCGGAGAAGAACAAGCAGGTGCGCGCCGAGCGCCGGCGCTACCACGAACGGTTCCGCGCGCTCATCGAGGAGGGCCAGAAGGCGGGCGTCTTCTCCACGGCGACCCCGGCCGACCTGGTCGTGGACTACCACTTCGGCTCCGTCCACCACCTGTCCACCTGGTACCGCCCGAACGGCCCCCTCACCCCTCAGCAGGTCGCCGACCACCTGGCCGACCTGCTGCTGCGGGCACTGCGTCCGTGAGGTGACGGACGAGGGCCGCGGCAGCCGGGTTCCGGGGCTGTGGGCCGCGTCCCGCGAGAACGACCGTACGGCCGGGCTCCGGCTGCCGTATCCGCACGCACGGCAGCCCGGCCCGCTCGCCGGTGGCCCGGGGCACGAACGCCACCCCGATACCGGCCCGGACGAGGTCCACCAGCAGCCCGATCTGGGTGACGTCACAGGTGATACGGCGGTCCAGGCCGCAGTGGGCGGCGAGGCGCCGTACGGCCGTCTCCAGCCCGGTGCCCGCGCGGAAGTCGGGCCACGCTGGACGCATGACATGCGGACCGATTCTCCTGCACCGGTTTCTGTCCTTCCTCCGGGCCCTCGCCCGCGCGGACCACCACTGCTCGGGCGGCTACTAGACGCCCCTCAGAGGTACTGCTTCAACTCCCGCCGCGCCAGCGACCGCTGGTGCACCTCGTCCGGGCCGTCGGCCAGCATCAGGGTGCGGGCGCTCGCGTACAGCTCGGCCAGCGGGAAGTCCTGGCTCACCCCGCCCGCGCCGTGCAGCTGGATCGCGCGGTCCAGGATGCCGACCACCGCACGCGGCGTGGCGATCTTGATGGCCTGGATCTCGGCGTGGGCGCCCTTGTTGCCGACGGTGTCCATCAGCCAGGCCGTCTTCAGCACCAGCAGCCGCAACTGCTCCACGGTGACCCGGGCGTCGGCGATCCAGTTCTGGACCACTCCCTGCTGGGCCAGTGCCTTGCCGAACGCCGTACGGGACACCGCCCGCCGGCACATCAGCTCGATGGCCCGCTCGGCCATGCCGATCAGCCGCATGCAGTGGTGGATCCGGCCGGGGCCGAGCCGGGCCTGGGCGATGGCGAAGCCGCCGCCCTCCTCGCCGATGAGGTTGGTGACCGGCACGCGCGCGTGGTCGAAGACCACCTCGGCGTGGCCGCCGTGCGAGTGGTCCTCGTAGCCGAAGACCTGCATGGCGCGCTTGACGGTGACGCCGGGGGTGTCGCGCGGCACCAGGACCATCGACTGCTGGCGGCGGATGTCGGCGCCGTCCGGGTCCGTCTTGCCCATCACGATGAAGATCTTGCAGTCCGGGTTCATCGCGCCGGAGATGTACCACTTGCGGCCGGTGATCACATAGTCGTCGCCGTCCCGCTCGATGTGCGTGGTGATGTTGGTGGCGTCCGAGGAGGCCACCTCCGGCTCGGTCATCGCGAACGCCGAGCGGATCTCACCGGCCAGCAGCGGCTCCAGCCACTGCTTCTTCTGCTGCTCGTTGCCGAACTGCGCCAGCACCTCCATGTTCCCGGTGTCGGGCGCGGCGCAGTTGGTCGCGGTGGGCGCGAGGTGCGGGGAGCGGCCGGTGATCTCGGCGAGCGGCGCGTACTGGAGGTTGGTGAGCCCGGCGCCGTACTCGGCGTCGGGCAGGAAGAGGTTCCACAGGCCCTGCCTGCGGGCCTCGGCCTTCAGCTCCTCGACCACGGCCGGGGTGTCCCACGGGGAGGCGAGCGCGGCGCGCTGCTCCTCGGCGACCGCCTCCGCCGGGTAGACGTACTCGTCCATGAAGGCGAGCAGCTTGGCGCGCAGCTCCTCGGTGCGCGCGTCGAACGCGAAGTCCATGTCCGGATCAGCCTTCCTGAAGAGTGGTCAGTCCGTGGTCGATGAAGACGGGCACGAGGTCGCCGATCCGGTCGAAGCCGCGGCCGACCGTCTGGCCCAGCGTGTACCGGTAGTGGATGCCCTCCAGGATCACGGCGAGCTTGAACCAGGCGAACGCCGTGTACCAGGAGACGCCGGAGACGTCGCGTCCCGAGCGCTCGGCGTACCGCTCGATCAGCTCTCGCGGGGACGGGTGCCCCGCGGCCTCGGCGGTGGTGGAGACCGGGGACTCGGCCATGCCCAGCGGCTGGCTGTACATCACCAGCAGGCCCAGGTCGGTGAGCGGGTCGCCGAGGGTCGACATCTCCCAGTCGAGGATGGCCTTGATCTTGTCGTCGTCGCCGATCAGGACGTTGTCGAGCCGGTAGTCACCGTGGACGACGGCCGGGGCGGGAGAGGTGGGCAGCGAGCGGCCGAGGGCGGCGTGCAGTTCGTCGATGCCCGACAGTTCGCGGTTGCGGGAGGCGTCGAGCTGCTTGCCCCAGCGGCGCAGTTGCCGGTCCAGGAAGCCCTCGGGGCGCCCGAAGTCCGCGAGTCCGACTTCGGCGGGGTCGACCGCGTGCAGTTCGACCAGCGTGTCCACCAGGGACAGCACCGCGTTCCGGGTGCGCCCGGGACCCAGCGGGGCCAGCTGCTGGGCCGTGCGGTACGGGGTGCCCTCGACGAACTCCATGACGTAGAAGGGCGCCCCGAGCACCTCCTCGTCCTCGCACAGCAGCACCGGGCGGGGGACCGGAACCCGGGTCGGGTGCAGGGCGCTGATCACCCGGTGCTCACGCTTCATGTCGTGCGCGGTGGCCAGCACATGACCGAGCGGGGGCCGGCGTACGACCCACTTGGCGGTGCCGTCGGAGAGCGCGTAGGTGAGGTTCGACCGTCCGCCCTCGATCAGCCGGCCGGTGAGGGGGCCGGTCACCAGTCCGGGGCGCTCGCGGTCGAGGTGGGCGCGCAGCCGGTCCAGGTCGAGTCCGGGCGGGTGGTCGGCGCTCATACATCACTCCTACGAACGGGTGAACAGGACCCGACTCATGATGCCGACCGGTCGGTATGTAGTCCAGTGCGCGGAGCGATCACGCGGCCAAACGTGACCGGAGCCACGATAGGCCGACGGCCCCCCGGTGCGCTGCCCGGGGAGCCGTCGGCCCTGTCGCGGTCCCGCGTCAGTGGTCGTCCCAGTGGCCCTCGTGCTCGGCGTGCCGGTGGCCGCCGTGCAGATAGTCGATGTGATCGCCGTGCGGCACCTGGGCGTGCCCGCACTCGTCGTAGTGCACGTGCTCATGGCCCTCGTGGACCAGGTGTCCGGCCGGCTCGCACTCGTCCCAGTGGCCCTCGTGCTCGCGGTGCAGATGCCCGTCGTGCGCGTAGTCCAGGTGGTCGCCGTGCGGCACGGCGTTGTGCCCGCAGTCCGGGCCGTGGCAGTGCGCGCCGTGTTCGGTGTGTTCGTGGTGAGGGGTGGTCATGGTGCTCACCTTCGGAGGGACGGGGTGTCGGCGACGCACAGGCTATGGGGTGAATCAGTGCATATCGGTTCATACGGCTTGCGTGGCGTCCGAGTACCCCGGAGGGTCGAGGACATGAAGGCCATCAGCTACCGCCACTACGGCGGACCCGAGGTGCTGGAGTACGGCGAGGTGCGCGACCCGAAGGTCGGCCCCGACCAGGTGCTCGTCAAGGTCCGTGCCGCGGCCGTCAATCCGGTCGACTGGAAGTGCCGCGAGGGCCATCTCGACGCGATCCTGGACGCCGTCTTCCCGGTGATCCCCGGCTGGGACGTCAGCGGGGTGGTCGTCCAGCCCGGTGCCTCCGTCACGGAGTTCGGCGTCGGCGACGAGGTCATCGGCTACTGCCGCGAGGACTTCCTCTGCCGTGGCACCTTCGCCGAGTACATCGCCGCGCCCGTGCGCACCCTGGCCCGCAAGCCGCGCAACCTGTCCTTCGAGGAGGCCGCCGGCCTGCCGCTCGCCGGGCTCACCGCCTATCAGGTTCTCGTCAAGGTGCTGGAGGTGGCGCGCGACGAGACCGTGCTGGTGCACGCGGCGGCCGGCGGGGTCGGCTCCCTCGCCGTCCAGATCGCCGCCCACCTCGGCGCCCGGGTCATCGGTACGGCGAGCGAACACAACCACGACTTCGTGCGCGGCCTCGGCGGCGCGCCGGTGACCTACGGCGAGGGCCTGGCCGAACGGGTGCGCGCGCTGGCCCCGGACGGCGTGGAGGCGGTCTTCGACACCGTCGGCGGGGGCACCCTGAAGGCCTCGGCCAACCTGCTCGCCCCGGAGGGCCGGCTGGCGTCGATCGCCGACCCGGGGGTGGTGAGCCTCGGCGGCCGCTACTACTTCGTCCGCCCGGACCCCCAGGACCTGAGCACGCTCTCCCGGCTGGCCGAACGGGGTGTCGTCTCGGTGCACGTCCAGGAGACCTTCCCGTTGGAGCGGGCGGCGGACGCGCACCGGACGAACCAGACGGGCCGCACCCGCGGCAAGATCGTGGTCACAGTGGGCCGGGAGGAAGAGGAGGGCGCCATCTGGACCAGGGGAGAAGAGGGCACCCTCTACCGCAGGAGTCAGGAGGGCACCTTCTAGACCACCAGCGCCGCCGCGCACAACGCCAGTGCCACCGCGCACAGCGCCGCCGCCGTCGCGTGCCGGGGAGCGAGCGCCCGCGGGCGGCGACCGGTCGCAAGGGCCCGGATCCGGCGGTGGGCCACCGCCAGAAAGCCCAGGAAGAGCACGCAGCACAGGGCGCACACGGTCACTTCGGTGGCCGAGGCGCCACCGTGCAGGGCGGCCTTGACGGCGAGTACGGCGGCCACGGCGGCCGAGAGGGTCGTACGACGCCAGGCCAGCCGGGTGCGCTCCGGTTGCAGCCCGGGGTCGCGCCCGGCCGTGCTCACCCCGCCCATCCGGCCAGCACCACCACGACCATGGCCACCGCCACCACCGCGACGACCAGGCTCAGCAGCGCCGGGAACCGGGATGCGGGCAGGTCCTCACCGCGCCGGATCGCCCGCTCACAGCGCACCCAGTGGTTCACCGCGCGCAGCGAGCACAGCACCCCGGCGCCGAGCAGGGCGAGCGCGAGTCCGACCCGCCACGCCCAGCGCAGGTCCGGCAGGAACTGGTCCACCGCGAATCCGCCGCCGATCAGCGCGAGCGCCGTACGCAGCCAGGCGAGAAAGGTGCGCTCGTTGGCCAGCGAGAACCGGTAGTCGGGTGTGCCGCCCTCGTCCCGCACCTGCTCCGGCGCGAACCACAGCCGGATGTTCCGTACGAATTCGCTCACGCGGTCGACCCTACCCGGCGGTCACCGGCCCGCCCGGAACGCCCTCAGCCTCTCGTACGCCGCCAGCCCGTCCGGCACCCACTCCCACGTGCCGAGCCGCCCCTCGACCTCCTCCTCGGGCAGGAAGTCGTGCCACTGGACCTCCTCCACCTGCGGATGTACGGGCAGCTCGCAGCGCACCTCGTACACCGCCGACCACCAGCTGTTCCCGGCCCCGTCGTCGTACAGGAACTTGAAGAGATACGTCGGCCGGGGGAGCCCCGTCACCCCCAGCTCCTCCTCGGCCTCCCGCAGCGCCGCCTCGTCGTAGGACTCGCCCGCTCCGACGACGCCGCCGACGAACATGTCGTACAGCGCCGGGAAGACCAGCTTGGTCGCGGTGCGCCGGTGGACGAAGAGCCGGCCGGACGCGTCCCGGGCCTGGATGAACACGCACCGGTGGCGCAGTCCGCGGGCGTACGCCTCGCCGCGCGGGGACTGGCCAAGCACCTGGTCGTTCTCGTCGACGATGTCGAGGATCTCGTCAGCAGGGTTCATGCCCCACATCCAAGCAGGCCGCTCAGCGCCGCTGGAGGTCCCGGGCCGACGGTTCCGTCTCCCCCGCGCCGCACGGCATCGCCGGATGCAGCCCGAGCAGCACGATGCCCGCGACCACCGCCGCGAGCCCGGCCGCCTCCCAGGCCAGCGCCCCGGTGTCGGTGCGCAGCCGGTCACCGAGGAAGCCGACACCGCACAGGATCCCGGCGAGCGGCTCGGCCGCGGTGAGCGCCGGCAGCGACATGCGCAGCGGGGCCGTCTCGAAGGCGCTCTGCACCAGGACCAGACCGGTGACCCCGCACACCAGCACGCCGTACGGCTGCCAGCCGGTGAACAGCTCGGTGAGGCCGCCCTCGGAGAAGCGGGTGCCGCTCACCCGGGTCAGCGCGTCCTGCACGCCGTACAGCAGCCCGGCGGCGGTGGCCAGCAGCACCGGGCCCCAGCTCAGCCGGGAGCGCTTGCCGTACGTCGTGAGCACCAGGGCGGCGCCGACCATCGCCCCGATGATCAGCCAGTGCCGCAGCGGATCCGAGATGGCGCTGCCGGCCCGGGGCTCGCCCGCCATGATGAACGCGCTCACCCCGCCCGCGAGCAGCAGCAGCCCCGCCCAGCCCTGGCGGCCCAGGGGCTGTCTGGTCTGGTGCCGGGAGAGGGCGAGCGCGAACAGCAGATTGGTCGCGAGCAGCGGCTCGACCAGGGAGATCTCGCCCCTGCCGAGGGCCATCGCGCCGAGCACCATGCCGGCGATCATCAGGCCGAGCCCGCCCAGCCAGCGCGGCACCCGCATCAGGTCGAGCAGCAGCCGGAAGGACAGGAAGTCGCTCAGTGGTGCCTTCTGCGCCGCGTTCTGCTGGAGTACGAACCCGAAGCCCAGACAGCAGGCAGCACTCACGGCGAGAAGGAGAACCAGAACGGACACGCTGCGTACCTCGATCATCCGGCCGGACCACGGGTGCGTAGTGGCCGACTGTAGCGCCCCCGGGACGGCAATGACCCGTAAGTGCGCGGAACAGGGCGGTTGACTCGCCATGCTCCTGAGCCGGCCGGCTCCGCGCCATGGCGTACGCCACAGCGGGCCGCCCGCACCCCCGCCCGGGCCCCGGCCCACCTGTGCGGACTTCCTCAACTTCCCTGCAGGTCAATGTAGTTGAACCCATTAACAGCCCGGTTCCGCTTGACGCAAACCTTGGCTGAGGGTTTGCTGTGCGTGATCGGCCGATGGCAGCCCGAGAAACAGGAAGTCCCGCGGTGCCCCCTCTCCCACTCCTGCTCGGCGACCGCCGGGCCCCCACGGACCAGTCCGGCGACACCGCCCCGGACGACTCCGGCGCCTTCGACGGCGGCTCTGACGCCGTCTTCGACGACACCTTCGACGACGCCGAACTGCGCACCGCACGCGCCGCGTTCACCCAGGGCCGGCGGCAGGCCGCCCGCTCCCTGCTCCGGCACACCGGCGACGACTGGGACCGCCGCGGCCACCGCCTCACCGTGCTCGCCCGGGAGCCGTACGCCGTGGCCTGGGCCCGCGACTGGCTGCACGCCGAACCCGGCTCCGCCGACGCCGCCGCACTGTACGCCCTCGCCCTGGTCCAGCGCGCCCTGCGCGGCAAGGAGGACCCCGACCGGGCCCGCGAGGCCTGCGCCACCGCCGCCGCGCTCGCCCCCGACGACCCCACCCCCTGGCTCGGCTCACTCCTGCTGGCCCGCACCCTCGGCCCGGAGCGTGAGGTGCTCGGCACCTTCACCGAGCTGCGCCGCCGCCACCCCGAGCACCACCACGCCCACCATCTGCTCCTCGCCCGCCTCGCCGAACGGCCCTCCGGCGGCCGGGCGGCCGAGGACCACGAGGTGTACGACCTGGCCGAGCTGGCCGCCGCCGAGGCCCCGGCCGACTCCCCGCTCGCCGTCCTGCCGGTCGTCGCCTACGCCGAGCGCTACCGGGTCCTCGCCGCCGCCGGACTGGCACCGGCCGACCCGCCCGTCTCCGGGCACTGGTCCGGCCCCCGGGCCCGCCGCATCCTGCGCGCCTGCTTCGACTGGTGGCTGGAGTGGGAGCACGACGAACACCCCCGCCGCCACATCGACCTCAACCACCTCGCCTTCGCCCTGTCCTGCGCCGGCCGCCCGGCCGAGGCGGCGGCCCTGTTCCGGCGCATCGGCCGGCACGCCACCCCGGCACCCTGGTCCTACGCCCGCCGCGACCCCCGCGCCGCCTTCCGGACGGCCCGCACGCGTGCGCTCGGGCATTGAACGGCACGCCCCTGCGGCACGTACGCAAGAAGTGATTACAGAACCCTGACCACTGACCGGATCCCCTGGCCCCCTCGGGCCCCGAGTGCTCGAATGAACGCGTGAACTCTGAACAATCCGAGGAGCGGGACGGCAAGCCCATCGGCCGCCGGGTCTTCCTGGGCACCCTCGGCCTGGGCGCGCTAGGCGTGGTCGCCGCGCCCTCGCTGCAACGCGGCCTGGAGGGCTTCCTCGGCTCGGTGGCCGGCAAGGACCCCACGGGCCTGACCGGCCTGCTGCCCAACGGCGGCGGCTTCCGCTACTACTCCGTCGCCGCGTCGGTGCCGCGTCTGAACGCCACCGACTACCACCTGAAGATCGGCGGCCTGGTCGACCGCCCGCACACCTACACCCTGGCCGATCTGCGTGCCCTGCCGCAGACCCGGCTGGTCAAGGACGTCCAGTGCGTCACCGGCTGGCGGGTCCCCGGCACCCCCTTCGAGGGCGTACGCCTCTCCCACCTCCTGGACGCGGCCGGGGTCCGTTCCGGTGCGAAGGCGATCCACTTCACCTGCTTCGACGGCACCTACACCGAGAGCCTCACCCTCGACCAGGCCCGCCGGCCGGACGTCCTGGTGGCCCTGCGCATGCAGGACAAGGACATCTCCCACGACCACGGCGGCCCGGTCCGCCTCTATGTCGCCCCCATGTACTTCTACAAGTCGGCCAAGTGGCTCTCCGGCATCACGGTCACCGACAGCGTCGAGCCCGGCTACTGGGAGCGCCTCGGCTACGACGTCGACGCCTGGGTCGGCCGGTCGAACGGACGGACCGATGAGCCTACGAACTGACACCCCGGCCCCGCCGAGCGCCCGAATCCGCCGCTTCGGCCCGGTCCAACGCTGGGTCCACCGCACGACGGCCGCGCTGATGGGGATCTGCGTGGTCACGGCGGCCGTGCTCTACATCCCCGAGCTGGCGGTGCTGGTCGGCCGCCGGGAACTGGTCGTCCGCGTCCACGAGTGCGCCGGGCTCGCCCTCCCCGTGCCGGTCCTGCTGGGCCTCGCCTCCCGCGCCTTCCGCGCCGACCTGCGCTTCCTCAACCGCTTCGGCCCGCACGACAAGGTATGGCTGCGCGCCGCGCTGGTCCGCGACAAACGCCGCTCCTCCCGCCCGGCGGGCAAGTTCAACGCCGGCCAGAAGGTCTACGCCGCCTGGATCGCCGGCGCCACCCTGGTCATGCTCGGCACCGGCCTGCTGATGTGGTTCACCCACCTCGCCCCGCTGGTGTGGCGCACCTCGGCGACCTTCGTCCACGACTGGCTCGCCCTGACCATCGGCGTGGTCCTGGCCGGCCACATCGGCATGGCCCTGGGCGATCCGGAGGCGAGACGGGGCCTGCGCACCGGGACGGTGAGCAGGGAGTGGGCGAAGCGGGAACACCCGCTGTGGCGGCCCTAGTTCCCGAAGTCCAGCAGGACCTTGCAGGACCGGCTCCTGTCAGCGGCCAGCGCAAACCCAGCGGCAGCGTCCCGCACCGGAACCACCGCGCTGACCAGCCCGTCGAACTGGTCCCGTGCGGCCAGCAGTTCCAGCGCGTCGCCGAACTCGGCGTCGAACCGGAACGCCCCTCGCAGCTCGATCTCCCGGCTCACCAGCAGGTTCCCGGCGAACGGCGACTGCCCCGGCGGCAGCATCCCGAGCTGTACGACCACACCGCCGCGCCGCACCCGCCGCAGACAGGTGTCCAGCCCGGCCGCGACCCCCGACGCCTCGACGGCCGCGTCCACCTCGTCCGGCCATCCGGCATCACCGGGATCGTCGGCCCGTACGAGCGTGTCGGCGCCGGCCGCGGCGGCGTGACGCAGCGCCTCCGGCACCGGATCCGTCACTGTCACCCGTGCCGCGCCCGCCGCCTTCGCCGCCGCGATCACCAGGCACCCGATCGGCCCCGCCCCGGTCACCAGCACATGCCGGCCGGACAGGTCCCCGGCCCGCCGCACCGCGTGCAGCGCGACCGACAGCGGCTCGGCGAGCGCGGCCCGCCGCAGCCCGAGCCCGACCGGCAGCGCCCGTAGCTGACCGGCCGGTACGGCGATCCGCTCGGCGAAGCCGCCCTGGACATGCGGAAAGCGGGCCGCGCTGCCCAGATACCGGGTGTCCCGGCACACGTTCGCCCGCCCGTCGGCGCACTCCGGGCAGCGCCCGCACGGGGTCGCAGGGTGCACGGCGACGGCCGTACCCGGCTTGGGACCGCAGGCCCCGGCGCCGTACGACACCACCGTGCCCACCACCTCGTGCCCGAGCACCATCGGCTCCCGGAGCCGGAAGTCCCCGACGCCGCCGTGCCGCCAGTAGTGCAGGTCGGAGCCGCACACCCCGCCGTAGCGGACGGCCACCACGGCCTCGCCGGGCCCGGGTTCGGGCACCGGCAGCTCCTGCACCCGCAGCTCGCCCGCGCCGTGGATCACACAACCAAGCATCCCCGCAGCCCCCTTCAGAGCACGCTCGTCATGCCGCCGTCGACGTACAGGATCTGTCCGCCCATGAAGTCGGAGGCCGGTGAGGCGAGGAAGAGCAGGGCGCCCACCAGGTCCTGGGTGCGGCCCCAGCGGCCCGCCGGGGTGCGCCGGCGGACCCAGGCGCTGAACTCCTCGTCCGCCACCAGCGGCCGGGTCAGCTCGGTCTCGATGTAGCCGGGGCCCAGGCCGTTGACCTGGACGCCGTACGGCCCCCAGTCCGCGCACATGCCCTTGGTGAGCATCTTCAGCGCGCCCTTGGTGGCGGCGTACGGCGCGATGCCGGGCCGGACCACCTCGCTCTGCAGCGAGCAAATGTTGACGATCTTGCCGTGGCCGCGTTCCGTCATCCGCCGGGCGGCCTCGCGGCCGACGAGGAACGCACTGGTGAGGTTGGTGCCCAGGATCCGGTGCCAGTCGGCGTCGGTGAACTCCAGCAGCGGGGCGCGCAGTTGCATGCCCGCGTTGTTGACGAGGATGTCGAGCGGGCCCACCCGCTCCTCGACGTCCGCGATGCCGGCGGCCACGGCCGGTCCGTCGGTCACGTCGAACACCGCCGTACGGACCCGGTCGCCGGGCAGTTCGGACGCGGCCTTTGCCAGCCGGTCCGGGTCGCGCCCGTTGAGGACCACCGTGCAGCCGGCCTCGGCCAGGCCCCGGGCCAGCGCGAGGCCGATGCCCCGGCTGGAGCCCGTGACCAGGGCGGTGCGGCCGCTGATGTCGAAGAGAGGGTGAGCCGTCATCGTCGTACCGCTCCTATATGACCAGTGACAGCAGCAGCACCAGACCGCCGGCGACCACCGAGATGATCGTCTCCATCACCGACCAGGTCTTGACGGTCTGCCCGACGCTCAGCCCGAAGTACTCCTTCACCAGCCAGAAGCCGGCGTCGTTGACATGGCTGAAGAAGAGCGAGCCGGCGCCGATGGCCAGGACCAGGAGGGCGGTGTGGGTGGTCGACATGCCGGCCGCGAGGGGAGCCACCAGGCCCGCCGCCGAGACCGTCGCCACCGTCGCCGAACCCGTGGCCAGCCGGATCGCGACCGCGATCAGCCAGGCCAGCAGCAGTGCCGGGATCGACCAGCTCTTGGATATGTCCAGGATCATGTGGCCCACACCGGAGTCGATCAGCGTCTGCTTGAAGCCGCCGCCCGCGCCCACGATCAGCAGGATGCCGGCGATGGGCATCAGGCCCTTGTCGACGGTCTGCTGCAGCCGCTCCTTGCTGAAGCCGGCGGGCCGGCCCAGCGTGAAGAAGCCGACGATCACGGCCGCGAGCAGCGCGATCAGCGGGGAGCCGATGATGTCGAAGACCCGCTGGTTCATGTTCGTGGGGTCGTCGACGACGATGTCCACCAGCGCCTTGGCGAGCATCAGCACCACCGGCAGCAGCACGGTGGCGAGCGTCGCGCCGAAGCCGGGACGGCGCTCCAGTTCGTCCGAGGCGCGCTGCGGCAGCATCCGGTCGGGCGCCTGGACGTCCACCCAGCGGGCGGCGACCTTGGAGAACAGCGGACCCGCGATGATCACCGTCGGGATGGCGACCAGGATGCCCAGCGCCAGGGTCACGCCCAGGTTGGCCTTGACCGCGTCGATCGCGACCAGCGGGCCGGGGTGCGGCGGGATCAGACCGTGCATCACGGACAGACCGGCGAGCGCCGGGATACCGATGCGCATCAGGGAGTAGTTGCCGCGCTTGGCGACCATCAGCACGACCGGGATCAGCAGCACGATGCCGACCTCGAAGAACAGCGGCAGGCCGATCACGGAGGCGATGAGCACCATCGCCCAGGGCATGGCGCGCCCGCCGGCCTTGGCGAGGATCGTGTCGACGATCTGGTCCGCGCCACCGGAGTCGGCGAGGAGCTTGCCCAGGATCGCCCCGAGCGCGATCAGGACGCCCACGCCGGCCACGGTGGTGCCGAGCCCAGTGGTGAAGCTGGTGATGGCCTTGTCGAGCGGCGCTCCGGCGACCGCCCCGAGCGCCAGTGACCCGATGGTCAGCGCCAGGAAGGCATGGAGCTTGAACTTGGTGATGAGCAGGACGATCACGGCGATGCCCACCAGCACCGCGATGCCCAGCTGGGCGTGTCCGGCGGAGGTGATCGGCGGAGGTGTGTCCGCTGCCAGCATCTCGACGCTGAGTCTGGTCACGGGGGTTCCCTTGCGTTACGGGGGGACGGGGGTGAGTGCTACGCGGTGGTGTCGGGAAGCGCTTCGAGTGCCTTCACGGCACGCTCGGTGATCTCCTCGGGGCTGCCGCTGACGTCCACGGCGACTCCCGCCTCGTCCGGCTCCAGGGGCTGCAGCGTCGCGAACTGGGAGTCCAGCAGCGCGGTCGGCATGAAGTGCCCCTGCCGCTGTGTCATCCGGTCCTCGATCAGCTTCCGGTCGCCGGAGAGGTGCACGAACACCACTCCGGGAGCGGCGGCCCGAAGCCGGTCGCGGTACGACCGCTTCAGCGCCGAGCTGCTGACCACCCCGCCCAGTCCGGCCCGCCCGTGCGCCCAGTGACCGATGGCGTCCAGCCAGGGCCAACGGTCGGTGTCGTCGAGCGGGACCCCGGCCGACATCTTGTCGATGTTGGCCTGCGGGTGGAAGTCGTCGCCCTCGGCGTACGGGACGCCCAGCCGCGCGGCGAGCAAGGGACCGATCGTGGTCTTGCCCGTCCCCGCGACGCCCATCACGACGACGACCTGGGGGGTTCGCATTACTGCCTCGCTGTCTTCCTCGACATCCGACGCCGCAGCGGCGTCGCCACACTGAAACCCATTAGGTACGACGAATTCAAGACTCTGTGACATATAAGTCTGACTTTTTCCGCCGGTGATCCACGCCGTACGCTGAGTGCATGACCACACCGGGCCGGGGGCTGCACGGCCATGTACTGGACACCCTCGGCCCCGCGATCACCGCGGGCGAGTACCCGCCGGGCAGCGTGCTGCGCACCGACGAGCTGGCACAGCACTTCGAGGTGTCACGCTCCGTGATGCGGGAAGCGGTCCGGGTGCTCGAATCCATGCACCTGGTCGAGTCCCGCCGCAGAGTGGGCGTGACGGTCCGCCCCAAGTCCGAGTGGAACGTCTACGACCCGCAGGTCATCCGCTGGCGCCTGGCCGGCGCCGACCGCCCGCACCAACTGCGCTCGCTGACCGTGCTGCGCTCCGCGATCGAACCGGTCGCGGCCGGCCTCGCCGCCAAGCACGCCACGGCTCAGCAGTGCGCCGAACTCACCGAGTGCGCGCTCGGCATGGTGGCCAACTCACGCGGCCACAAGCTGGAGGCGTACCTGGTCCACGACATCGCCTTCCACCGGGTCATCCTGAACGCCTCGGGCAACGAGATGTTCGCCCGGCTCGGCGACGTCGTCGCGGAGGTGCTGGCCGGCCGCACCCATCACGAGGTCATGTTCGAGGACCCCGACCCGGCGGCGGTCACCCTGCATGTGCAGGTGGCGGAGGCGGTCCGCGCGGGCGACGCGACCCGCGCCGAACAGCTGACCAGGGAGATCACCGTGGGCGCCCTGCACGAACTGGACATCCTGGCGCCCTAGTTCGGGTTGTTCGCGCAGGTCTCAGTCCAGGAAGTCCCCGTCCACGTACACCCACGCCCCGTCGACCCGCTCGAACCGGCTCCGCTCGTGCAGCGAGCCGCCCCGGTAGGAGGCGCGGAAGGTCACCGTGCCCGTGCTGTGGAAGGCGGACCCGTCGGTGGTGCCGAGGATCTCCAGTCCCGTCCACTTCATCGGCGGGTCGAGGTCCAGCCGCCCGGGCCGGGTCCGCGGATGCCAGGTGCGCATCAGATACCCCGCGTCCCCCTTCACGAACGCGCTGTACCGCGAGCGCATGAGCAGTTCAGCGGTCGGCGCGCTCGCGGCCCCCGAGTGGAAACGGCCGCAGCAGGCGTCGTAGGGCTGGGGGAGTCCACACGGGCAGGTGCGCGAGGTCATGGCCATCATTGTGCCCGCACCAGGGGAGGCGTTCGTCCCGGGCGGGGTGCACAGTGGAAGGGCAGTGCAGCCCAGGGAGGCGGACCATGACCCGACCCGTGACCAGCCGTCCTCCGACCGTCAAGGAGTGGCGGCTGAACCTGTACCTCTCCGAGCACGACCCGGACACCACCGCCCGGATCGTCCTGGACACCGGCGACAACGTCCTGGAGAGCCACGCGGAGGCCCGCCGCAACCCCTACGACCCCGATGTACCGGAGATAGGCGACGAACTCGCCGCCGGACGCGCCCTGATCGCCATGGGCCGCAGGCTGCTGCGCGCCGCGGACGGGGACATCAAGGCGGTGGGAGCGGCGGAAACCGAGGAGGACCTGTCACCCCTGTGGCTGGACCGGGAATGACGCCCCTCACCCGCCCCCGCGGCCCTTCTGCAGGAACCGCCGCAGCCGGGTCAGCGGCCAGGTGTTGATCACGTCCTCCCCGGTGAGCCAGCCGCGCTGCGCGGTGCCGACGCCGTAGCGCAGTTGCGCGAGGTGCGGGACGGAGTGCGCGTCGCTGTTCACGGCGAACTTCACGCCCTGCTCCCGGGCGCGCAGGATGTCCTCGTCGCGCAGGTCGAGACGGTCCGGCTGGGCGTTGACCTCCAGCGCGGTGCCGGTGCGCGCGCAGGCCGCGAACACCTCGTCCCAGTCGGCGTCGACGCCCGGCCGCTTGCCGATCAGCCGCGTCGTCGGATGCCCGATGATGTTGACGTACGGGTTCTCGCAGGCCCGCACCAGCCGCCGGGTCATGGCCTCGCGGTCCAGGTCGAAGTGCGAGTGCAGCGAGGCCACGCACAGGTCGAAGCCGGCCAGGAACTCCTCGGGCCAGTCCACCGAGCCGTCCGGGTCGATGTTGAGCTCCGTGCCGTGCAGCAGTCGCATCCTGTGACGGGTGCCGTCCAGCTCCCGCACCCGCTCCCGCTGGGCGAGGATCTTCTCGTCGGTCATGCGCTGCATGTACAGGTTGGGCGCGTGGTCGGTGACCGCGTAGTACTTGTGACCGCGCTCGGCGGCCGCCGCCACCATCTCCTCCAGCGGGGCGAGACCGTCGGTGAGGTCGGTGTGGGTGTGCAGGTCACCGCGGATGTCCTTCTCGGTGACCACCTCGGGCAGCCCGTCGTTCAGGGCCGCCTCGATCTCCCCGCGGTCCTCCCGCAGCGTCGGTTCGATCCACGGCAGCCCGAGCCGGGCGTACACCTCCTCCTCGGTGCGGGAGGCCAGCGAGTCCCCGCTCTCGGCGTCGAACAGGCCGTACTCGGACAGCTTCAGACCCTGGTGCACGGCGATGGTGCGAGTACGGATGTTGTGCGCCTTCGAGCCGGTGAAGTACTGCAGCGCGGCACCCCACGACTCCGGCGGCACCACCCGCAGATCCACCTGGAGCCCCTTGCCCGTGCGGATCGACGTCTTCTTCGAGCCCCGCGCGATGACCTCGGCGGTGGCCGGCAGCTCGCACAGCGCCGCCATGAAGGGCTCCGACTTCTTCGCCGCGACCAGGACGTCCAGATCCCCTACGGTCTCCCGCATCCGGCGCAGCGACCCGGCGTACGCGCAGCGCTTGCACCCGGTCACCGCGGACAGCTCCGCGACGATCTCCTCGGCGGTGTCCAGGGCCAGCGACAGCGGCACCCGGGCGCCCGCCCGCTGCAGCAGCTCGATGCCGTGCCGGATGTTGTCCTGCGTCTTCTCGCCGAAGCCCTTCAGATCGGCCAGCGCGTCCGCCTCGATCGCCGCGGCCAGCTCGTTCACCGACGAGATGTGCAGGTCCTCGTAGAGCCGCAGCGCCTTCTTCGGGCCCAGCGTGGGGATCGTGATCAGCTCCCGGACCCCGGCGGGGATCTTCGCCCGGCGCTCCTCGACGACCGCCATCTTCCCGGTGCGCAGGTATTCGGCCACCTTGTCGGCGATCGACTTCCCCACGTTCGGGATCTCCTTCAGGCCGCCCTCGTCCAGCTTGGAGATGTCGGCCGGATACCCGCCGATGGCACGTGCCGCCTTCTCGTAGGCGCGCGCCTTGAAGGCGTCGCCTCCGGTGATCGCGATGAGGTCCGCGTACTCCCGCAGGAGCGCCTCGACCTCGTCATTGGGCCGGGCCACCCTTCAAGTCTAGGAAACTCCCCCGAGCACCGGCAGTGACGGCAGCTTCGCCCCGTGCACCCACTCCTGGAACAGCCCGTCGAGCGGCTCCTGAGCGAACCGGGCCACGTGCCCGGTGAACGCCTCCGTCGTCACCGACCCGTTCCGGTGCAGCCGCACCCAGCCGCGCAGCATGCGGAAGAACGCGTCGTCACCCAGCGCGCAGCGCACCGCGTGCAGGGCCAGGCCGCCCCGCTCGTAGAGCCGGTCGTCGAACATCGCCTTGCGGCCCGGATCGGCCAGCCTGAGGTCCTGCGGCAGCGTGGCCAGCAACCGGTGTGCCGCCGCGGCCAGTTGCTGCGCGCTGCGGCCGCCCGAGCGCTCGGACCACAGCCATTCCGCGTACTTGGCGAAGCCCTCGTTCAGCCAGATGTGCCGCCAGTCGGCGATGGTCACGCAGTTGCCGAACCACTGGTGCGCCAGCTCGTGCGCCACCAGCCGCTCCGAACCCCGGGCACCGTCCACGTGGTTGGAGCCGAACAGCGACAACCCCTGTGCCTCGACCGGCACATCGAGCTCCTCCTCGGTCACCGCGACCGCGTAACCGTCGAACGGGTACGGCCCGAACAGCTCCTGGAACAGCTCCATCATCGCGGGTTGCCGCGCGAAGTCCCGGGAGAACTCCGGCAGCAGCCGCGCCGGGATGTGCCCGTGCTGCGGCACGCCCCCCGGACCGGGGTCGCCCAGCAGCACCGTCTGGAACCGGCCGATCGCCAGGCCCACGAGATAGCTGGACGTGGGCGCGGACTGCTCGTACACCCAGGTCGTCGTCGAGGCCTTCGTCGTACGGGTCAGCAGGCGCCCGCCCGTGACGACCGCGTACGCGGACGGGACGGTGACCGAGATCAGATAGGAGGCCTTGTCGGCGGGCCGGTCGTTGCACGGGTACCAGGACGGCGCCCCGATCGGCTGGCTCGCCACCAGCGCCCCGTCGGCCAGCTCCTCCCAGCCCAGCCCGCCCCACGGGCTGGCCACCGGCTTGGGGTTGCCGGACCACTGGACCTCCACCGTGAACGCGGCACCGGCCCGGACGGGCTTGGCCAGGCGGATCCGCAGCCGTCCGCCGCGGTGCGTGAAGTGCGGCTGCCGGCCGTCCACCCGGACCCGGCCGATCCTGAAGCCCGCCAGGTTGAGCTGGAACTCGGTGAGCGGCGCCGGTCCCGCTATGGCGTTGATCCGGGCCGTGCCGGACAGCCGGTTCGGGCCGGGGCGGTAGTCCAGCGCGAGTTCGTAGCGGTGCACCCGGTACCGGGCGTCACCGTTGTCCGGGAAGTACGGGTCCCGTCCGGCCGACTGCTGAACTGCCACTGCTGTGTCCGCTCCCTGCGCTGTGCCACCACTGGGTGCCGGGGCCGGAACCGAGTGGCCCGCGCTCAGGGACGCCATGCCTCGATCGGATTGCCGAGCCAGCGGGTGTCGTCCGGGACGGACTCCGCGGCCATGACGAGCGACGCGGGCCCCAGGGTCGTACGGGCCCCGACCGTGCTGCCGGGCAGCACGATGCCGCCAGGGCCCAGCGTGGCGCCCTCACGGAGGACCACAGTATCCGTCCGCAAGATCCGGTCGTGGAAGAGGTGTGTCTGCAGCACACAGCCACGGTTGACGGTCGCCGCGTCCTGAAGGGTCACCAGGTCCGTCTCCGGCAGCCAGTAGCTCTCCACCCACACGCCCCTGCCGATGCGCGCGCCGAGCCCGCGCAGCCACGCCGTCAGCACCGGCGTCCCCGGCACGGCCCCGGCCAGCCACGGCACCGCCAGCACCTCGACGAACGTGTCCGCCAGTTCGTTCCGCCACACGAAGGAACTCCACAGCGGATGCTCCCCGGCCCGGTGCCGCCCCACGAGCAGCCACTTCGCGACGACCGAGACGACCCCCGCGACCACACCCGCCCCGAGCAGCACCGCCCCCGACAGGGCCCAGGCCCACGGCCCCAGCACGCACAGCGCCGCCACCGTCGCCGCGGCCAGCGCCGCCGAACACAGCACCGGCACGATCCGGCACAGCTCCACCAGACCGCGCGCCCACAGCAGCCGGGCCGGCGGCTCGAAGGTACGGCTCTGATCCCCGCAGGCCGCACTGCGCGGCAGCTTCACCGGCGGCAGCCCCAGATACGAGGTGCCCTTCTTCGCCTTCTTCGGCGTCGCCGACAGCACGCCGACCAGCCCGCCGTCCGGCACGCTCCGGCCCGGCCCGGTCATCCCGGAGTTCCCCAGGAAGGCCCGCCGCCCGATCTCCGCACGCCCGATCCGCACCCAGCCGCCGCCCAGCTCGTACGGCGCCGTCAGCGTGTCGTCCGCCAGGAACGCCCCGTCGCCGACCGTGGTCAGGCTCGGCAGCGCGAGCACCGTCGACACCTCGGCGCGGCGCCCGATCCGCATGCCCAGCAGCCGTAGCCACACCGGCGTGACCAGCCCCGCGTACAGCGGGAACAGCGTTTCCCGGGACCGGTCCATCAGCTGCGTCACGGTCCACGCCTGCCAGCCCACCCGGCTGTGCGTCGGATACGTGCCCTCGCGCAGCCCCAGACCCAGCACGCGTACGGCGACCAGGATCAGCAGCGCGTACGCCAGCCCGTAGGCGAGCGTGGCCGGCACCAGCCCGAGAGCCGCTCCGCGCAACGCCTTGGTGAGCGAGCCTCCGGGCGTCACGAAGACCCGGGCGACCAGCAGCGCGGCCGCCCCCGCGAGCAGCGGCAGCGCGCTCAGCGCGAATCCGGTGATGCCGTACATCACCCGCCAGTACGTGCCCCGCTGCGGCCGCTCCTTCGGCCAGTTGCGCTTGGCCCTGCCGAGCTTGACCGCGGGCGCGCCCGCCCAGCGCTGGCCGGTAGGGACCTGCCCGCCGACCGCCGAGCCGGGAGCCACCTCGGCCCGCTTGCCGACGCGGGCGCCCGGGAAGAGCATGCTGCGGGTGCCGACGGTGGCGTGCGCGCCGACCTTGACCGGGCCGATCTCCAGCCGGTCGCCGTCCAGCCAGTGCCCGGACAGATCGACCTCGGACTCCACGGCCGCGCCCCGGCCCAGCTTGAGCATGCCGGTGACCGGCGGCAGCGAGTGCAGGTCCACCTCGGGCCCGACCTTCGCGCCCAGCGCCCGCGCGTACCGCTCCAGCCAGGACCCGGTCAGCGAGGTGGCCCCGCTGAACTCGGCCAGCCGCTCGGCCGTCCACAGCCGCAGATGCACGCTGCCGCCGCGCGGGTACCGGCCGGGCTGCACGCCCCGCAGCAGCAGCCGCGACCCGCCCGCCGCGAGCGCGATCCGGCCGGGCGGGGTGAAGAACAGCAGCGCGGCGGCCGCGAGCAGCCACCAGGGGGCGGTCGGCAGCCAGGAGTAGCCGGCCAGCAGGTTCCCGGCGGCGGCCAGGACCACCGTCCAGCGCAGCCCGAGCAGGGTGACCAGCGGAAGCAGCAGCAGAAGCTGGACGGCCTGGGCGCGGACCGGAACCGGCACGATCGTGCGGGCCCCGCCGTCGTCCTGCGCCGAGGCCTCCAGCCGCCGGGCCAGCTTGCGCAGGGTCGGCTGCTGGTAGATGTCGAGGACGGCGGCGCTCGGGTAGCGGGTGCGCAGCCGCGTGGTGAGCTGGGCGGCGGCCAGCGAGCCGCCGCCGATCGCGAAGAAGTCGTCGGACGCGCCGGTCACCGGGATGCCCAGCACCTCGGCCCACTGCTCGGCCAGCCAGGCCTCGGTGCCGTACAGCTCGGCCTTGGGCGCTTCGACGCCCTCCAGGGGCCACGGGAGGGCGTTTCGGTCCACCTTGCCGGACGTCCGGGTCGGCAGCTCGGCGACGGGCGCGAGCAGCGGCACCAGCGCGGCGGGCAGCTCGGCCCGCAGCTTCTCCACGGCGCCCGCATGGTCCCAGCCGTCCTGGGTGACCACGTAACCGACGAGAAGCTGATTGCCGCCGCGGGCGGTGCGCACGGCGGCCGCGGCCCCGGCGACCCCGGGCAGGGCCTGCAGCGCGGCGTCCACCTCACCGAGCTCGATCCGCCGCCCGCCGAGCTTGATCTGCTCGTCGGCCCGGCCCAGGAAGATCAGCCCCTCGGGCTCGGCCCTGACCAGGTCACCACTGCGATAGGCCCGCTCCCAGCCCAGCGAGTGCAGCGGCGCGTACTTCTCGGCGTCCTTCCCGGGATCGAGATACCGCGCGAGCCCGACCCCACCGATCACGAGCTGCCCGCTGCCGCCCATGGGCACCGGCTCACCGGCCTCGTCGACGACGGCCAGCTCCCAGCCGTCGAGCGGCAGCCCGATCCGGATGGGCTCGGCACCGGTCAGCAGTGCCGCACAGGCCACGACGGTCGCCTCGGTCGGCCCGTAGGTGTTCCACACCTCGCGTCCCTCGATGACCAGGCGCTGCGCCAGTTCGGGCGGGCAGGCCTCGCCGCCGAAGATCAGCAGCCGTACGTCGTTGAGTGTCTCCGGCTCCCACAGCGCGGCCAGCGTGGGAACGGTCGAGACGACGGTGATCTCCTGCTCGACCAGCCAGGGCCCGAGATCGGCACCGCTCCTGACCTGCGACCGGGGCACGGGCACCAGACAGGCGCCGTACCGCCAGGCCAGCCACATCTCCTCGCAGGAGGCGTCGAAGGCGACGGAGAGTCCGGCCATGACCCGGTCGCCGGGCCCGATCGGCTCCTCCGTGAGGAACAGGGCCGCCTCGGCGTCCACGAACGCGGCGGCGCTGCGATGCGTGACGGCGACACCCTTGGGCTTCCCGGTGGACCCCGAGGTGAAGATGATCCAGGCGTCGTGCTCGATGCCGGGCCGCGCCGCGGGGGAGCCGGAGGTGCCCTGGACGGTGATGGTGTGCCCGGCCCCGATGACGGCCCGCACCTTTGCCTCCCCGAACACCAGGTCGGCCCGCTCGTCCGGGTCCTCGGCGTCGACGGGGACATAGGCGGCACCGACGGCGAGGACGGCGAGGACGGCGACGTACAGCTCGTTGGTCCCCGAGGGCACCCGCACACCGACCCGGTCCCCGAGCCCGACGCCCGCCCCGGCGAGCCGCCGCCGCAGCCGCTCCACCTCGCCGGCCAGCGCGCGGTAGCTCAGGCACGTCGTACCGTCGTCCAGCGCCGGCTCGTCCGGATGGGACCGCACGGTCGCCTCGAAGACGTCGACCAGCGTGCGAGGCGAGGCGGCGGGCCCGGCGGAGAAGCGCGCCAGGTCGCCGAACTGCGTGCGGATCTCTTCGTCGAGCAGGCCGAGAGCGCTGCTCTCGTCTATGGCTGCCATCGGGTCCTCACGTCGTGTCCGGCTGAGTGACAAGCCGGAAATATTAGTACGACGTTAGGGTCCACTCCCTTCGTCCGGCCGCCCGAGAGGGCCGTTCGGGTGACTGGCCTACCGCGACTTCGGGGCCCTGACCTGCCGATCCTCACGCCGGGCGAGACATGCCTCACACACCGTCAAGGAGGGGGTGTGCCGGGGTGGTTGGGTCTTCCGCGTCTACTCGCGGGCAAAGCGAAGGGCCCCTGCTGAGCAGGGGCCCTCACTGGTGTCCGAGGGGGGACTTGAACCCCCACGCCCGATAAAGGGCACTAGCACCTCAAGCTAGCGCGTCTGCCATTCCGCCACCCGGACAAGGTGTCTGTCGTGCTCGGGGAACCCTTTCGGCGGGGTTTCCCTCGCGGCGACGAAGGAAACATTACCAGGCTTTCGAGGGTGGCTGATCACCCCCCGCCTGCGGCGCCGGCCGCCCGTGAACGGTGTGTGACGGGCCGGGACCGGTCTTGGGCCGCGGGCGGGGGAGAGGGAGGATGAGGACGACCACCAGCAGCGACAGCGCGGGAGGAAGCACGTGAGCGAGACGGACACGGCCAGGAGCGTCACCGGCGAGGACGAGGTCGTGGACCTCTGCCGCGAGCTGATCCGATTCGACACCAGCAACTACGGCGACCACTCCGGCCCCGGCGAGCGCCAGGCCGCCGAGTGGGTCGCCGAGAGGCTCGCCGAGGTCGGTCTCGAACCGGAGATCTTCGAGTCGCACCCGGGCCGCGCCTCGACGGTGGCCCGCATCGAGGGGGAGGACCCGTCCCGGCCCGCGCTGCTGATCCACGGCCATCTGGACGTCGTACCGGCCAATGCCATCGACTGGACCCACCACCCGTTCTCCGGCGAGGTCGCCGACGGGTGCGTGTGGGGGCGCGGGGCCGTCGACATGAAGGACATGGACGCCATGACCCTCGCGGTCGTGCGCGACCGGCTCCGGAGCGGGCGGCGGCCCCCGCGGGACATCGTGCTCGCCTTCCTCGCCGACGAGGAGGCGGGCGGCACGTACGGCGCCCGCCACCTGGTCGACCGCCACCCCGAGCTGTTCGAGGGCGTCACCGAGGCGATCAGCGAGGTCGGCGGGTTCTCGTTCACCGTGAACGAGCAGCGCCGGCTCTATCTGATCCAGACGGCCGAGAAGGGCATGCACTGGATGAAGCTGACCGTGGCCGGCACCGCCGGGCACGGTTCGATGATCCACCGCGACAACGCCATCACCGAGCTGTCCGAGGCCGTGGCCCGCGTCGGCCGGCACAAGTTCCCGGTGCGGGTCACCAAGACCACCCGGGCGTTCCTCGACGAGCTCGGCGACGCGCTCGGCACCGAGCTGGACCCGGAGGACATGGAGTCCACCCTCGTCCGGCTCGGCGGCATCGCCAAGTTCATCGGCGCCACCCTCAGCAACACCGCCAACCCCACCCAGCTGAGCGCCGGCTACAAGGTCAACGTCATCCCGGGCGAGGCCACCGCACACATCGACGGGCGCTTCCTGCCGGGCTACGAGGAGGAGTTCCTCGGCGACCTCGACCGGCTGCTCGGACCCCATGTGCGGCGCGAGGACGTGCACACCGACAAGGCGGTCGAGACCGGGTTCGACGGGGCACTGGTGGATGCCATGCAGTCCGCACTCGTCGCCGAGGACCCCACCGCCAAGGCGATCCCCTACATGCTCTCCGGCGGCACCGACGCCAAGTCCTTCGACGACCTCGGCATCCGCGGCTTCGGCTTCGCCCCGCTGAAGCTGCCGCCGGAGCTGGACTTCGCCGGCATGTTCCACGGCGTGGACGAGCGGGTGCCGGTGGACGGGCTGCAGTTCGGCGTGCGGGTGCTCGACCGGTTCATCGACGCGTCGTGAGCCCCCGGGCCAAGGCGGGACGCGTGGTCAGGCCGTGGCCCTGAGGATTCGGGCAGTCGTACGAGACCGACTGAGAAGGGTGAATGCGACCATAAGCTCGTAGCCCCATTACTCCCTCCTCGTTACAGGTGATGCGATCCCGCACCTTGGGATCGCATTGCCAACAAGGAGGAAGAATGATCAAGAAGGTCGTCGCTGCTGCGGCTGCCACCGGTGGGCTGGTTCTCGCGGGCGCGGGCCTCGCCGTCGCCGACTCCGGTGCCCAGGGAGCCGCCGTGCAGTCCCCGGGCGTCGTCTCCGGCAACGTCATCCAGGTGCCCGTGCACGTGCCGGTGAACGTCTGCGGCAACACGGTCAACGTGATCGGGCTCCTGAACCCCGCCTTCGGCAACACCTGCGTCAACCACTGACGTCGGCTCCCTGAGGGGGCGTTGGTCCCGAGGGGGCGTCTTCCACGAGCCGTCGGCCTCGTAGCGCGCGCCATGCGCTCCGAGGCCGACCGGTCTTTTCACACGCATTCGGACCCGGTCTCGGGGATTCGAAGAACCGAAACGAAGGCAGGGGGGAACCCACCATGCGACAGAGCACCCGCAAGGGCCTGATGACCATGGCCGCCGCGACCGGTGTGATCGCCGCCGCGAGCGGCTACGCCCACGCCGACGCGGGCGCGTCCGGCGCCGCCGCCGGCTCACCCGGCGTACTGTCCGGCAACGTCGTGCAGGCACCGGTGCACGTGCCGGTGAACGTCTGCGGCAACACCGTGAACATCGTCGGGCTGCTCAACCCGGCCGTGGGCAATGCATGCGCCAACCACGGCGGCACTTCGGCGG
>NZ_JBVIJE010000005.1:185667-487456 GCF_055581585.1 Streptomyces sp. NPDC031426
GGGCTCCGGCGGCTCGCACGCGGGCGGCCACACCGGCGGCTCGCCCGGCGTCGGCTCCGGCAACACCGTGCAGGTGCCGATCGACGCCCCGGTGAATGTCTGCGGCAACAGCGTGAACGTCGTCGGGCTGCTCAACCCGGCCGTGGGCAATGCATGCGCCAACCACGGCGGCACTTCGGCGGGCTCCGGCGGCTCGCACGCGGGCGGCCACACCGGCGGCTCGCCCGGCGTCGGCTCCGGCAACACCGTGCAGGTGCCGATCGACGCCCCGGTGAACGTCTGCGGCAACAGCGTGAACGTCATCGGGGCCGGCAACGCCACCATGGGCAACGACTGCGCCAACGGAGGCGGCGAGCACCACGGTCAGCCGCCGGGCGGCGGCCGCAGCAACCCGCCGGGTCAGCCGGGCCACCCCGGACACCCCGGACACCCTGGTCATCCCGGACACCCTGGTCACCCGGGTCATCCCGGCCACCCCGGTAAGCCGAGCCACCCGGGGAATCCGACGACCCCGCCCGGCCGGGGCGGTCACACGCCCCAGGGGCCCCACGGGTCCAGCCAGGTCAAGCAGTCGGGCGGCCGCTCGGCCCAGCCCCTGGGCAACGCCCAGCTCGCGCACACGGGAAGCGACCTGCCGCTGGGCCTCGCGCTGCCGGTCGGCGCAGGTGCGCTGCTCGCGGGCGCGGTGCTCTACCGCAAGGCGCGGGCGAGCGCGTAGCCGGCCCGGGTACGCCGGGCCGGAACCGGAGCGGGTCCTGCCAGACCGGCGGGGCCCGCTCCGTCAGGTGACCGACCTCACCATGTGGCACGCACCTGGCGGATGATCCGCCGGCGCAACCGCACCCTGCGGCTGCCGTCGCGCAGCAGGCTCAGTCGGTCCAACTCCCAGTGTCCGTACTCGGCATGGTCCGTCAGCAGACGAGTGGCCTCCTTGCGGGACACCCCGCGAGGCACGTACACGTCGACAAATTCGTATTCCGGCATCGCATCTATTGTGCGGGCTGGGGCCCGGTACGGATAGCGTCTGCACTATGTCTGATGCTGCGCAGCCCACCGCTGCCGAGGTACGCGCCGCCGCCGAGGCGATCAAGACCGCGCTCGACCGTCATCTGGCCGCGGTCGAACGCAGGTCGGGTGAGGACGATCCGGCCGTCCTGGAGGCGTTCAACGAGCTGGCCGCGGCCGCCGAGGCGTACGACGAGCTGCTCTACGACCGCTACGACGAGGTCACGCCCTTCGAGATCCCCGGTGCCGAGGAGCTGCCGCCGTACGCGGGCCCCGAGGAACCGAACGCGATCAGCGTGCTGATCCGCCGCGACTACGCCGTGGCGGAACCCCAGCGCCTGCTGGCGCAGGCCCAGCGGGTCGAGGCGGCGGAGTACGAGGCCGCGGGCGGCCTGGCCGAGGACGCCGCCGGTACGGTTCCGGGCGCGCTGGGCATCCTGTTCGGCGAGTTCGAACCGGACGAGATCGCCTCCCGGCACAAGGAGTTCGGCCTGGAGGAGGGCGACTCCACACTCTGGGTCACCGCGGCGGACGAGGCCCCCGAGGCGGGGGAGTGGCTGGAGGCGCCGTTCGAGCACATCGATCCGCAAGGAGTGGTGTGCCGGTTCGATGTGAGCGCGGTGTTCGACGACGAGGGCGACGAGGAAGCGGACGAGGACGAAGATCTCGAGTTCGTCGAGGAAGCGGACGAGGGCGAGGTCGAGGACCAGGTCCAGGGCGCCCGGGGATGAGGGTGTCCGGCGGTGCCGTGGGCCTGAGGCCGGCACGGCACCGCCGGGTTCCGCCGCTGTGACCGACCGCCGTCACGGCGGAAGGAGATCCGGACGACCTATGCGGGTACCTGCGTGCGCAGCAGCGACTGCAGGCGGGTCGTGCGGGGCTTGGCCGGTGTCTCCGCCACCGCCTTCGGCAGGGCCTGTTCCACGCCATGGACCACGGACAGATGCCGCTCGGCGCGGCCGAAGGCCGTGTACACCCAGGGTCTGCTGAGCGCCTGCGCGGCGTCGCCGGGCAGCACGACGACCGCCGCCGGCCAGCGCGTGCCCGCCGCCTGGTGCGCGGTGAGCGCCCAGCCGTGCCGCAGGGCGCCCTCCACCCGCTCGCGCGGTACGACCACCGGGGCACCCGCGCACGACAGGTGCAGCCCGTCCGTGTCGGCCTTCACCACCACGCCCGGCACCGCACGGCCCGGGGCGGGGGAGTAGGCGATCCGGTCGCCGGGGTCGAAGCCGCCGAAGCGGCCCGGGCCGGGGTTGAGGCGCTCCTTCAGCGCGGAGTTGAGGGCGCGGGTCCCCGCGGCGCCGCCGTGCCCCGGGGTGATCACCACGGTCTGGTCGGCCGGGACACCGAGCGCACGCGGCACCGAGTCGGCGACCAGCTGCACGGTCCGGTGCACGGCCTCGCCCGCGTCCCGCACCGGGACGATGACGATCTCCTTGCCCGGAGCGGCGACCTGGTTCAGCTCGCCGATGCCGATGCCGGAGACCAGCTCGCCGATCGGGCCCTGGTCCGGGATGCGGGAGGCGAGCTGCGGGCAGACGCGGGCGGCGAGCAGGTCGGCGAAGACCCGCCCCGGTCCGGCCGACCACAGCAGAGCCGGGTCGCCGCTGAGCACCAGCCGGGCCCCGTCGGGCAGCGACTCCACCAGCATCGCGGCGCTCTCCACGTCGAGCTGCGGCGCGTCCAGCACGATCAGCAGATCGAGTTCCAGCGCGCCGTCCGCGTCCCGGCCCGGTCCCTCGGCGCCTGACAGCAGACCGGCGACCGTGCCCACGCCGTGCTCCGCCGGGTCCGCGCCCAGCAGGGCGGCGAGGCGGTGGCGTCCGTCGGGCGTGTGGCAGACGGCGAAGGCCCGCAGGCCCGCGGTGCGGGCGGCACCGAGCAGCGCGGCCGGTTCGGCGCGGGCCGCCTCCCCGCCGGTGTGCAGCACCAGGCCGTGTCCGGCGACCGCGCGGACCAGCTCGGCCGCGCCGCCGGAGACGGCGTCGACCGCCGCCTGCCAGGCCTGCTCGGTCTCCTTGGGCAGCGAGTTGACCAGCCGGGCCAGGCCGTCGGCGAGGCTCTCCTCGGCCAGTGCGTACCGCTCCAGGCCGACGAGGACCCGGACCGGCCGCTCCTCCTCGTCCTCGCCCTCCTCCTCCGCCTGAGGCGGGGCGGCTCCCGGTTCCTCCAGAGCGTCCTGGAACGCCAGGGCCTCGCCCTCCGCGAGGGTGCTCTGCACCGCCGCGTCCGGGTCCGGGACGCCCTGCTTGTCCAGCGCCGCGGTGAGCGTGGGCAGTTCCAGCGCGGTGTGCCCGGCCAGGGCCGCCTGCTCCAGCAGCCAGACGGTGATCGCGCGAGTCCGCCGCTCGTCGCCCGGGCCGCAGGCGGCGCCGAGCAGGGCCCTGGCGAAGCCGTCGGCCTGGTCGGGCCGTACCCCGCTGATCCGCAGCAGCTGCCAGGGGTCCTCGCGCAGCGTCGCGTCGGCGCCCTCGCCGAGGGCCGCGGCCACCTGGGGAGCCAGGGCCTCGGGCGCGCCGCCCTCCGCCAGCACCCGGCGCACACCCTCCACCGTCTCCGGTGCCGGGGCACCGGGCGCGACGGCGGCGGGTGCGGGCTGCGGCCGGCGTACGGGCTCCGGAGCCGGGCGGCGCGGCGCCGGCGCGGGCTCGGCGAACACCGTGTCCACCGGCTTCTCGCCGTTCTCCACCGCCCGCACCGCCGCGAGCAGGTCGGCAGCCTTGCCGCTGAGCTTGGTGCCGCTCTCGATCGGGCCCTTCCTCTCGGCCTTGCGCCGCTCGATCCGCTCCCGCTCGACCCGCTGCGCAGTCAACTCGGCCTCGGCCTCGGACAACCGGCCGGAGCCTGAGCCTTCGCCCTCGGTGCCACCCGCGCCCGCCGCTGCTTCGGCGCCGTCACCGCCGGCACCGCTCGGGCTGCCCGCGCCGTCACCGCCGTCGGCCCGGCCGGCGCCGGTCTCCTCGGTCCCCGTGTTGCCCCCCGCGCTCTCGCCTGCGCCCGTGCTGCTCTGGCCCTCGGGCGTGTCCGGCGTCCCCGGCCCGGCTTCCTCCGTGGTCTCCGGCTCCGTGCTCACAGCGTGCTCCAGTCGTGATCGGGATAGCGGTGCACGGGCGCCGACACATCGTCCAGCGCCCGGCAGATCTCGTCAGGAAGACTAAGGGCCTCCACTGACAATGCCGCCGTGAGCTGCTGCGCGTTGCGCGCACCGACGATCGGCGCGGCCACGCCGGGCCGGTCCCGGACCCAGGCGAGGGCCACCTGGAGCGGGGTGACGGCGAGTCCGTCGGCGGCCGTCGTGATCGCGTCCACGATGCGGGTCGCCGTGTCGTCCAGGTACGGCTCGACGAACGGCGCCAGATGCTCGGAGGCGCCGCGCGAGTCCGGCGGGGTGGTGTGCCGGTACTTCCCGGTCAGTACGCCCCGGCCGAGCGGGGAGGAAGGCAGCAGGCCGACGCCGAGATCCAGCGCGGCGGGCAGCACCTCACGCTCCACGCCCCGCTGCAGCAGCGAGTACTCCATCTGCGTGCTGGCCAGTCGCGTGCGGATGCCCGGCGCCGCGAGCTGCCAGGTGGCGGCCTTGGCGAGCTGCCAGCCGCAGAAGTTGGAGACGCCCGCGTACCGGGCGCGGCCGCTGCTGACCGCTATGTCCAGGGCCTGGAGAGTCTCCTCCAGCGGGGTCCCGGGGTCGAAGGCGTGGACGTGCCACACGTCGACGTGGTCGGTGCCCAGGCGGGCGAGCGAGGCGTCGAGGGCGGCGAGCAGATGGCCGCGGGAGCCGTCGAAGCGGCGGTCGGGGTCGGGGACGCTGCCCGCCTTGGTGGAGATCACCAGGTCGCGGCGCGGCACCAGGCCGTCCATCAGCTGCCCGAGCAGATACTCCGCCTCGCCGTTGCCGTACACGTCGGCGGTGTCGACGAGGGTTCCGCCGGCCTCCCAGAACGCCTTCAGCATGTCCGCGGCGTCGTGCTCGTCCGTGTCCCGGCCCCAGGTGAGGGTGCCGAGCCCGATCCGGGACACGCGCAGGCCGGTACGGCCGAGATGCCTCTGCTCCATGCGGCCGAGATTACTGGCCAGGACCGGTGCGGTGGGTGGCCTGTGGATAACCGCGTCGGGCCGTGGCACGGTGCTTTCAGGTGCCCTGTGCCTGCCCCGGCCTCCGTCCCCGCGCTAGGGTCGCCTCGACAAGGACGTTACTCATGGGTAAGGGGAATCGGCCATGCAGCTCGGGATCAACCTCGGCTACTGGGGTGCCGGAATGGACGGGGACAATCTGGCCGTGGCCCAGGAGGCCGACCGGCTGGGCTTCTCCGTGTGCTGGGCCGCCGAGGCCTACGGCTCCGACGCGGCCACGGTGCTCAGCTGGGTCGCCGCACAGACCGAGCGCATCGACGTCGGCTCGGCCATCTTCCAGATCCCGGCCCGTCAGCCCGCGATGACCGCGATGACGGCCGCGACGCTCGACTCGCTGTCCGGCGGCCGCTTCCGGCTCGGCCTCGGCGTGTCCGGCCCGCAGGTCTCCGAGGGCTGGTACGGGGTCAAGTTCGACAAGCCGCTCGCCCGCACCCGCGAGTACGTGGAGATCGTACGCAAGGCCATGACCCGGGAGCGGCTGACCTACGAGGGCGAGCACTGGACGCTGCCGCTGCCCGGCGGCCCGGGCAAGCCGATCAAGCTGACCGTGCACCCGCAGCGCGAGCACATCCCGCTGTACATCGCCGCGATCGGCCCGAAGAACCTGGAGCAGACCGGCGAGATCGCCGACGGCGCCTTGCTGATCTTCCCCGCCGCAGAACACCTCGAGGAGACCACCCTCAAGTACCTGCGCGCCGGCCGCGAGAAGGCGGGCAGCACCCTCGACGGCTTCGACGTCTGCCCGACCCTGCCGATCGCCGTCGGTGACGACAAGGACGTGGCCCGGCTCGCCGACACCTTCCGGCCGTACACCGCGCTGTACGTCGGCGGCATGGGCAGCGCCAAGCAGAACTTCTACAACCAGCTCGCCCAGCGCATGGGATACGCGAAGGAAGCCGCCGAGATCCAGCAGAAGTACCTGGCGGGGGACAAGCAGGGGGCCGCCGCCGCGGTCCCGCAGGACCTCATCGACAAGACGACTCTGCTCGGTTCCGTCGACCGCATCGCGGACCGGATGAAGGCCTACGCCGCCGCCGGCGTCACCACGCTCAGCCTGTCGCCGGCCGGATTCACCCTGGACGAGCGGCTCGCCTCCCTGCGGGCCGGCAGCGAGGCCCTGGAGCGCGCCGGGCTGGCCTAGGAGCTTCAGCGGCCGTGGTGGGGGCTCGGGAGTCTTCCCCGCCACGGCCGTCACAGGGAACAACGCGCCAGGCGCCGCGCGGTTACGACCGGGAACTCATTCTTTTGGCCGAGCGGACGCGCACAGCTGTTGCATGCCCCACCCCGTCCGCATTTGACTCTATTCATGCTTTCGGCCAAGAGTCTGTTCAAGGAGATCCTCGACAACGACGAGGCCTTCCGGCTCTTCTGCTCCATCGCCGCCAGCGGAGAGTCCCAGGGCGGCTGGGAGAACGGGCGCATCGCCGCGCTGGTCCCGCCCGGCGAACGCGCCCTCGCCCCGAAGATCGCCCGGCACGGCGCCGACGAGGACAAGCACGGACGCATCTTCACCGCCCTGATGAAGAAGCGCGGGCTCACCCCCGTCGCCGTACCGCCCGAGACCGACTACACGATGCTGCTGGAGCGGCACGGCATCGGCCTCGCCCACGACAAGCTCAGGCGGGACGAACCGCTCACCGAGCGGGACATCGTCGTCTACCTCTCCCACAGCCGCGTCACCGAACAGCGTGCCGCCGAGCAGATGGCGCTGCTCCTCGGACACTTCGCCGGCCATCCCGAGGTTGGCAGGGCCCTACGCATGATCTCCGACGACGAGGACGACCACCTCGCCTACACCCATGAGGAACTGCTGCGGCTCGCCGCCGCCGGACACGGCCGGCTGATCCAGCGCACCCTGCGCGAGTGCGCCCTCGCCGAGATCCGCGTCCACCGGGACGTCAGCCTCGCCGTGATGGCCCGCATGGGCCGCATCCTGGGCTGGTCCAGGGCCAGGTACGCCCTCCTCGCGGCCGGCATCCACGCGGTGTACGCCTACGAGCGCCTCGCCGGCTGGCGGCGCATGGTCACCCTCCGCATGCCCGAGCGCCGCGACCCCCTCGGCGGCCCCGCCACCCCAGCCCCCGAGTTCGCCTGAGCCGCACCGGTCCTACAGCCAGCCGCGATGCTTGAACAGGCGGTACAGCAGCACCTCCAGAGCCGCCATCGCCAGGATCACCGCCGGATACGACCACAACCAGTGCAGCTCCGGCATGTGGTCGAAGTTCATGCCGTAGATCCCCGCGATCATCGTGGGGACCGCGGCCATCGCCGCCCACGCGGAGATCTTCCGCATGTCGTCGTTCTGCCGCACGCTCATCTGCGCCAGATGCGCCGACAGGACGTCCGACACCAGCCGGTCCAGGGCCTCCACGGACTCGTTCACACGCGTGAGGTGGTCGCCGACGTCCCGGAAGAACGGGCGCGCCTTGTCGTGCACGAACGGCACCGACGCGCCCATCGGTCCGGTGCCGGCCAGCCGGGTCAGCGGGAGCGCCAGCGGGCCGGTGGCCCGGCGGAACTCCAGGATCTGCCGCTTGAAGCCGTAGATCCGGGACGCGGTGCCCCGCGAGCCGCCGCCGTCCGGCAGGAACACCTCCGCCTCCAGCTCCTCCAGATCGGTCCCCAGCTCCGTCGCCACCTCCACATAGTGGTCGACGACCGCGTCGGAGATCGCGTACAGCACGGCGGTCGGGCCCTTGTCGAGCATCTCCGGCTCCTCCTCCAGCCGGCGCCGTACGGCGGCCAGCGGCGAGCCCTCACCATGACGGACGGTGACCACGAAACCGTCGCCGACGAAGACCATGATCTCGCCCGCCGAGACGGTGTCGCTCTCCGCCTCGTACACGACCGGTTTCAGCACCATGAACAGCGAGTCCTCGTACACCTCCAGCTTGGGCCGCTGATGCGCGTTGAGCGCGTCCTCCACCGCCAGCGGATGCAGCCCGAACTCCTGGGTGACCAGGTCGAACTCCCGCTCGGACGGCTCATACAGGCCGATCCACACGAACCCGCCCTCGGCCCGCGCCTCCGAGAGCGCGTCGGACAGGTCCTCCGGACCCTCGGTGCGGTGCCCGTGCCGGTAGATGGCGCAGTCGACGATCACGGAGCGCATTCTCCCTTCGCCCGGTCCCCGGTGCATGTGCTGATACGCCTACCCTGGGCCGCATGCCCACGCTGATCCTCGTCAGGCACGGACGCTCCACCGCCAACACCTCCGGTGTGCTCGCCGGCTGGACGCCAGGCGTCGCCCTGGACGAGCGCGGCGCCGCCCAGGCCGCCGCGCTGCCCGGAAGGCTCGCCGCACTGCCGATCTCCGAGGTCGTCACCAGCCCCCTGCAGCGCTGCCAGGAGACCGTACGGCCGCTGCTGGAGGCCCGCCCCGGCCTGCGCGCCCACACCGACGAGCGGATCGGGGAGTGCCACTACGGCGACTGGTCCGGCCGCAAGCTCGCCGAGCTCAAGGACGAGCCGCTGATGGAGGTCGTCCAGGCCCATCCGTCGGCCGCCGCCTTCCCCGGCGGCGAGTCCATGCGCGCCATGCAGACCCGCGCCGCCGAGGCCGTACGCGAGTGGAACGCGCGCGTGGAGCGCGAGCACGGCGCCGACGCCGTCTACCTCATGTGCTCCCACGGTGACATCATCAAATCCCTGGTCGCCGACGCCCTCGGACTCCACCTCGACCTGTTCCAGCGGATCTCCGTGGAACCGTGCTCCGTCACCGCGATCCGCTACACCCGGCTGCGGCCGTTCCTCGTTCGCCTCGGCGACACCGGGGATTTCGCTTCGCTCGTCCCGCGCGAGGAACCTGGTGAGGGCGACGCACCGGTCGGAGGTGGTGCGGGCGCACCGTGATCGTCGGCCGCAGTAGGGTGAAGCGATCCACAGTCGCGCATCCGTGGGCGGCCCGCACCGCCGAAACTCTCGAACTCACTCTCAATGGAGACAGGACGTGTCCCGTCAGGTGTTCCTCTACGACCCGCCGGACCGCTTCGTGGCCGGCACGGTCGGACTGCCCGGACGCCGTACGTTCTTCCTCCAGGCCACCGCAGGCTCCCGGGTGACCAGCGTGGCTCTGGAGAAGACCCAGGTGGCCGCCCTCGCCGAGCGCATGGACGAACTGCTCGACGAGGTCGTACGGCGCAGCGGCGGCAGCGCCGCCGTCCCCGCCATGGCGCCCACCGAGATCGCCGACACCGCGCCGCTGGAGACCCCCATCGAGGAGGAGTTCCGCGTCGGCACCATGGCGCTGGCCTGGGACGGCGAGGAACAGCGCATGATCGTCGAGGCGCAGGCCCTGGTGGAGCTGGAGGCCGACACCGAGGAGGACCTCGCCGAGGCCGAGGAGCGCCTGCTCCAGGACGAGGAGAACGGGCCCCCGATGCTGCGGGTCCGGCTGACCGGTGCGCAGGCCCGGGCCTTCGCCAAGCGCGCCCTCGACGTCGTCAACGCCGGGCGGCCGCCGTGTCCGCTGTGCAGCCTCCCGCTCGATCCGGAAGGACACGTATGTCCGCGCCAGAACGGATACCGCCGCGGAGCGTGACGCCCACCGACGCCGCAGCCGACTCGGCCGCCGCCGAGCTGCTCGCGCGCGGTGAGCTGACCGTGCGCGGCCGGATCCGCGAGGCGTCCAACGCCGCACTCTTCTGCACCATCGCCCTGGACGGCCGGGAAGCCTCCTGCATCTACAAGCCGGTGGCCGGGGAACGCCCGCTGTGGGACTTCCCCGACGGCACCCTGGCCGGCCGCGAGGTGGCCGCCTACGAGGTCTCCGAGGCCATCGGCTGGAGGCTCGTCCCGCCGACCGTGCTGCGCGACGGGCCGTACGGCGAGGGCATGTGCCAGCTGTGGATCGACGTCCAGGCCGAGGCGGAGCTGCTCGCCCTGGTCGACGCCGAGGAACCGGAGCCGGGCTGGAAGGCGATCGGCCTGGCCGAGGTCGGCGAGGGCCGCACCGCGCTCCTCGTGCACGCCGACGACGAGCGGCTGCGCCGGCTCGCCGTCCTCGACGCGGTGATCAACAACGCCGACCGCAAGGGCGGCCATCTGCTGCCCACCACCGACGGCCGGCTCTTCGGCATCGACCACGGCGTCACCTTCAACGTCGAGAACAAGCTGCGCACGCTGCTGTGGGGCTGGGCCGGGGAGCCGCTGACCGCCGAGGCCGTCGAGGCCCTGCAGGGACTGCGGGAGGCCCTCGGCGGGCCGCTGGGCGAGCGGCTGACCGCACTGATCACCGCGGCCGAGATCGACGCCACACGCGCGCGTGTCGAGGCGCTGCTCACCGCGGGAGTGCATCCGGAGCCGAACGGCGAGTGGCCCGCCATCCCCTGGCCGCCGGTGTGAGCGCGATCAGCACATCGGGCGCCGATGTACAAGACCGCGAAACCGGCCATCGGCCGCGATCCCGTTCGTATACGCGGCGGGCAGCCGGTTAGGCTCATGTACATGCATGCCTGGCCCGCTTCCGAGGTCCCCGCCCTGCCTGGTCAGGGCCGCGACCTGAGGATCCACGACACCGCGACCGGCGGCCTCGTCACCCTCGACCCCGGTCCCGTCGCCCGTATCTACGTCTGCGGCATCACCCCGTACGACGCGACCCACATGGGTCACGCGGCGACCTACAACGCGTTCGACCTCGTGCAGCGCGTGTGGCTCGACACCAAGCGGCAGGTCCACTACGTCCAGAACGTCACCGACGTCGACGATCCGCTGCTGGAGCGCGCGGAGCGGGACGGCGTCGACTGGGTTGCCCTCGCCGAGAAGGAGACCGTCCTCTTCCGCGAGGACATGACCGCCCTCCGGATGCTCCCGCCCCGGCACTACATAGGCGCCGTGGAGGCGATACCCGGCATCGTCCCGCTCGTGGAGCGGCTGCGGGAACTCGGCGCGGCCTACGAGCTGGAGGGCGACATCTACTTCTCCGTCGAGTCCGACCCGAACTTCGGCAAGGTCTCGAACCTCGACGCGGCCGCCATGCGGCTGCTGTCCGCCGAGCGCGGCGGCGACCCGGACCGCCCGGGCAAGAAGAACCCGCTGGACCCGATGCTGTGGATGGCGGCCCGCGAGGGCGAGCCCAGCTGGGACGGCGGCTCCCTCGGCCGGGGCCGGCCCGGCTGGCACATCGAGTGCGTCGCGATCGCCCTCGACCACCTCGGCATGGGCTTCGACGTCCAGGGCGGCGGCTCCGACCTCGCGTTCCCGCACCACGAGATGGGCGCCTCGCACGCCCAGGTGCTCACCGGCGAGTTCCCCATGGCCAAGGCCTACGTCCACGCCGGCATGGTCGCCCTGCACGGCGAGAAGATGTCCAAGTCCAAGGGCAACCTGGTCTTCGTCTCCCAGCTCCGCCGGGACGGCGTCGATCCGGCCGCCATCCGCCTCTCGCTGCTCGCCCACCACTACCGCGCCGACTGGGAGTGGACCGACCAGGTCCTGCAGGACGCGGTGGCCCGCCTCGGCCGCTGGCGAGCGGCCGTCTCCCGCCCCGACGGCCCGCCGGCGGACGCGCTGGTCGAGGAGATCCGCGAGGCCCTGTCCAACGACCTGGACGCCCCCGCCGCCCTCGCGGCGGTGGACCGCTGGGCGGCCCGGCAGGAGGAGCAGGGGGGCACTGACACGGGCGCGCCCGGCGTGGTCACGCGTGCGGTGGACGCGCTGCTGGGGGTAGCGCTCTAGTTCCGGCACCTCCGATGGATGCGGAAGGGGCGGTTCCCTCCTTGGGAACCGCCCCTTCCGGTGTCTCACTCCTCAGAGCTGTCCTCGTCGTCACCCTCGGCCGCATCCGGCCTGGGCGGTTTCGGCGGCCGGTTCCTTCCGCCGGGGTTGTCCCTGCGGAAGGCGCCACCGTCCCCGCCGTCGGCCGTCGCGTGGCCGCCCGGCGGGCTGACGTCCCGGCGCCGCAGATACCGCTCGAACTCGCGGGCGATCGCCTCACCCGAAGCCTCCGGCAGTTCGGCGGTGTCCCGGGCCTCCTCCAGCGTCTGGACGTACTCGGCGACCTCGCTGTCCTCTGCGGCCAGCTGGTCCACGCCCACCTGCCAGGCACGCGCGTCCTCCGGCAGCTCGCCCTGCGGGATGCGCAGGTCCAGCAGGTCCTCCAGCCGGTTGAGCAGCGCCAGCGTGGCCTTCGGGTTGGGCGGCTGGGAGACGTAGTGCGGTACGGCCGCCCACAGCGACACCGCCGGGACGCCGGCGTGCGTGCACGCCTCCTGCAGGACGCCGACGATGCCCGTAGGGCCCTCGTACTTGGTCTCCTCCAGGTCCATCCGCTGGGCCAGGTCCGGGTCGGACGTCACCCCGCTGACCGGCACGGGACGCGTGTGCGGGGTGTCACCGAGCAGGGCGCCCAGGATGACCACCAGTTCCACGCCCAGCTCGTGCGCGAAGCCGAGCAGCTCGTTGCAGAACGAGCGCCAGCGCATGGACGGCTCGATGCCGCGGACCAGCACCAGGTCGCGCGGCTTCTCGCCGCCGACCCGCACCACCGACAACCTCGTCGTCGGCCAGGTGATCTTGCGCACACCGGCGTCCATGAACACCGTGGGCCGGTTCACCTGGAAGTCGTAGTAGTCCTCGGCGTCGAGCGCCGCGAAGACCTCGCCCTTCCACTCGCGTTCCAGATGCGCGACCGCCGTGGAGGCGGCGTCGCCGGCATCGTTCCAGCCCTCGAACGCGGCCACCATGACTGGGTCGATCAGCTCGGGAACCCCCTCCAGCTCGATCACCCAGTGCCTCCTTCCGACGTGCCCTCGCTTGACTCACCAACCTTACGGCGTCCGGCGGGGGCGCCCGCAGCCCCTTTGCGTGGGCCAGTGACCGGATCACTGCCCCGTTCGCCACCGTCGAACACCCGCCGTCAACCGGAGCCCGAGCGGATCCGCACGGGCGCTTGCCCCCTCTCACAGGGTGCTGCGCAGCCACTGTTCCACGCTCGCGATGTGCACGGTCGCCCAGGAGCGGGCCGCCTCCGCGTCCCGGTCGCGCAGCGCGGCCAGGATCGCCCGGTGCTCGCGCAGGGTGCGGCCGACCGCGTCCTCCTGGGTCAGGCCCCGCCAGATCCGGGCCCGCGTGGTCGGCCCCGACAGACCGTCCAACAGCGAGCACAGCACCGAGTTGCCCGCGCCGCGCACGATGCCGCGATGGAACTCCAGGTCTGCGGCGACCAGTTCCTCCACCGAGGGTTGGTCACCGAGGGCGTCCAACTGGGCGGACAGCGCGTCCAGTTGCCGTTCGCCGATCCGGAAGGCCGCCATCGCGGTCGCGGCCGGCTCCAGGATCCGGCGCACCGCGAGGAACTCCAGGACGGTGTCGTCGCGGTGGAAGTCCACGACGAAGCTCAGCGCCTCCAGCAGCAGTTGCGGATCGAGGCTGGTGACGTACGTGCCGTCGCCCTGCCGCACGTCCAGGATCCGGATCAGCGACAGCGCCCGCACGGCCTCCCGCAGCGAGTTCCGCGACAGCCCCAACTCGGCGGCCAGCTCGCTCTCCTTGGGCAACCGGTCCCCGGGCCGCAGCGCACCGGAGACGATCATGCCCTTGATCTTCTCGATCGCCTCATCGGTGACTGCCATGACCGGCCTCCCTGGTCGCCCAGACATCGGATGTCTCAGCGGCCATTATGCGGGCGGCGCGTCGAACCACTCCCTGCCCGCCGCCCAGTGCCGCACCCAGCCGGCGAAACCGCACTCGGCGGTGGTGCACCCGAACTCGGCCCCGAAGGGAAACGCGCCCTCACCGGTGATCTGCCATATCTGGCCCCGGTGGGGACCGGTGACGATCAGATGCCAGTCCATGCCGCAGCCATCGGTGCCGAGCATGAGCGAGCCGTCGCGGCCGACCTGCTCGATCACTGCGTCCGGATCCTCGTAAGGCCCCTCGTCCTCCTCCCACAGCCATGCGCCGGAGAGCGGGAACGGCTCGGCCAGCTTCTGCTTCGCGCCGCCCTCGACCAGTCCCACCAACCCGTACTCCGGCGGCCCCTGGTACGACCCGTCCGTCACCTCCGCCACGAACGTCCGGTACGGCTCCGGCAGCACCACCCCGTGCTCCGTCTCGAACGCGCGCACCGCCGCCCAGCCCAGAGCGGACTCGCCGCCGTCGTCCACCGCGAAGGCCTCCCGCAGCGCCGCGAGTTCGCCGGGATCCGCTTGATCGTTGTTCATGCCCCCCATGGAAGCACCCGGCACTGACAACACCCCCGGGGCAGCCGAAAGGGGCGGCCCCATCGGCGTGGGGCCGCCCCTCTCGGTCGTCCGGACCCGGTGCGGCGGTCCGGCGCTGCGGTGGCGGCCGGTCCCGGTCAGGGGAGCGGACCGGCCCCCACCGGGGCCTACTTCTTGTCGAGCAGGTCCTGCACCCCCGCGCGGACCTCGTCCGTGGCCAGGCCCCGGATCGTCAGCGTCGTACGGCGGCGCAGGACGTCGTCCGCGGTCTCGGCCCACTCGTGGTCACGGGCCCAGACCACCTGCGCCCAGATCTCCGGCGCGTCGGGGTGGACGCGCTCGGCCAGCTCCGGGTTCTCGTTCGCCAGGCGGGCGATGTCGAAGGCCAGGGAGCCGTAGTGGGTGGCCAGGTGCCTGGCGGTGTCGGCGGCCATCCGCGGACCCGGAGCCGGCCGGTCCACGAGCAGCCGGTGGGCGACCGCGCGCGGGTTGGCGACGCCGGGCAGCGGCAGCTTCTTCGGCAGCGAGGAGATCGGCTCGAAGTCGTCGCCGAGCGGGTGACCCGGCAGCGCCTCCAGCTTCTGCATCACCGTACGGCCGATGTGCCGGAAGGTGGTCCACTTGCCGCCCGCGACGGACAGCATGCCGCCCTTGCCCTCGGTCACCACGGTCTCGCGCTTGGCCTTGGCGGTGTCGCCGGGGCCGCCCGGCAGCACCCGCAGACCGGCGAAGGCGTAGGTGATCAGGTCGCGCTGCAGCTGCTGGTCGCGCACGGAGAACGCGGCCTCGTCCAGGATCTGCGCTATGTCCTTGTCATTGACGGACACGTCCGCCGGGTCGCCCTCGTACTCCTCGTCGGTGGTGCCGAGCAGCAGCATGTCCTCCCACGGGAGGGCGAAGGTGATGCGGTACTTGTCGATGGGAGTCGCGAGCGCGGCCTTCCACGGCGAGGTCCGCTTCAGGACCAGATGCGCGCCCTTCGACAGACGGATCGACGGCGCCGCGTTCGGGTCCTCCATCCTGCGCAGGTGATCGACCCAGGGGCCGGTCGCGTTGAGCACCAGGCGGGCGTTGACGCCGAACTCCTCGCCGGACAGCCGGTCCTTGAGGTCGGCACCGGTGACCCGGCCGTTGGTGAAGCGCAGGCCGGTGACCTCGGCGTGGTTGAGGACGACCGCGCCCGACTCGACGGCCGCGCGGACCGTCATCAGCGCCATGCGCGCGTCGTTCATCTGGTCGTCGCCGTACACGGCCACGGCCTTGAGGTTCTCGGTGCGCAGCTCGGGCACGTCCTGCGCCGCCTTGGCGGGGGAGAGCAGATGGCCGACGCCGTCACCGAACGCGGACAGCGCGGAGTAGGCGAAGACGCCCGCGCCGAGCTTCGCCGCGCCGTGCGGCCCGCCCTTGTACACGGGGAGGTAGAAGGTGAGCGGGTTCGCCAGGTGGGGGGCCACCTGGCGGGAGACCGCACGGCGCTCGAAGTGGTTCTCCGCCACCAGCTTCACCGCGCCGGTCTGCAGGTAGCGCAGACCGCCGTGGAGCAGCTTGGAGGAGGCGGAGGAGGTGGCACCGGCGAAGTCGCCGGCGTCGACCAGAGCCACCCTCAGGCCGGACTGCGCGGCGTGCCAGGCGGTCGAGATGCCCAGGATGCCGCCGCCGATCACCAGAAGGTCGTACGACGCCTTGGAGAGTTGCTCCCTGGTCTCGGCCCGGCTCGGGTTGGAGCCGGAGGCCGGGTGCGTCCCCAGGGCAGGCACGGAACTCAGGGTGGACTGACTGGTCATGTCGGGTACTTACTCCTCGTCAGAGATGTCTGAGCTGTGTCGGGCGGCTCAGCTCTCGTCCTCGATCCAGCCCATGGTCCGGTCGACGGCCTTGAGCCAGTTCTTGTACTCACGGTCGCGGGTGTCCGCGTCCATCTGGGGGGTCCACTCGGCGGCCCGGCGCCAGTTGGCGCGCAGTTCGTCGGTGCTGGACCAGAATCCGACGGCCAGGCCGGCGGCGTAGGCGGCGCCGAGGCAGGTGGTCTCGGCGACCATCGGGCGCACCACCGGTGCGTCCAGAACGTCGGCGAGGGTCTGCATCAGCAGGTTGTTGGAGGTCATGCCGCCGTCGACCTTCAGGGCCACCAGCTCGTCGCCGGAGTCCTTGACCATGGCGTCGGCGATCTCCCGGGTCTGCCAGGCGGTGGCCTCCAGGACGGCGCGGGCGAGGTGCGCCTTGGTGACGTACCGGGTCAGGCCGGCGATCACACCGCGGGCGTCGGAGCGCCAGTGCGGGGCGAACAGACCGGAGAACGCCGGCACGAAGTAGGCGCCGCCGTTGTCCTCGACCGAGAGCGCGAGCGTCTCGATCTCGGCGGCGGTGGAGATCAGGCCCATCTGGTCGCGCATCCACTGCACCAGCGAGCCGGTGACGGCGATCGAGCCCTCCAGGGCGTAGACCGTCGGCTGGTCGCCGATCTTGTAGCCGACCGTGGTCAGCAGACCGGCGTAGGAGTTGATGATCTTGTCACCGGTGTTCATCACCATGAAGGTGCCGGTGCCGTAGGTCGACTTGGTCTCGCCCTCGGAGAAACAGGTCTGGCCGAACAGGGCCGCCTGCTGGTCGCCGAGCGCGGAGGCCACCGGGATGCCGCCGAGCAGCTCGCCGAGCTTGCCGCCGGTGACCTCGCCGTAGACCTCGGCGGAGGAGCGGATCTCGGGCAGGATCTGCAGCGGCACGCCGATGGACTCGGCGATCTTCTCGTCCCACTCCGTGGTGTGCAGGTTCATCAGCATGGTGCGGGAGGCGTTGGTGACGTCGGTGACGTGCTTGCCGCCGTTGACACCACCGGTCAGGTTCCAGATGACCCAGGTGTCCATGGTGCCGAAGAGGATGTCGCCCGCCTCGGCGCGCTCCTTCAGTCCGTCGACGTTGTCGAGCAGCCAGCGGGCCTTGGGACCGGAGAAGTACGAGGCCAGCGGCAGGCCGGTCTCGCGGCGGAAGCGGTCCTGGCCGACGTTGCGGCCCAGCTCCTTGCACAGGGCGTCGGTGCGGGTGTCCTGCCAGACGAGGGCGTTGTGGACGGGCTCTCCGGTGTTCTTGTCCCACAGCACGGTGGTCTCGCGCTGGTTGGTGATGCCGATGGCCTTGATGTCGTCACGCGTGATGCCCGCCTTGGCGATGGCGCCGGCGACGACTTCCTGGACGTTGGTCCAGATCTCGTTGGCGTTGTGCTCGACCCAGCCCGGCTTCGGGAAGATCTGCTCGTGCTCCTTCTGGTCGACGGAGACGATCCGGCCGTCCCGGTCGAAGACGATGCAGCGGCTGGAGGTGGTGCCCTGGTCGATCGCGGCGATGAACGGGCCTGCGGTGTGGGCGTCGGTCACTGTGTGCTCCAAAGGATCCGTGGTGATAGGGCGGTGCGTACGGCGCGTGCTTCGAAGTGATTTCTAGGCGAAGGCGACGTTGTATATGCCTGCGGCGATCGCGCCGCCGATCAGCGGACCGACCACGGGAATCCAGGCGTACGCCCAGTCGGAACCGCCCTTGTTGGGCAGCGGCAGCAGGGCGTGCACGATGCGCGGGCCCAGGTCACGGGCCGGGTTGATGGCGTAGCCCGTCGGTCCGCCGAGGGAGAGACCGATCGACACCACCACGAACGCGGTGACCAGACCGCCGAGGACGCCGAGGCCGTTGCCCTTGTCGTTCAGGCCCTGCGTGAGGACCGCGAGGATCAGCACGACCGTGCCGATGATCTCGGTGGCGAGGTTCTGCGCCGCGTTCCGGATCTCGGGGCCGGTGGAGAAGATGCCGAGGACCGGACCGGCGCCCTTCTCCTGGGCCTCGACCGCCTTTGCCGCGGTGGCCTGCGCGCCCGGACCGCCGACGATCTCCTTGTCGGTCAGGTGAGCGTGGAACTGGCCGTAGTAGGCGATCCACACCAGGGTCGCGCCGATCATCGCGCCGAGCAGCTGGCCGGCGAAGTAGACCGGAACGTTGCTCCAGTCGCTGTTCTTGATGGCAAGGGCGACGGTGACGGCCGGGTTGAGGTGCGCACCGGAGAGCGGTCCGGAGATGTACACAGCCGTCAGGACGGCGAAGCCCCACCCGAAGGTGATGGCGAGCCAACCGGCGTTACGGGCCTTGGAGGCCTTCAGCGTGACGGCAGCGCAGACGCCGCCGCCGAGCAGGATGAGTATGGCGGTACCGATGGTCTCGCCGATGAAGATGTCGGAGCTGGACACCCGCGACTCCTTTGTCCTTCGTCCAGGGGCCGAACCCCGGGTCCCGCCGGGGTTCTGGCGCCCTCGGGGGTGAGAGCGATGCCGGCCCTTGGCGTTGTCACACTCTAGCGCGTATTGCCGGTAGGTGTTCGACAATGCCGACCGATGGACGGGAGTCTTGCTTCGGCGTTACGCATGCGTCAAGGGTTCTGTTATCGAAAACAGGATCGTTATTGATCGCTGCGGGTTGTCACTCTTCGCATGCTGACATGGGCATTAGCCTGATATGTCGGTTTCAGGGTATGGCGAGGACCGGAACGCCGCCCGGCGTTCCGGTCCTCCCTGGGAGGAACCCAGGCATCCCCTCGGGGCAGCGGTCAGAACCGTCCCGCGCCCAGGTCCCTCGACACCGCGCGGGCGCAGTCGCGCACCGCCGCGATCAGCTCGGGACGCAGATCCCCGTCCCGGCGCAGCCGTTCCACGGCCCCGGTGATGCCGACCGCGCCCACGGGCATGCGGCGCCGGTCGTGGATGGGCGCGGCGATCGACGCCACGCCCTCCCAGGTCTCCTCGACGTCGGCCGCGTAGCCACGCGCGCGTGTGATGTCGAGAAGGTGCTCGAAGTCCTCGATGTCGCACACCGTGCAGTCGGTGAAAGGCTTCCGGTCCGCCTCCAGCGCCTCGCTGTGCGCCACCGGGTCGTAGGCCGACAGCACCTTGCCCAGCGCGGTGGAGTGCAGCGGCTGCATGGCGCCGATCTCCAGCACCTGCCGGCTGTCGTCCGGCCGGAAGACGTGGTGCACGATCAGCACGCCCTGCTGGTGCAGGACGCCCAGGTACACGCTCTCCCCGCTGGAACGGGCCAGGTCGTCGGTCCACACCAGGGCCCTGGCGCGCAGTTCGTGCACGTCCAGGTAGGTGGTCCCCAGGCGCAGCAGCTCCGCGCCCAGCTGATAGCGCCCGGAGGCGTCGTCCTGCTCCACGAAGCCCTCCTGCTGGAGGGTGCGCAGAATTCCGTGGGCGGTGCCCTTGGCGAGGCCCAGAGACGAGGCGATGTCCGACAGACCGAGCCGCCGCTCGCCACCCGCGAGCAAGCGCAGCATCGCGGCCGCCCGTTCGAGCGACTGGATGTTCCGTGCCATCGCCGTCCTGCCTCCGTCCCCTTCGACTACCGCACGGCATTCAACACCGTTCGGCAATGTCGAACACTACCGGTCCATGACGACCTCCCGCTAACGGTCGGTCGGCACTTGTTACATCACACGTGACCTGCCCGTGGTGCACGGCCCACCGGCGTCCGCCTCGTGGACGCCGGTGCCCATCCAAGCCGACTCCCGGCTACTCTGGCGCCGTGCGGCCTCCCCGCCTGTCCGGGACACCGCAAAGCCGACAGCCGTCGCACCTAGGGAGCCCCTTCATGGCCTCGTTGCCACCGTCCCCTTCCGCCGACAGCCGGACCCGCGTGTCCGCGCTCCGAGAGGCACTCGCCACCCGTGTGGTGGTCGCCGACGGAGCCATGGGCACCATGCTCCAGGCCCAGGACCCCACCCTCGAGGACTTCCAGCAGCTCGAAGGCTGCAACGAGATCCTCAACCTCACCCGCCCCGACATCGTCCGCTCCGTCCACGAGGCGTACTTCGCCGTGGGCGTCGACTGCGTCGAGACCAACACCTTCGGGGCCAACCACTCCGCCCTCGGCGAGTACGACATCTCCGAGCGCGTCCACGAGCTGTCCGAGGCCGGCGCCCGCGTGGCCCGTGAGGTCGCCGACGAGTTCACCGCCAAGGACGGCCGTACCCGCTGGGTCCTCGGCTCCATGGGCCCCGGCACCAAACTGCCCACCCTCGGCCACGCCCCGTACACCACCCTGCGCGACGCCTACCAGCGCAACGCCGAGGGCCTGGTCACCGGCGGCGCCGACGCGCTGCTCGTGGAGACCACCCAGGACCTGCTGCAGACCAAGGCCGCCGTCCTGGGTGCCCGGCGCGGCCTGGAAGCCCTCGGCCTGGACCTGCCGGTGATCGTCTCCGTGACCGTCGAGACCACCGGCACCATGCTCCTCGGCTCCGAGATCGGCGCCGCGCTCACCGCGCTGGAGCCGCTCGGTATCGACATGATCGGCCTGAACTGCGCCACCGGCCCGGCCGAGATGAGCGAGCACCTGCGCTACCTCGCCCGCAACGCCCGCATCCCGCTGTCCTGCATGCCCAACGCGGGCCTGCCCGTCCTCGGCAAGGACGGCGCCCACTACCCGCTGACCGCGCCCGAGCTGGCCGACGCCCAGGAGACCTTCGTCCGCGAGTACGGCCTCTCCCTCGTCGGCGGCTGCTGCGGCACGACCCCCGAGCACCTGCGCCAGGTCGTCGAGCGCGTCCAGGGCCGCACCCCGCCCGCCCGCGACCCGCGCCCCGAGCCCGGCGCCGCCTCCCTCTACCAGACGGTCCCCTTCCGCCAGGACACCTCCTACCTGGCCATCGGCGAGCGCACCAACGCCAACGGCTCCAAGAAGTTCCGCGAGGCCATGCTGGCGGGCCGCTGGGACGACTGTGTGGAGATGGCCCGGGAGCAGATCCGCGAGGGCGCGCACCTGCTCGACCTGTGCGTGGACTACGTCGGCCGCGACGGCGTCGCCGACATGCAGGAACTCGCCGGCCGCTTCGCCACCGCCTCCACCCTGCCGATCGTGCTGGACTCCACCGAGGTCGACGTCATCCAGGCGGGCCTGGAGAAGCTCGGCGGCCGCGCTGTGATCAACTCGGTGAACTACGAGGACGGCGACGGCCCCGACTCCCGGTTCGCCAAGGTCACCAAGCTCGCCCAGGAGCACGGCGCCGCACTGATCGCGCTCACGATCGACGAGGAGGGGCAGGCCCGCACACCCGAGAAGAAGGTCGAGATCGCCGAACGGCTGATCGACGACCTGACCGGGAACTGGGGCATCCGTGAGGAGGACATCCTCATCGACACCCTGACCTTCACCATCTGCACCGGTCAGGAGGAGTCCCGCAAGGACGGCCTCGCCACCATCGAGGCGATCCGCGAGCTGAAGCGGCGCCACCCGGCCGTCCAGACCACGCTCGGCCTGTCGAACATCTCCTTCGGCCTGAACCCGGCCGCCCGCATCCTGCTGAACTCCGTCTTCCTCGACGAGTGCGTGAAGGCGGGCCTGGACTCGGCGATCGTGCACGCCTCCAAGATCCTGCCGATCGCCCGCTTCGACGAGGAGCAGGTCACCACGGCCCTGGACCTGATCTACGACCGCCGCCGCGAGGGCTACGACCCCCTGCAGAAGCTGATGCAGCTCTTCGAGGGCGCCACCGCCAAGTCCCTGAGGGCCGGCAAGGCCGAGGAGCTGGCCGCGCTGCCGCTGGAGGAGCGCCTCAAGCGGCGCATCATCGACGGCGAACGCAACGGCCTGGAAGCCGACCTCGACGAGGCCCTGCAGGACCGCCCGGCGCTCGACATCGTCAACGAGACCCTGCTGGACGGCATGAAGGTGGTCGGCGACCTGTTCGGCTCCGGGCAGATGCAGCTGCCGTTCGTGCTGCAGTCCGCCGAGGTCATGAAGGCCGCCGTCGCCTACCTCGAACCGCACATGGAGAAGTCCGACGCCGAGGGCAAGGGCACCATCGTGCTGGCCACCGTGCGCGGCGACGTCCACGACATCGGCAAGAACCTGGTCGACATCATCCTGTCCAACAACGGCTACAACGTCGTCAACCTGGGCATCAAGCAGCCGGTCTCCGCGATCCTGGAGGCCGCCGAGGAGCACCGGGCCGACGTCATCGGCATGTCCGGGCTGCTGGTGAAGTCCACGGTGATCATGAAGGAGAACCTGGAGGAGCTGAACCAGCGCGGCCTCGCCGCCCGGTTCCCGGTCATCCTCGGCGGTGCCGCCCTCACCCGCGCCTATGTGGAGCAGGACCTGCACGAGATCTACGAGGGCGAGGTCCGCTACGCCCGCGACGCCTTCGAGGGCCTGCGCCTGATGGACGCCCTCATCGGGGTCAAGCGCGGCGTGCCGGGCGCCAAGCTGCCCGAGCTGCGCCGGCGCAGGGTGCGGGCCACCGCCGCCGTCGAGGTCGCCGAACGCCCCGAGGAAGGGCACGTCCGCTCCGACGTCGCCACCGACAACCCCGTGCCGACCCCGCCGTTCTGGGACACCCGCATCGTCAAGGGCATCCAGCTCAAGGAGTACGCGAGCTGGCTCGACGAGGGCGCGCTGTTCAAGGGCCAGTGGGGCCTGAAGCAGGCCCGCACCGGCGAGGGACCGTCGTACGAGGAACTCGTGGAGAGCGAGGGCCGCCCCCGGCTGCGCGGACTGCTGGAGCGGCTCCAGACGGAGAACCTGCTGGAAGCCGCCGTCGTCTACGGCTACTTCCACTGCGTGTCCAAGGACGACGACCTGATCATCCTGGACGAGCGGGGCAACGAGCGCACCCGGTTCACCTTCCCGCGCCAGCGCCGCGGCCGGCGCCTGTGCCTGGCCGACTTCTTCCGCCCGGAGGAGTCCGGCGAGACCGATGTCGTCGGCCTCCAGGTCGTCACCGTCGGCTCGCGCATCGGCGAGGAGACCGCGAAGCTCTTCGAGGCCAACGCCTACCGGGACTACCTCGAACTGCACGGCCTCTCCGTCCAGTTGGCGGAGGCGCTCGCCGAGTACTGGCACGCACGCGTCCGCGCCGAACTCGGCTTCGGCGGCGAGGACCCGGCCGACATGGAGGACATGTTCGCCCTGAAGTACCGGGGCGCCCGCTTCTCCCTCGGCTACGGCGCCTGCCCCGAGCTGGAGGACCGCGCCAAGATCGCGGACCTGCTCCGGCCGGAGCGGATCGGCGTCCACCTGTCCGAGGAGTTCCAGCTGCACCCCGAGCAGTCCACGGACGCCATCGTGATCCACCATCCGGAGGCGAAGTACTTCAACGCCCGCTGAGCCCTCCGGGGGTTCGGCCCGAGCCGCAGCGCCGGCGGCTCCACGGCACACACCAACGGCCCTCCGGCCTGCGTAAGGGTGATTTTCGGCATACCCCCGGGCGCGAGTGATAAACGAGGCGTTTTGCGCACCGGAGACGTACACTGGTCGGTCCACCAGGCCGGTTCCCTGTCCGGGAACCGGCCTGATCGTCCCTCAAGGAGGTGCGCCAGGATGACCAGCACGGTCCCCGCGCTCGGAACCCTTACGGCCGAAGGCTCCGCCCTGCAGGCGGTGCTCCTCGACATGGACGGCACCCTGGTGGACACCGAGGGTTTCTGGTGGGACGTCGAGGTCGAGGTCTTCGCCGCCCTCGGTCACACCCTGGACCAGTCCTGGCGGCACGTCGTGGTCGGCGGACCCATGACCCGCAGCGCCGGCTTCCTCATCGAGGCCACCGGCGCCGACATCACCCTCGCCGAACTCACCGTGCTGCTCAACGAGGGCTTCGAGGACCGCATCGACCGGGCCCTGCCGCTCATGCCGGGCGCCGCCCGCCTGCTCGCCGAACTCCACGAGCACGCCATCCCCACCGCCCTGGTCTCCGCCTCCCACCGGCGCATCATCGACCGTGTGCTGAGCATCCTCGGCGCGCACCACTTCGCCCTGTCCATCGCCGGTGACGAGGTCTCGCGCACCAAGCCCTTCCCCGACCCCTATCTGCTCGCCGCGGCGGGGCTCGACGCCCGGCCGGACAGATGCGCGGTGGTCGAGGACACCGCCACCGGTGTCGCCGCCGCCGAGGCAGCGGGCTGCCGCGTCGTCGCCGTACCCTCCGTCGCCCCCATCAGCCCGGCCGCCGGACGCACCGTGGTGACCTCCCTGGAAGAGGTCGACCTGGCATTTCTGCGCGGCCTGATGACGCAAATGCCCTAGCCGTTCACCCAGCGTGAAAAGTCCATTGGCCCGGTTGGACAAATTTCCGGGGAAGTACACCCGAGTGGAATTCACGGTCGGTCGTCCGGCCGAATTCCACTGACTCCCGGCACAGTTGAAAGTGTGACGTTCCCCACCCCGGCCACCCTCGACAACCCGCGTCAAGTGTGCTGAACGGCTCTGTTCGGGCCGGAAGGACGGGTCTTTGTGTCCCGATTGATGGGATGCTGCACTAATCCTGCCGCTGTCGGGTTTTCGGTGTGTCCGCACCTGGTTCCACTGCGTGATGGGGGGTCAACTCACGGGGCCGTGAACCCTCCTGCGGGCGCGGACTAATCTCATCGCGAGAACATCGCCGCAACCCCCCGTGATCCGCCGCACCACCCTGCATGCCGGATACACGGACCCGAACAGCTCTGGAGAAACTCCCGCATGAACCGCAAGACTTTGGTGCTGCCGGCGGTGGCCGGCCTGCTCACCCCGGTTCTCGCCGCGTGTGGCGGATCCGGCAGCGGGAGCAAGAGCGGTGACGCCATCGTCGTCGGTACCACGGACCGGTTCACGACCACCAGCGATGCCCCGGCGCCCCTCGACCCCGCCTACGCCTACGACGTAGGCACCTGGAACATCCTGCGCCAGACCGTGCAGACCCTGATGGCCCAGCCGAAGGGCGAGGGCGACCCCGTCCCGGACGCCGCCGAGAGCTGCTCCTTCACCGACAGCGGCAGCGAGCGCTACGCCTGCAAGCTCCGCGACGGCCTGAAGTTCGCGAGCGGCGACCCGGTGACCGCCCAGGACGTCAAGTACTCCATCGAGCGCGCCCTGCGCCTCAAGTCCAGCAGTGGCGTGTCCTCCCTGCTGAACACCATCGACACCGTCGAGACCCAGGGCGACCGCGAGGTGATCTTCCACCTCAAGACCGCCGACGCCACCTTCCCGTACAAGCTGTCCACCCCGGTCGCGGGCATCATCAACCCGAAGGACTACCAGAAGGACAAGCTGCGCGGCGGCTTCGAGGTCGACGGGTCGGGCCCCTACACCTTCCAGGGCGACGTCAGCGGCAACGCGATGACCGCCATGACCTTCACCAAGAACCCCAACTACAAGGGGGCCGTGAAGGTCAACAACGACAAGGTCGAACTGCGCTCCTTCACCGACGCCGACGCCATGGGCGCCGCCATCGACAAGGGTGACATCGACGTCATGACCCGCACCATGTCGCCCGACCAGATCCAGAAGCTGGACGCCGGCGGCACCAACAAGGTCGACCTCGTCGACATGCCGGGCCTGGAAATCCGCTACCTCGCCTTCAACACCAACGCGCCCAGCGTGAAGTCCAAGGCCGTGCGCCAGGCCATGGCCCAGCTCATCGACCGCGCGGAAATCCTCTCCAAGGTCTACGGCACCCAGGCCGAGCCGCTGTACTCGCTCGTCCCGGCCACCGTCACCGGCCACTCCAACTCGTTCTTCAACAAGTACGGCAACCCCAGCGTCCCCAAGGCCAAGGCCCTGCTGACCGGGGCCGGCATCACCGCGCCGGTCAAGCTGACCCTGCACTACACCACCGACCACTACGGCTCCGCCACGAAGAAGGAGTTCGAGGTCCTGCAGAAGCAGCTCAACGACAGCGGCCTGTTCGACGCGTCCATCCAGGGCCACTCCTGGGACACCTTCCGGCCCGCCGAGCAGAAGGGCCAGTACGACGTCTACGGCATGGGCTGGTTCCCCGACTTCCCGGACGCCGACAACTTCCTCGCGCCCTTCCTCGACAAGGACAACTTCCTCGGCTCGCCGTACTCCAACAGCACCATCCAGCGCACCCTGATCCCGGAGTCCCGCCGCGAGGCCGACCGGCTCAACGCCGCCAAGAGCCTCACGGAGATCCAGGACATCGTCGCCGAGGACGTCCCGGTCCTGCCCCTGTGGCAGGGCAAGCAGTACGTCGCCGCACGGGACGACATCACGGGCGTGGCCTACGCCCTCAACTCCTCCTCGACGCTTCAGCTGTGGGAGCTCGGCCGTGGTGTGAGCGGCTGACGGCTCTCTCGTCCGGGGGCCAGGGACGGCTGCCCCGGACTGCCCGGGGCCAGGACGGCGGCCCCGGGGTGACGAACCGACGACAAGGCACATTTCAAGTGAACATGCGCAACCAGTGGCCAGTCCTGCCCATCGTGGCGGGGCTGGCCTCCGGCCTGTTGACCGGCTGCGGCTCGGGATCCGGTGACTCCGGGGGTACCGGCTCCGCCATGGTGATGGGGATGTCCGACGACGTCCTCGCCACGGACCCGGCCTCCGGCTACGACCCCGGCTCCTGGCTGTTGTTCGACAACGTCTTCCAGTCGCTGCTCAGCTTCCCCAAGGGCGGGACCGAGCCCCAGCCGGAACTGGCCAAGGAATGCACCTTCACCGACTCCCGGGCCACCGTCTACCAGTGCACGCTCAAGGACGGCCTGAAGTTCAGCAACGGTGACCCGCTCACCTCGAAGGACGTGAAGTTCTCCTTCGACCGCATGCTGAAGATCAACGACCCCTCGGGGCCCGCGATCATGTTCCCGATGCTGGGCAGAGTCGACACCCCCGACGCGAAGACGGTCGTCTTCCACCTGAAGTCCTCCGACGCCACCTTCCCCAGCAAGATCGCCTCCGGCGCCGGCTCCATCGTCGACCACCGCCAGTACGACGCGAACGGCCTGCGCACCGACCACAAGGCCATCGGCTCCGGCCCCTACAAGCTGGACTCCTTCGACAAGGACCAGGCCGTCTTCTCCGTCAACGGCAACTACCAGGGCACCGCCAAGGTCAAGAACTCCGGCGTCACCCTGAAGTTCTTCCACGACGACCGCGCCGCCCTCAAAAAGGCCCTCCTCGACGGCAAGGTCGACATCGCCTACCGAGGCCTGTCCGCCTCCGACATCGCCGGCCTCGACCAGCAGGAAGGCAAGGGCGTCGACGTCATCGAGGGCAGCAGCGCCGAAGTCCAGCACCTGGTCTTCAACATGAACGACCCGGTCGCCGGAAAACTCGGCGTCCGCAAGGCCATGGCCTACCTCGTCGACCGCGACGCCCTCATCAAGAACGTCTACCAGGGCACCGCCACCCCGCTGTACTCGATCATTCCGGCGGGCATCGTCGGCCACAACACGGCCTTCTTCGACACCTACGGCGCCCGCCCCTCCCAGGCCAAGGCCGCCGCCGCACTGCGCGCCGCCGGCATCACCGGCAAGGTCAGGCTCACCCTGTGGTCCACGCCGTCGCGCTACGGCCCCGCCACCGACGAGGAACTGAAGGCCATCGCCGGACAGCTCAACGCCAGCGGCCTGTTCGACGCCGACGTCAAGTCCGTCGCCTTCGGCCAGTACGAGAAGGACATCGCGGCCGGGAAGTACGGCGTGTACGTCAAGGGCTGGGTCCCGGACTACCCGGACGCCGACAACTTCACCGCACCCTTCTTCGGCAAGGGCAACGTACTGGACAACAACTACAGCAACCGCACCATCACCGGCACCCTCATCCCCGACACCGCCGCACAGAGCGACCGGGCCGCCACCGACAAGGACTTCGGGCAGCTGCAGAACATCGTCGCCACCGAACTGCCCGTCCTGCCCGTCTGGCAGGCCAAGCAGTACGCGGTCGTCCGCGACGGCGTCTACGGCCTGGAGTACTGCCTGGACGCCTCCACGGTGTTCCGGTTCTGGGAACTCAGCAAGAGCTGACGCCCGCTGACAGCGAGGGCGCCCATCTCCACACGGGAGGGGCGCCCTTCGCCGTCGCAGCGGACGCGTCCGCGCTCACTGCGCGCCGGGACGCACCAGACCGCTCTCGTACGCGTACACCGCCGCCTGCACCCGGTCCCTGAGACCCAGCTTGGTCAGCACATGCCCCACGTGCGTCTTCACGGTGGTCTCGCTGACGAACAGGTCGGCGGCGATCTCCGCATTGGACAGACCCCGCGCCACCAGCTTCAGCACCTCCACCTCACGGTCGGTGAGGGTGTTCAGGGTGTCCGGCACCGGCTCCTCACCAGAGGGCAGATGCGTGGCGTACTTGTCCAGCAGGCGGCGCGTGATGCTCGGCGCCAGCATCGCCTCACCCGCCGCCACCACCCGGATCGCCTGCACCAGTTCATTGGCCGGCGCGTCCTTCAGCAGAAAGCCGCTCGCCCCGGCGCGCAACGCCTCGACGACATACTCGTCCAAGTCGAACGTCGTCAGCACCAGCACCTTCGCCGGACCGGACCGGTCGGGCCCGGTGATCTGCCGGGTCGCCTCCACCCCGTCCATCCGCGGCATACGGATGTCCATCAGCACGACGTCCGGCTGCAGGGCCCGCACCTGATCGAGGGCCTGCAGGCCGTCACCGGCCTCGCCCACGACCGCGATGTCCTGCTCGGCCTCCAGGATCATCCGGAAACCCGTACGCAGCAGGGGCTGGTCGTCGACCAGTAGGACACGGATGGCCACCTGACACTCCTTCGCTAGTCCGGGCCCATTCTGCCCTGCGACACGCCCCCGGACTCGCGCGCCCTCACCGGCAACGGATACGGCGGGGGAGTGCCGCCGAACTCCGGGCAGTGCGCCTGGTGGTCGCACCAACCGCACAGCTTCGTCGGCCGCGGCCGCCACTCCCCGCTCTCCGTGGCCTGCCTGATGGCCTCCCACAGCGCGTGCAGCTTGCGCTCCATCCGCTCCAGATCGGCGAGGACCGGGTCGTACGTCAGCACGTCCCCGCTGCCGAGATAGACCAGCTGCAGCCGCCGCGGCACCACCCCCTTCAGCCGCCACACCACCAGGGCGTAGAACTTCATCTGGAACAGCGCGCCCTCGGAGTACTCCGGCCGCGGCGCCTTCCCCGTCTTGTAGTCGACGATCCGCACCTCACCGGTCGGCGCCACATCCACCCGGTCGATGATCCCGCGCAGCCGCAGCCCCGAGTCCAGCTCGGCCTCCACGAACAGCTCGCGCTCCGCCGGCTCCAACCGCGTCGGATCCTCCAGCGTGAACCAGCGCTCGACCAGCCGCTCGGCCTCGGTGAGCCAGCCCGCCAGCAGCTCCCCGTCCGGATCGTCCGCGAACAGCTCCACGAGCTCCGGCCTGCTCTCCCGCAGCCGGTCCCACTGCCCCGGAATCAGCGACTTCGCCCGCGGCGCGGTCCGCTCCGCCGCCGGCGCGTCGAACAGCCGCTCCAGCACCGCGTGCACCAGGGTGCCCCGGGTCGCCGCCGCGCTCGGCTTCTCCGGCAGCCGGTCGATCACCCGGAACCGGTACAGCAGCGGGCACTGCATGAAGTCACTGGCCCGGGACGGGGACAGGGAGGAGGGCGGGATGGCGACGCGCTCGGCACCGGCCTCCGGCGGAGCCGGCACCGCCGCATCCGGCTCGGCGGCCTCCGCAGCAGTCGAGGGCCCCGGCACCGAAGCCGTCACAGGCGTCGGCTGCGGCGCCCCGGCCGGATCCGTCTGCTCGGCGCTGCCCGACAGGGCGCCCGCGTCCTCGATGCTGCTGTCCATGTCCACAGACCTTACGGCCCACCACTGACAGTGACCCAGCCGCCGCCCGAGTCCGGCCCGCGTCCGCGGGGCAAACACAAGGGGTGCCGGGGCGGAACGCGTCACCAAGGCCGCATACCATCGACCAGAGACCCTTCCGTCCGGCAGGTACGGGAGACGCTTCGAACGAGGGGACACCGTGGACGTGAGCGGCGGGAGCGGGCAGCCGCGGTCCGGCAACGAAAAGCCGGCCGAGCACCCCGCAGGTCCAACGGCCCCGACGACCGACCACACCGACCATGCGGGCCCGGAGCCGCAGCCCGCGACGCCCACCGCGGACCACGACACCACCCCGAACCCGGAGGGCACGGACAGCACCGGCGCCGGTCCGGATGCCGCGGCTCCTGCGCAGGGCACGGACAGCACCGGCGCCGGTCCGGACACCGCTGTGACTCCGGCCGGGACGGGCGGCACAGGCGGCGCCGAGGGAACCCCCGGCGGCCCGGCCGGCACCGGCGGCGCGACGGGTGACACCAGCGGCGCGACGGATGGCACCGGTGGGACCGGCGCCGGCGGCTGGGACGCGGCCGGCGCAGAGGGCCGCCCCGATGTCACCGGCCCCGGTGGTGGCGCGGACGCCGACGGGCGCACCGGCGGCTCGGAGGCCACCGGCACCACCGCCACGACCGGCCACACCGGCGGCTCGCAGACCCCGTCCCGCGAAACGACCGTCCCGCCCGGGAGCCGGCCGGACACGCAGCCCGAGCAGCACCGGACCCTTGCCCACTCCGGAATCGCCAAGGGCGAACCGCCCCAGCCACGACCCAAAGAGCCCGGTGGCGGCATCCTCATGGGCCGCCCCTTCGGCGTACCGGTCTACGTCGCGCCGAGCTGGTTCCTCGTCGCCGCGCTCATCACCTGGGTCTTCGGCGGCCAGCTCGACCGCGTGCTGCCCGAGCTGGGCGCCCTCCGCTACCTGGTCTCCCTGTTCTTCGCCGTCGCCTTCTACGCCTCCGTGCTGGTCCACGAGCTGGCCCACACGGTCGCCGCGATCCGCTTCAAGCTCCCGGTCCGCCGCATCCAGCTGCAGTTCTTCGGCGGCGTCTCCGAGATCGAGAAGGAAGCCGAGACCCCGGCCCGGGAATTCGTCCTGGCCTTCGTCGGCCCGCTGCTCTCCCTCGTCCTCGCCGGACTGTTCTACCTCGCCATGAAACCCGTCCAGCCCGGCACCGTACCCGGCGTCCTGCTGGCCGGCCTGATGATCTCCAACCTCATCGTGGCGATCTTCAACCTCCTCCCCGGACTCCCCCTCGACGGCGGCCGCATGCTCCGCGCCGTCGTCTGGGCCATCACCGGCAAACCCATGAGCGGCACCGTCGCCGCCGCCTGGGTCGGCCGCGCCCTCGCCGTCGCCGTACTGATCGGCCTGCCGCTGCTCAACCAGTCCGGCGCCCTCGGCGGCAACAGCGAGAACACGGGCGGCATGGACACCGTCACCGACGCCCTGCTCGCCGCCATCCTCGCCGCCATCATCTGGACCGGCGCCGGCAACAGCCTGCGCATGGCCCGCCTGCGCGAACACCTCCCCGAACTGCGCGCCCGCACCCTCACCCGGCGGGCCGTACCCGTCGAGACCGACACCCCGCTCTCGGAGGCCCTGCGCCGCGCCAACGCCGCCGGCGCCCGCGCCCTCGTCGTCGTCGACGCCCACGGCAACCCCCTCTCCCTGGTCCGCGAGTCCGCCATCGTCGGCGTACCCGAACACCGCCGCCCCTGGGTCGCCGTCAGCGGCCTCGCCCAGGACCTCACCGACGGCATGCGCGTCTCCGCCGAGCTCGCCGGCGAAGAGCTCCTCGACGTCCTGCGCGCCACCCCCGCCACCGAATACCTCGTCGTCGAGGAGACCGGCGAGATCTACGGCGTCCTGTCAGCGGCGGACGTGGAGCGGGCCTTCGTCAGGGCCATGGCAAGGCCCGCCTCATAACGCCGTGCGGAACGGACCGCCGCCCCCCACCACTCCGTCGGCCAAACCCCCGGACGGGACCCGGTAGGCTGGTCACATGTCCGAACCGACCGGTGCCGCCCGCAGGCGCGGGCCCTTCAAGGTCGGGGACCAGGTACAGCTGACCGACCCCAAGGGCCGCCACTACACGTTCACGCTCGAAGCCGGGAAGAACTTCCACACCCACAAGGGTTCCTTCCCGCACGACGAACTGATCGGCGCTCCCGAGGGCAGCGTTGTCCGCACCACCGGCAACGTCGCCTACCTCGCGCTGCGCCCCCTGCTCCCCGACTACGTCCTGTCCATGCCCCGCGGGGCAGCCGTCGTCTACCCCAAGGACGCGGGGCAGATCCTCGCCTTCGCCGACATCTTCCCCGGCGCACGCGTCGTCGAGGCCGGCGTCGGCTCCGGCTCGCTCAGCAGCTTCCTGCTGCGCGCCATCGGCGACCAGGGCATGCTGCACTCCTACGAGCGCCGCGAGGACTTCGCCGAGATCGCCAAGCAGAACGTCGAGCGCTACTTCGGCGGCCCCCACCCCGCCTGGCAGCTCACCGTCGGCGACCTCCAGGACAACCTGTCCGACACCGACGTCGACCGCGTCATCCTCGACATGCTCGCCCCCTGGGAATGCCTGGAAGCCGTCTCCAAGGCACTCGTCCCCGGCGGCATCCTCTGCTGCTACGTGGCCACCACCACCCAGCTCGCCCGGACCGTGGAGTCCATCCGGGAGATCGGCTGCTTCAACGAGCCGACCGCCTGGGAGACCATGATCCGCAACTGGCACATCGAGGGCCTCGCCGTCCGCCCCGACCACCGCATGATCGGCCACACCGGCTTCCTGCTCACCGCCCGCCGCCTCGCCGACGGCGTCGAGCCCCCCATGCGCCGCCGCCGCCCCGCCAAGGGCGCCTACGGCGAGGACTACGCCGGACCCAACGCCGACGGCGCCGGCCGCTGACCCACCCGCACACAGCACAACGCAACGGCGCCGTGCCGGAGTTCCCGCAGACCGACGGGAACTCCGGCACGGCGCCCCTTCGTTGACAGGGCACCAGGCGATTCCCCGGCCCCCACAGCGCGTACGCCCCGCACGCGCGCGGCCCGCCCGCGGGAATCCCCGACCCCGCCGTTCCCCCGCACTGTGACGTGTGGCACCATGCTGGCCACCCCCACCGGCACAGCCCTCACAGGAGACACTCCTAGTGCAGCAATCCGCCGTTCCGGAGCTCGCTCACGACCAGACCCGGCCCATCCACTGGGTCGCCACCGCCACGGCCGTCGCCGGCGTCGTGGCCCTCTCCTCCTTCGTCCAGCCCGGATCGGCCACGGCCGCCCAGTCCGCCACCGGCACACCCACCAAGTCCGCCCCCGCCGCCATCGCACCACCCAGCACCACCGGCGTGGACTTCCCCCTCCAGTGCGGACCCGTCAAAGCCGTGGTCGCCAAAAAAGCCACCGGAGACCTCGACGGCGACGGCAGACCGGAAACCGTCGCAGTAGTCCACTGCGACTCCGCCATGGGCACACCACCCGACGGCGTCTACGTCCTCACCCGCTCCACCGACGGCGACCAACCACGCGTCGTCGCCACCCTCGTCGACCCCAAGAACCGGCTCACCGTCACCGACTTCTCCATACGCGCGGGCACCGTCGCCGCCACCCTGCTCGGCTACTCCTCCGACGCCGTCCCCAACTGCTGCCCCGACCTGAAAACCCCGACCAAGTGGCACTGGAACGGCACCGCGTTCATCCGCTCCACCCCCGCCGACGCCCACAGCGTCTGACACCCGGCCCGGCCCGGACTCACTCCGCGTCGGGCCCGTACACCTCGACCCTGTCCGAAACCCGGCGCACATGAATGCACTCGCCGGGACACTCCCGCGCCGAATCCACCACATCCGCCAGCAGCGGCAACGGCACCGGCACCGTCGCACCCACCGCCTGCAACAGCTCCTCGTCCGCGCCCTTCACATAGGCCAGCCCGTCGATGTCCAGCTCGAACACCTCAGGGGCGTACTGGGCGCAGATCCCGTCACCGGTACACAGATCCTGGTCGATCCAGACCTCCAGCGCCTCCCCGCCCGGGGCCTCCTGCTGCACGGTCACCTCTCCTGCCGTCGGTACGCCGCGCGGAACCGGCACCACCAGGGCCAGCCGGGTCCGCACCAGCGGCTGTTGAACACCCCGACCCTACCCCCGCCCGCATTCCGGCCACCCTCCACCGGCCCCGGGTTTCCACCCCCGCCCCCTCGGGTACCAGCGCTCGATCAGGTCAGACACACCCCCGGCTATGACACCCACCACTTCAGGCCAGGCCGGCCGTGACACCCGCCGCCCGCACCGTCGCTCTGCGTGATGACACACGCAAGCGCGCTCCCGGCTGCCCATCTCCGGGCTCACCCGCCCGGATCGGACAACTCCGGCCACTCCTGAAGGGTTTTGACCACGCGATGCCTGGAACAAGCCGCTTCCGTATCACGTTGAGTGGGTATCCCCTCCGTGCGAGGGAGAGCGCAACGGGTGACCGACGACACACCTTGACAGTCTCTGTGATCTAGGGGTTTCAATCGACACCCACCCAGGTAGGGTCTGGAAGCGTCCAGCTCCCCTTGGAGGAGGTGAGGACCGTGGCAGCCCACGACGACGACATGAACCGCGGCATCCGCCCGGGACGAGGGTCCGACGACCCGGCCGGGCAGATCGCCTACCTTGAGCAGGAGATCGCCGTCCTGCGACGCAAGCTCGCCGACTCTCCGCGACACACGAGGATTCTCGAAGAGCGGATCGTCGAGCTGCAGACCAACCTGGCCGGCGTGTCCGCCCAGAACGAACGGCTGGCCAACACCCTCCGCGAGGCCCGCGACCAGATCGTGGCCCTCAAGGAAGAGGTCGACAGGCTCGCCCAGCCGCCCGCCGGCTTCGGCGTCTTCCTGCAGGCCAACGAGGACGGCACCGCCGACATCTTCACCGGCGGCCGCAAACTCCGGGTGAACGTCAGCCCAAGCGTCGACCTCGACGACCTGCGGCGCGGCCAGGAGGTCATGCTCAACGAAGCGCTCAACGTGGTCGAAGCCATGGAGTTCGAGAGCGTCGGCGACATCGTCACCCTCAAGGAAATCCTCGAGGACGGCGAGCGCGCCCTCGTGCTGGGGCACACCGACGAAGAACGGGTGGTACGGCTCGCCGAGCCACTGCTGGACGTCACCATCCGCGCCGGCGACGCCCTGCTGCTCGAACCCCGCTCCGGCTACGTCTACGAGGTCGTACCCAAGAGCGAGGTCGAAGAACTCGTCCTCGAAGAGGTCCCGGACATCGGCTACGAGGCCATCGGCGGACTCGGCAACCAGATCGAGGCCATCCGCGACGCGGTCGAGCTGCCGTACCTCTACCCGGACCTGTTCAAGGAGCACGAGCTGCGCCCGCCCAAGGGCGTCCTGCTCTACGGCCCCCCCGGCTGCGGCAAGACACTCATCGCCAAGGCCGTCGCGAACTCGCTCGCCAAGAAGGTCGCCGAGGTCACCGGCCAGGCCGCCGGCAAGAGCTTCTTCCTCAACATCAAGGGCCCCGAGCTGCTCAACAAGTACGTCGGCGAGACCGAGCGGCAGATCCGCCTCGTCTTCCAGCGTGCCCGAGAGAAGGCCAGCGAGGGCACCCCCGTCATCGTCTTCTTCGACGAGATGGAATCCCTCTTCCGCACCCGAGGCTCCGGCGTCAGCTCGGACGTGGAGAACACCATCGTCCCCCAGCTGCTCGCCGAGATCGACGGCGTCGAAGGCCTGGAGAACGTGGTCGTCATCGGCGCCTCCAACCGCGAGGACATGATCGACCCCGCCATCCTCCGCCCCGGCCGGCTCGACGTGAAGATCAAGATCGAGCGTCCCGACGCCGAGGCCGCCAAGGACATCTTCGGCAAGTACCTCACCGAACGCCTCCCGCTGCACGCCGACGACCTCGGCGAACACGGCGGCGACAAGGCCACCACCGTCCAGAGCATGATCCAGACGGCGGTCGAGCAGATGTACGCCGAATCCGAGGAGAACCGCTTCCTGGAAGTCACCTACGCCAACGGCGACAAGGAAGTCCTCTACTTCAAGGACTTCAACTCCGGCGCCATGATCGAAAACATCGTCGGCCGCGCCAAGAAAATGGCGATCAAGGACTTCCTCGAAAAGAACCAGAAGGGCCTCCGCGTCTCCCACCTCCTCCAGGCCTGCGTGGACGAGTTCAAGGAGAACGAAGACCTCCCCAACACCACCAACCCCGACGACTGGGCCCGCATCTCCGGAAAGAAGGGCGAACGGATCGTCTACATCCGTACCCTCATCACCGGAAAGCAGGGCGCAGACACCGGACGCTCCATCGACACGGTGGCGAACACCGGACAGTACCTGTAACAGCAGGGCGGCTGCGGGTGCCCTCGCCGGGTACCCGCAGCCCTCGCTTTTTCAGGCCACGACCGGAGCAGCCAATGACGCAAATGATCTCCCCACCAGCGCAAAGGCGTTCTAGGCTCGTTCCTACCGCCGAGTCGCGCAGTGCGGGGACGGGCACCGCACACGCACCGGAGCTCCAGCGGTACGTGAGCGGCCCCACGACCGAGGGTGCCGCCGGGCAAGGAGGGCCGCATGACCGTACGGCGAGTAATGGGCATCGAGACGGAGTACGGGATCTCCGTCCCCGGCCACCCGAACGCCAATGCCATGCTCACCTCGTCCCAGATCGTCAACGCCTACGCGGCGGCGATGCACCGGGCCCGCCGGGCCCGCTGGGACTTCGAGGAAGAAAACCCGCTACGGGACGCGCGAGGCTTCGACCTCGCCCGCGAGGCCGCCGACGCCAGCCAGCTCACCGACGAGGACATCGGCCTCGCCAACGTCATCCTCACCAACGGTGCGCGCCTCTACGTCGACCACGCCCACCCCGAATACAGCGCCCCCGAGGTCACCAACCCCCGCGACGCCGTCCTCTGGGACAAGGCCGGCGAGCGCATCATGGCCGAGGCCGCCGAACGAGCCGCCCAGCTCCCCGGCGCCCAGCCCATCCACCTCTACAAGAACAACACCGACAACAAGGGTGCCAGCTACGGCACGCACGAGAACTACCTGATGAAGCGGGAAACCCCCTTCTCCGACATCGTGCGCCACCTGACCCCCTTCTTCGTCTCCCGCCAGGTCTTCGCCGGCGCCGGCCGCGTCGGCATCGGCCAGGACGGCCACGAACACGGCTTCCAGATCAGCCAGCGCGCCGACTACTTCGAAGTCGAGGTAGGCCTGGAGACGACGCTGAAGCGGCCCATCATCAACACGCGCGACGAGCCCCACGCCGACGCGGAGAAATACCGCCGCCTCCACGTGATCATCGGCGACGCCAACCTCTCCGAGATCTCCACCTACCTCAAGCTGGGCACGACCTCCCTGGTCCTGTCCATGATCGAGGACGGCTTCATCGCGGTCGACCTGGCGGTCGACCAGCCGGTACGGACACTGCACCAGGTCTCCCACGACCCGTCCCTCAAGCGCCTGATCACACTGCGCAGCGGACGCACCCTGACCGCCGTCCAGCTCCAGATGGAGTACTACGAGCTGTCACGCAAATACGTCGAGGAACGCTACGGGGCCGACGCCGACGACCAGACCAAGGACGTCCTGACCCGCTGGGAGGACACCCTCACCCGGCTGGAGAACGACCCCATGAGCCTGGCGGGCGAGCTGGACTGGGTCGCCAAACGCGAACTCATGGAGGGCTACCGCCGCCGCGACAACCTCGACTGGGACGCCGCACGCCTCCACCTCGTCGACCTCCAGTACGCCGACGTACGCGCCGAGAAAGGCCTCTACAACCGCCTCGTCGCCCGCGGCCGCATCAAGCGCCTCCTGGACGAGTCCGAGGTCGAGAAGGCCCGCACCAAGCCACCGGAGGACACCCGCGCCTACTTCCGCGGCCGCTGCCTGGAGCAGTACGCCGACGACGTCGCCGCGGCGAGCTGGGACTCGGTCATCTTCGACCTCCCCGGCCGCGACTCCCTCCAGCGCGTTCCAACCCTCGAACCGCTACGCGGAACGCGAAATCACGTCAAGGAACTGCTGGACCGCTGCCGCACCGCAGAAGACCTGGTCAGGGTCCTGTCAGGCGGGTGAGCGGGCCAGGGGGTGCACGGTGCGGCCCGGGCGGGCAGGGTGGAAACCCTGACTGCCCGGGAATCATCGAGGTGGCCCCCGTACGTTGGAGAAACTGCGGGGCCGATGTCGGACCCGGCTTGTAGGGTCTGATCATCACCGATCGGCAGGCGAACTGAGCGGGGTGAGGGTTATGGCAACCAAGGACACCGGCGGCGGCCAGCAGAAGGCCACGCGAGCGACCGAAGAGGTCGAGGAGCAGGCGCAGGACGCGCAGGCTTCGGAGGACCTCAAGGAGCGGCACGAGAAGCTGAGCGACGACGTGGACTCCGTCCTCGATGAAATCGACGATGTCCTCGAGGAGAATGCCGAGGACTTCGTGCGCTCCTTCGTTCAGAAGGGTGGGCAGTAGGGCCCTTTTCCCTTCGAATCGAAGGCGAACGGAGATCGGAAGTGTTGGGGGAGCCGGAAGTGAAGCGCTGCGCGCGGTGTGGAGAGGTCAAGCCGCGCGCAGCCTTCGCGGCCAAGCGAAGCAATCTTGACGGCTTGCAGCACCGTTGCCGCGAGTGTGCGGCTGAGGCCGACCGGAAGCGCCAGCAGGCCATGGGTAGAACAGTTCCACCGCGCGGAGCTGTCCCGGACGGCCACAAGCACTGTCAGGGCTGTGGAGAGGTCAAGCCGCGCTCCGCCTGGCATCGAGGGAAAGCCTCGCGGTGCAAGGCCTGCCGTGCGGTTGACGACCGCAGGCACCACCTGAGACGCCAATACGGCCTCACCGAAGCCGAGCGTGACGCGATGATCGCCTCCCAGTACGGCCTCTGCGCGATCTGTCTGGCTGCCCGGCCCGCGCATGTGGATCACTGCCACAACACGGGTAGGGTCCGTGGCGTACTGTGCTTCAACTGCAATTCCGGCCTCGGTCTGTTGAGGGACGACCCTGCTGCCGTCCGCCGAGCCGCCGCCTATCTGGAAGGAAACTCGTGGAAGCCAATACTCGTGGCACCGGGCGTCTACCAGCTGCCTTCCTGACGCCAGGTTCCTCCTCCTTCATGGACTTCCTGTCCGAGCACCAGCCCGAGATGCTGCCCGGCAACCGGCAGCTGCCGCCCACGCAGGGTGTGATCGAGGCGCCGCACGGCACCACCATCGTCGCCGCGACCTTCCCGGGCGGCGTGGTGCTGGCCGGTGACCGTCGGGCCACCATGGGCAACATCATCGCTCAGCGGGACATCGAGAAGGTGTTCCCGGCGGACGAGTACTCGGCCGTCGGCATCGCCGGCACCGCCGGTCTGGCCGTGGAGATGGTCAAGCTCTTCCAGCTGGAGCTGGAGCACTTCGAGAAGGTCGAGGGTGCGCAGCTGTCGCTGGAGGGCAAGGCGAACCGGCTGTCGACGATGATCCGGTCGAACCTGGGCATGGCGATGCAGGGGCTGGCGGTCGTGCCGCTGTTCGCGGGGTATGACCTGGACCGGGAGAAGGGGCGGATCTTCTCCTACGACGTCACGGGTGGCCGCAGCGAGGAGCACAACTTCGCGGCGACGGGTTCCGGCTCGATCTTCGCTCGTGGTGCGATGAAGAAGTTGTTCCGTGACGACCTGACCGAGGAGCAGGCGATCACGTTGGTGGTGCAGGCTCTCTACGACGCGGCTGACGACGACTCGGCGACCGGTGGTCCCGATGTCGCCCGCCGGATCTACCCGATCGTCACCGTGATCACCGAGGACGGTTTCCGTCGGCTGACGGAGGACGAGTCCTCCGAGATCGCTCGTGCGGTGCTGCAGAAGCGCCTGGAGGAGCCGGACGGCCCGAAGGCCGCCCTGCTCTGAGTGCGGGCCCCGGTTCTTATCAAGGTGATCCAGTGACCATGACAGAAAGGGACGGATAACCGGTGTCGACGCCGTTCTATGTCTCACCCCAGCAGGCCATGGCCGACCGGGCGGAGTACGCCCGGAAGGGCATCGCCCGTGGCCGTAGCCTGGTCGTGCTGCAGTATGCCGACGGCATTGTGTTCGTCGGTGAGAACCCGTCCCGTGCGCTGCACAAGTTCAGCGAGATCTATGACCGGATCGGTTTTGCGGCCGCCGGTAAGTACAACGAGTACGAGAACCTGCGCATCGGTGGTGTTCGTTACGCCGATCTGCGGGGTTACACCTATGACCGTGATGATGTGACCGCTCGTGGTCTGGCGAACGTGTACGCCCAGACGCTTGGCACGATCTTCTCCTCGGCCGCCGAGAAGCCGTACGAGGTGGAGCTGGTCGTGGCGGAGGTGGGGGAGACCCCGGAGGGTGACCAGATCTATCGGCTGCCGCATGACGGGTCGATCGTGGACGAGCACGGCTCGGTCGCGGTGGGTGGCAATGCGGAGCAGATCAGCAGTTTCCTGGAGCAGCGTCACCGTGACGGCATGTCGCTGGCGGAGGCCCTGAAGCTGGCGGTGCAGGCGCTGTCCCGCGACACCAATGGCAGCGAGCGGGAGATTCCCGCGGAGCGTCTTGAGGTGGCGGTGCTGGACCGTACGCGTCCGCAGAAGCGCAAGTTCAAGCGCATCGTCCGCCGTCAGCTGTCCCGTCTGCTGGCGGCGGACGGTGCGGCCACCGAGGCGGAGAGCTCGGAGGAGGAGGACGGCTCCGAGGAGGAGTGACCCGCAGCCCTGATCGCCTGCTCCTGTGTGCCCCGGCCGTTGTCCTGGCCGGGGCACACGGCGTTCCGGTACCGGCCGGGGGGAGGCTAGGCGGCGCGTGGCGGGGCTGTGGAGCCGCGTACGACGAGTCGGACGGGGATGTCCCCGCTCTCGGGCTCGCGGCCGTCCAGGACGGCGAGGAGGGCTTGCATGCCGCGTTCGCCGAAGAGTTCGGCGTCGAGGCGTACGGTGGTCAGTTCTGGGTCGATGGCGGTGGCGAGGCCGAGGTCGTCGACGCCGGTGACCGATACGTCGTCGGGGATGCGCAGGCCGAGGCGGCGCAGGGCCTTGTAGGCGCCGGCGGCGAGTTTGTCGTCGTCGCAGACGACGGCGGTGGGTCGGGGGCCGGGTGCGGTGAGTGCGGTCTCGGTGGCGGTCAGGGCGCCTTCGATGGAGATGGGGGCGCGGGCTGTGCGTACTTCCGTCCCGGGTACGGCTGCCATGCGTGCGGCGAGTTCACGCGCGCGTACCTCGAAGGTCCAGGAGGGGACGTCGGCGGCCAGGTGGAGGATGCGGCGGTGGCCGAGGGTGAGCAGGTGGTCGGTGACCTGGCGGATGCCGTCGGTGATGTCCAGGTTGACGGTGGCGGCGCCGAGGCTGCCTTGGGGGTCGCTGTCGAGCATCACCAGGGGGAGTTGGTCGCCGCGGATGGCGGTGAGGGCGTCGGCGGCCATGGAGGAGGCGATGACGCCGTCGAGGGCGGCTTGTGCGGAGGCGAAGGGGTCGCGGGCCGGGCCGATTCCTTCGGGGGAGGGGTAGAGGACGACTCCGAAGCCGTTGTCGGCGGCGACGCGAGCGGCGCCGGTGTAGACGCCGGCGAAGAACTCTGTCGTGAGGGCCGGTACCACGAGCAGGACGGTGCGGGTGTGGCCGAGGCGGAGGTTGCGGGCGGCGAGGTTGGGGCGGTAGCCGAGTTCGCGGGCCGCTTCGCGGACTCGTTCGGCGACGGGTTGGGAGACGCGTCCGCGCCATTTGTCGCCGAGTACGAGGGAGACGGCGGCCTGGGAGACTCCGGCTGCGTGGGCGACGTCGCGGCTGGTCGGGCGCGTGCTGCTGCGTGCCACCGTGGGCCTGCCTTTTCGTGTGGACTCCGAACAGCGCACATGGTACGTATGGGGAGGGGCGTTATACGTAAAACTTGAGGTTGGAGGCGGCGGATGGCCGCGGGTTATCTGGAGATACTCCGGGCGAGGCATGCGCTGCGGCTGCTCACGGGCACCCTGGTGGGCCGGCTGCCGAACGCGACCGCCGCGATCGCCCTGGTGCTGTTCGTGCGTGCCGAGGGCGGCACCTACAGCCTCGCCGGTGCCCTCGCCGCCGTCTATGGCGTCGCGAACGCCGTGGGGCAGCCGGTGCTGGGCCGGCTCGTGGATCTGTACGGCCAGCCGCGCGTCCAGTTGCCGGCGGCGGTCCTCGCGGCCCTGTCCATGGCGGTCTTCGCGTTCTTCGGCACGGATCCGCTGCCGCTGGCGTACGCGGCCGTGGCGGCGGCCGGCCTGTTCGCGCCGCCGCTGGAGGGGGGCCTGCGGGCGCTGTGGCCGTCGGTGCTGCGCCGGGGGGAGCAGGTGCACACGGCGTACGCCATGGACGCGGTCGCGCAGGAGATCATGTTCACGGTGGGGCCGCTGCTGGTGACGCTGTGCGTGTCGCTGTGGGACGAGCGGGCCGCTCTGCTGGTGCTGAACCTGCTGGGGGTGCTGGGTGCGCTCTCCGTGGTCGTGTCGCCGCCCTCGCGCGCGTGGCGGTCGGCGCCGCGTGAGGCGCACTGGCTGGGTGCGCTGCGCTCGCCGGGGCTGCTGGCCCTGCTGAGTGCCTTCCTGTTCGTGGGGATCGCGCTGGGCTCGATCACGGTCGCGTCGGTGTCGTACGCCGACGGTCATGGCGGTGACGCGGTGTACGGCTGGATGATGGCGGGGCTGGGCCTGGGCGCGCTGGTCGGCGGCACCGTGTACGGGGCGCGGCGGTGGGGTGGTTCGCCCGAGCGGCGACTGAGCGTGCTCGTGGCCCTTCTGGCGGTGTGTTACCTGCCTTTGCTGCTGACGCCGGGTGCGCCGGCGATGGTGCTGCTCACGGTGGTCTCGGGGGTGTTTCTCGCGCCGTGTATCGCCTGTGCGTTCATCATCGTGGACCGGCATGCGCCGAGCGGGACGGTCACCGAGGCGTTCTCCTGGCTTGTGACGACGTTCACCGTGGGTGCCTCGGTGGGCACGGGTGTGGCGGGGCCCGTGGTCCAGGCGGGTGGCACGGTGTGGGGGTTCGCGGTTCCGGGGGCGGCGGGAGCCGTGTCGTTGCTGGTGTTGCTCGCCACGGGGCGGGTCCTCGCAGCTCCCGCGCGGGGCGGGGTCGTTGCGTCTTCATCGGAAAATGATCCAAATCGTGCTGTCGAACCCCGTTTCAGCTCAGGGGATCGGGCGTAATGTTCAGTCATGGACCGCCGCATTTTCGGGCTGGAGAACGAGTACGGCGTCACGTGCACGTTCAGGGGACAGCGGCGCCTGTCTCCTGACGAGGTGGCGCGGTACCTCTTCCGCCGTGTCGTGTCATGGGGCCGCAGCAGCAATGTCTTTCTGCGAAACGGCGCCCGGCTCTATCTCGACGTGGGCTCACATCCGGAATACGCGACCCCCGAATGTGACAACGTGATCGAACTGGTCACCCACGACAAGGCCGGCGAGCGCATTCTCGAAGGACTCCTGGTGGACGCGGAACGACGCCTGCACGAGGAGGGAATCGCGGGCGACGTCTACCTGTTCAAGAACAACACCGACTCGGCGGGCAACTCGTACGGCTGCCACGAGAACTATCTGGTGGCCCGGCACGGGGAGTTCTCGCGGCTCGCGGACATCCTCATCCCGTTCCTGGTGACCCGGCAGCTGTTGTGCGGTGCGGGCAAGGTGCTGCAGACACCGCGTGGTGCCGTGTACTGCGTGAGTCAGCGCGCGGAGCACATCTGGGAGGGTGTGTCCTCGGCGACGACCCGTTCGAGGCCCATCATCAACACCCGCGACGAGCCGCACGCGGACGCGGAGCGTTATCGCCGGCTGCATGTCATCGTCGGTGACTCGAACATGTCCGAGACGACGATGCTGCTGAAGGTCGGCGCGACGGACCTGGTGCTGCGCATGATCGAGGCGGGCACCGTGATGCGCGACCTCACGCTGGAGAACCCGATCCGGGCGATCCGTGAGGTCAGCCATGACATCACGGGCCGGCGCAAGGTGCGACTGGCCAGCGGCCGGGAGGCCTCCGCGCTGGAGGTGCAGCGGGAGTACTTCGACAAGGCCGTGGACTTCTGTGACCGGCGGGGCATCCGTACCGGTACGGTCGCGCAGGTCCTGGAGCTGTGGGGCCGCACCCTGGACGCGATCGAGACCGAGGAACTGGACCGGATCGCCACCGAGATCGACTGGGTGATGAAGTACAAGCTCATCGAGCGGTACCGGGCCAAGAACAACATGACGATGTCGCATCCGCGGGTCGCGCAGATAGACCTCGCCTACCACGACATCCATCGTCGTCGTGGCCTGTACTACCTGCTGGAGAAGAAGGGTCAGGCGGCCCGGGTCTGCAACGACTTGAAGATCTTCGAGGGCAAGTCGGTCCCGCCGCAGACGACTCGGGCGCGGCTGCGCGGTGACTTCATCCGGCGGGCACAGGAACAGCGCAGGGACTTCACGGTCGACTGGGTGCATCTGAAGCTCAACGACCAGGCGCAGCGCACGGTGTTGTGCAAGGACCCGTTCCGTTCGGTGGACGACCGGGTGGAGAAGCTGATCGCCGGGATGTAGCGGAAAGCGGGTGAGTCAAGCGTTTCGGGTGGTGAAATGCCGGAACGCCACACGGGCGCCGTACGTTTCCCGTACGGCGCCCTTCTCGCGTCGTAGAGTTGCGCGCACGCCATCCGCAAGATCGATCGATTACGAGGCTCTCCCGTGCGCCGACGTTCACTTCTCCTCGCCGCCGTTCCCGCAGGACTGGTCACGCTCGCCGGGTGCGGTGGCGGCAAGTCCGGCTCGAGCAAGACCAGTGTCTCGCCGTCGCCGTCGGTGTCTACGGTGCCTCCGCCGAAGATCGTGGAGGGGCCGTTGCCGGCGATCACGGCGGGCACCAAGTTCGGTGAGAAGCCGACCGTGGCCAAGGGGCCGGGCGAGCCGTCGGAGAACCTGACGGTGAAGACGGTGATCGCGGGCGGTGGGCGTACGGTCGCGGAGAACGACTTCGTCCAGGCGAACTATCTGGGTCAGATCTGGAACACGGGCAAGGTCTTCGACAACTCCTACGACCGCAAGAGCCCGCTGGTCATTCAACTCGCCCAGGGCAGCAGCATCGACGGCTGGCGGTACGGGCTGGCGGGCAAGAAGGCCGGCAGCCGTGTCCTGATGGCGGTGCCGCCCACCTGGGGCTACGGCAAGTCGGGTGAACCGCAGGCGGGCATCAAGGGCACCGACACGATGGTCTTCGTCGTCGACCTGATCGATGTCTTCAACTCCAAGAGCTCCTCCCAGGGCAAGCCGGTCCCGCAGACCGACACGGCGCTGCCGGAGGTCGCCACGAACACCGACGGCAAGGTTCCCAAGGTCACCATCCGGCAGCCGCACCCGCCGAAGAAGCTCGTGTCCACCTATGTCCTGGAGGGCGACGGTCCCGAGCTCAAGGCGGACCAGACGGTCCTGTGCCAGTTCCAGGGGCTGGTCTGGGAGAGCGGCAAGACCTTCGAGCGGACGTACGGCTCGGGGCGGCTGAGCCAGTTCTCGCTGGCGCAGATCCAGCAGGTGGTCCCTGGCCTGGCGCAGGGCCTGACCGGCAAGAAGGTGGGCAGCCGCGTGTTGGTCGTCGTACCGCCGGGGCTGGGCTACGCCACCACTCCGCCCGGCGGGGTCATCAAGAAGGACTCCACACTCGTCTACACGGTGGACATCCTCGCGGCGATGTAGCCGGTGGTGTCCGTGGCCCGTGGGGACGCCGGTGGTCCGTGGCGGGCTTCGGGGCTGCCGAGATGAAAGACTGTCCACGTTTCGTGTCGTACACAAGCAGGAGCTTTTGACGTGAGCATCGAGAAGCCCGAGATCGACTTCCCTGGTGGCGAGCCCCCGGCGGACCTCGAGATCAAGGACATCTGGGAGGGCGACGGGCCGGTGGCGCAGGCGGGTCAGACCGTCACCGTCCACTACGTGGGTGTCGCCTTCAGCACCGGCGAGGAGTTCGACGCCAGCTGGAACCGTGGCACTCCGTTCCGCTTCCCGCTGGGTGCGGGCCGGGTCATCGCGGGCTGGGACCGGGGCGTGCAGGGCATGAAGGTCGGCGGCCGTCGCCAGCTGACCATCCCCGCCCACCTCGCCTACGGCAACCAGAGCCCGACCCCGGCGATCAAGCCCGGCGAGACGCTGATCTTCGTGGTGGACCTGCTGGGCGTCTGATCCCCGCCCGGTCCCCTGTGATCCACACGTGATCCACACCTGATCGACCGGTCGTGTCCGACCGGTTCCGATCACCTGGGGCCCATGCCTGTTCGGGCATGGGCCCTCGGCTTTTGTCACCGCACCCGGGAGCGGTACGGTCATCGGTCGGAAGCACCATAGGAAAGGCGAAGGGCGTCGATGGCCATTGCCAAGGCCGAGCGGCTGATGAACCTCGCGCTGTGTCTGCTCGGCACACGGCGGCCTCTCAGCAAGCGCGAGCTGCGGGAGTCCATCGAGGCCTACCTGGAGGCGGGCTCCGACGACTCCTTCAACCGGATGTTCGAGCGGGACAAGGACGATCTGCGCGAGCTGGGCCTGGTCATCGCGACCGTGGAGAACGTCGACGGCGAGGTCGGCTACCTAGCCCGCCGCGACAGCAACCGGCTGCCGCCCATCACCCTGGACGCCGAGGAGGCCGCGGCGCTCGGTCTCGCCGCGAAGGTGTGGCAGCAGGCCCGTCTCGCCGGCGCGGCCAGCGGTGCCCTGCAGAAGCTGCGCGCCGCAGGCCTCCCCGAGGACGTCGACCCGTACGAGGCGCACGGCGCGCTGGAGCCGCGCATCCCGGTGCACGAGGCCGCCTTCGAGCCGCTGATGCTGGCCTGCCGGGACCGCCGCCCGGTCGTCTTCGACTACCGCAAGGCCTCCGCGGCCCGCCCCGAGCCCCGGCATGTGGAGCCGTGGGCGCTGGAGTGCTGGCGCGGGCACTGGTACCTGGCCGGTTTCGACCGGGACCGGGGTGCCGAGCGTGTCTTCCGGCTGTCCCGGATCACCGGCCGGGTCCGCTCGCGCGGTACGGGCTTCACCGCGCCCGTGCCCGATGTCGTCACCGTGCGCGAGACCGTGGCGAGCTGGGCGGGGGAGGTCGCCGACGGTACGGCGCTGATCCGGCTGCGTTCCGGGGCCGGTTACCCCCTTCGGGCGAAGGCCTCCATGGTGCGGGAACTCGGCGACGGCTGGGACGAGTTGGAGATTCCGTACGGGCACGGCCTGGACGCCTGGCTGGTGGAGTTCGGGCCGGACGTGGTGGTTCTGGAGCCGGCCGAGCTGCGCGCGGACGTGGTGGACCGGCTGCGTGCCGTGGCCAAGGGCTGAGGGGGAGCAGGACTGTGGCAGGCAAACCGGTCAGGCCCGTGAACGCCATCGACCAGACCCGGCGGATGCTCTCCCTGGTGACCTATCTCCGGGAGCGCCCCGGCGCCCGGATCGCGGACGTCGCGCGTGCCTTCGGCATCACCGAGGACGAGCTGGTCGCCGACCTCGATCTGCTGCCCATGTGCGGCACCAGCTTCCGCGGCGGTGATCTGCTGGACATCGACACCGACGGCGAGCGCATCTGGTGGCACAACCCGGCGGCGCTCGGCGAGGAGGCGGCCGAGCCGCTCAGACTGGCCGCCGACGAGGCCACCGCGCTGCTGGTGGCCGCCCGCGCGGTGTCGACCCTGCCGGGCCTGCGCGAGGGCGACCGTCAGGCGCTGCTGCGGGCCACCGCCAAGGTGGAGGCCGCTGCCGGTGAGGCGGCCGGCGCCAGCGCCCGGCTGTCGGTGACCTTCGAGTCCGAGGGCGGGGTCTTCGCCGACGTCGACCGGGCGATCTCCGAGCGCCGCCGGCTGTGGATCCGCTACTACTCCCCGGCCCGCGACGAGGTCACCGAGCGTGAGATCGACCCGATCCGCCTGGTCAGCGTCGGCCACACCTATGTGGAGGCCTGGTGCCGCCGCTCCGAGGCCCGGCGCACCTTCCGGCTCGACCGGGTCGCGGAGATCAGGATCCTGGACGAGCCGTCCGCGCCGCCCGAGGTGGAGCTGCGCGACCTCTCCGAGGCCCTGGTGCAGCCGGCCGCCGAGGACCCCGAGGTGGTGGTCGAGGTCGGCCCGGGCGGCCGCTGGGTGGCCGAGTACTACCCGCACGACAGCGCCGATGAGCTTCCCGACGGCGGGCTCCGTATCACTTTGCGCACCCCCGATCCGGCCTCCCTGCGCCGCCTGGCACTGCGCCTCGGCCGCGACGGCCGGATCGTCTCCCCACCGGAGCTGGCCGACAGCGCCCGCAGAGCGGCGGCGGAGGCACTGGCGGCGTACGACACGGCGTCGCAGTGAGGCAGCGCCCCCGAGGGCGCAGAGCTGTGTCGGACATGCGGCTTTGCCGCGTGGGCGCAGCCACGACGGCGTCGCGGGCGAAGCCGGCGATCGCTGCACGACCAGAAGAAGGAGCGAGGGCTGTGAGCGAGCGTGCGGGTGAGATGACGGTGGCGGCCGCCTTCGCCGGGATGCGGAGAGTGGTCCCCGTGGTGTTCAAGGCGGGCTGTCCCGACTGCCGGGGCCGCTTCGAGCTCGCCGCGAGCGCGCTGCGCCTGGCCATCGGCGCCACCAGCCGGACGACGTTCTACTCCTTCACCTGCCCCGAGTGCGGGGCCGCCGTCCGCAAGCCCGCCGGGGAGCGCATCGTCGAGCTGCTCACCGGTGGCGGGGTGCGCACGCTGCGGCTGCACAGCACCGTCTAGTCTCGACGTCATGTTCTGGCCGATGTTCGCGGTAGCGATGGGTTTCCTGGGTCTCGCGGTGCTGGGGGTGCTCGCCGTCCGGGTCTTCCTGGAGGCCCGGCGTCTCGGGCAGCAGGTCGCGGACTCCGCGCGCCGGATCAGCAGGGCGGCCGAGGATCTGGAGCGGGCCGCGGTCAGCGCGGCCTCTGCGGTGGACGCGCTGTAATACCCGCAGGACCGTGCGCTTTGGGTCACTTCGCCCTGTCACCCGACCGGCCCGTCCAGGTACGCTGGTGATCGCGGCCCGGATGACAAGGCGCGGTCCGCAGAGGGAGCGGTAGTACGCACGGGGATTGTCCTGTGTTCACCCCCGGGCGTTACGATCGCTGCCAGCACGATGCTCGGACACATGTCCGACCGGCCGGACACAGCCCGCCGCCCCGCCTCAGTGAGAAGGTGAAGACTATGTTCCGCAACGCACTTGAGCCGTGGCACCTGGTGCTCCTGGTTCTGGTGATCGTTCTCGTGTTCGGCTCGAAGAAGCTTCCGGACATGGCGCGCTCGCTCGGCAAGTCCGCGCGCATCCTCAAGAGCGAGGCCAAGGCGATGAAGGACGAGGGCAAGCAGCCCGCCACCTCTGCCCAGCCCGCCGAGGAGCAGTCCCCGGCTCAGCGCACGATCCAGGCCGCGCCCGGCGATGTGACCAGCTCCCGGCCGGTCAACGAGCCGACGGACACGACCCAGCGCTGACGCGAGGACCGGGGCATCCGGTCCGCTGCACGAGATGAGGATGTGGGTTGCCCAAGTCTGCCCGCAACAAGGAGAAGGATCCCGAGGGGCGGATGCCGCTCGCGGATCACTTGCGTGAGCTGCGCAACCGGCTCGCGAAGGGCGTCCTGGCGATCGTCGTTGTCGCGGTGATCTCGGCCTTCTTCTACAAGGACATCATCAACTTCATCACCCGGCCGGTGCTCGACTCGGTCGGTTGCGGGCAGACCTTCGGGCAGCTGGTCAAGACCAAGAACGCCCACTGCGCGCACATCACGGTCAGCGGTCTGCTGGGGCCGTTCACTCTGGCCCTGAAGACCGCGCTGACGGCCGGCGTCGTGCTGGCGGCGCCGGTGTGGCTCTACCAGCTGTGGGCGTTCGTCGCACCGGGCCTGCACCGGCACGAGAAGAAGTACGCCTACGCGTTCGTCGGTCTCGGTTTCCCGCTCTTCCTGGTCGGCGGCTACCTCGCCTACCACGTGCTGCCCGTGACGGCGAAGTTCCTGGTCGACCTCACGCCGAGCGGTACGGAGAACCTGCTCCCGCTGGACGAGCTCCTCGACCTGGTCACGCGCATGGTGGTCGTGTTCGGCCTCGCCTTCGAGATGCCGTTGCTGCTGGTGATGCTCAACCTCACCGGCATCCTGTCCGGCCGGCGGATGCTCGGCTGGTGGCGGGGCATGATCGTCGGCATCGCCGCCTTCGCGGCCGTGGCCACGCCCAGCCCCGACCCGGGCACGATGCTGGCGCTGGCGGCGCCGATCTGGGGACTGTTCTTCATCGCTGTGGGCTTCTCGCTGCTCAACGACCGCCGCCGGGCCCGACGCGAGGCGGAGGGCCCCGCCGACGACGAGGCCTCCGAGCTGGACCTCACCCCCGAGGACATCGGCGAGATCGAGCCCGTCGCGGCCAGCCGGGCGCTGCCCGAGCAGACGGGCACGGACCGGGTCAACGGCTACGACGACGTGACCTGAGCCGCCGCACCACAACCGCGCCGGATGCCCCCGCCCCCAGGGTCGGGGGCATCCGGCTTTGCCGATCAGCGCACGTTCCGGATAATGATCGTCCTGTTGTCAGTGGGGCCCGGTACGCTCGAAAGCACGATGACAGAGGACCTCTCTCCGGCCGAGCGGTACGCGGCAGCCCGCAGGCGGGCAGCCGAGCAGGCCACCGCGCTCGCGTCCTTCCGCGAGATGTACGACTTCGGCCTCGACCCCTTCCAGATCGAGGCCTGCCAGGCACTCGAGGAGGGAAAGGGCGTACTGGTGGCCGCCCCCACCGGCTCGGGCAAGACGATCGTGGGCGAGTTCGCCGTCCACCTCGCCCTGCAGCAGGGCAAGAAGTGCTTCTACACGACACCCATCAAGGCGCTGTCGAACCAGAAGTACGCCGACCTGTGCCGCCGCTACGGCACCGGCAAGGTCGGCCTGCTCACCGGCGACAACAGCGTGAACTCCGACGCCCCGGTGGTAGTGATGACCACCGAGGTCCTGCGGAACATGCTCTACGCCGGCTCCCAGACCCTCCTCGGCCTCGGCTACGTGGTCATGGACGAGGTGCACTACCTCTCCGACCGCTTCCGCGGCGCCGTCTGGGAAGAGGTGATCATCCACCTGCCCGAGTCGGTGACCCTGGTGTCACTGTCGGCGACCGTCTCCAACGCCGAGGAGTTCGGCGACTGGCTGGACACGGTCCGCGGCGACACCGAGGTGATCGTCTCCGAGCACCGGCCCGTGCCGCTGTTCCAGCACGTCCTCGCCGGGCGGCGGATGTACGACCTGTTCGAGGAGGGCGAGGGCCACAAGAAGGCCGTCAACCCCGACCTCGCCCGCCTCGCCCGCATGGAGGCGACCCGGCCGTCGTACCAGGACCGCAGACGCGGCCGTGCGATGCGCGAGGCCGACCGGGAGCGGGAGCGCAGACAGCGCTCGCGGGTATGGACACCGGGCCGGCCCGAGGTCATCGAGCGCCTGGACTCCGAGGGCCTGCTCCCGGCCATCACGTTCATCTTCAGCCGCGCCGCCTGCGAGGCCGCCGTCCAGCAGTGCCTGTACGCGGGCCTGCGGCTGAACGACGAGGATGCGCGGGAACAGGTCCGCGCCCTGGTCGAGGAGCGCACCGCCCACATCGCGCCGGAGGATCTGCACGTCCTCGGGTACTACGAGTGGCTGGAGGGCCTGGAGCGCGGTATCGCCGCCCACCACGCGGGCATGCTGCCGACCTTCAAGGAGGTTGTCGAGGAGCTGTTCGTCCGCGGCCTGGTCAAGGCGGTGTTCGCGACCGAGACCCTCGCCCTCGGCATCAACATGCCCGCCCGCTCGGTGGTGCTGGAGAAGCTCGTCAAGTGGAACGGCGAGCAGCACGCCGACATCACGCCCGGCGAGTACACCCAGCTGACCGGCCGCGCCGGCCGCCGGGGCATCGACATCGAGGGCCATGCGGTCGTGCTGTGGCAGCGCGGCATGAGCCCCGAGCACCTGGCCGGTCTCGCGGGCACGCGCACGTACCCGCTGCGCTCCAGCTTCAAGCCGTCGTACAACATGGCGGTCAACCTGGTCGAGCAGTTCGGCCGGCACCGCTCGCGCGAGCTGCTGGAGACCTCCTTCGCGCAGTTCCAGGCCGACAAGTCGGTCGTCGGGATCTCCCGCCAGGTGCAGCGCAACGAGGAGGGCCTGGCCGGCTACAAGGCCTCCATGACCTGCCACCTCGGCGACTTCGAGGAGTACGCGCGCCTGCGCCGCGAGCTGAAGGACCGCGAGACCGAGCTGGCCCGGCAGGGCGCCAACCAGCGGCGCGCCGAGGCAGCCAGCGCCCTGGAGCGGCTCAGGCCGGGCGACGTCATCCACGTCCCCACGGGCAAGTACGCCGGCCTGGCCCTGGTGCTGGACCCCGGCCTGCCCGCCGGCCGGTCCAACGGCCACCGCGGCCTCGACCACCTCGACGGCCCGCGCCCGCTGGTGCTGACCGCCGAACGTCAGGTCAAGCGGCTGGCGTCGATGGACTTCCCGGTGCCGGTCGAGCCGCTGGACCGGATGCGGATCCCGAAGTCCTTCAACCCGCGCTCGCCGCAGTCCCGCAGGGACCTCGCCTCCGCGCTGCGCACCAAGGCCGGGCACATCCCGCCGGAGCGGGCCCGCAAGAAGCGTTCGCAGGCCGCGGACGACCGCGAGATCGCCCGCCTGCGGACCGCGATCCGCGCGCATCCCTGCCACGGCTGCAACGACCGTGAGGACCATGCCCGTTGGGCCGAGCGCTACCACCGGCTGCTGCGCGACACCTCGCAGCTGGAGCGCCGCATCGAGGGCCGTACGAACACCATCGCGCGGACCTTCGACCGGATCGTGGCCCTGCTGACCGAGCTGGACTATCTGCGCGCCGACGAGGTCACCGAACACGGCAAGCGCCTGGCCCGGCTGTACGGCGAACTGGACCTGCTGGCCAGCGAATGCCTGCGCGAGCGGGTCTGGGAGGGGCTCAGCCCCGCCGAACTCGCCGCCTGCGTCTCGGCGTTGGTGTACGAGGCACGGGTCGGCGACGATGCGATGGCGCCCAAGCTGCCCTCGGGCAAGGCCAAGGCGGCGCTCGCTGAGATGGTCCGGATCTGGGGCCGGCTGGACGCTCTGGAGGAGGAGTTCCGGATCAACCAGACCGAGGGCGTCGGGCAGCGTGAGCCGGACCTCGGCTTCGCCTGGGCGGCGTACATGTGGGCCTCGGGCAAGGGGCTCGACGAGGTGCTGCGCGAGGCGGACATGCCCGCGGGAGACTTCGTGCGCTGGTGCAAGCAGGTCATCGACGTGCTGGGCCAGGTCTCCGCGGCGGCCCCCTTCGAGGGCTCGACCGTGGCGAAGGCCGCGCGCAAGGCCGTTGATCAGTTGCTGCGGGGAGTCGTCGCCTACTCGTCGGTCGGGTGATCTCCGGTTCGCCGGAGCGGACGACTGCATTGGGGGCCCTTTCGGGCCCCCATTCGCCTATCACGGTGAGTCACTTTCGCACGCCCGTACGCCGTGACCAAACGTGTTCGAATACGTGCTGAGCGTGTAAATGGAGCGAGCGTACTCCCGTCGCACGGGCGATTTCAGGTGCTTGCTGAATATGACACGGCGATGATCCGGTCGGACTAAGCTCGCCCGCGGCGCACCGAGTTGAGGTGAATTCGTGCGCCTGTTCCCAATCATGCGATAGATCCCGACAGTTCCATGAACCTTCCCCGCAAAAGCTCCCCCGACACCCAGCCGATTCATCCCAGAAGGCATCCATGGTGAGTGTTCAGAAGCCTCCCGGTGGCCGTGAACGGCCTTACGCTCGCGTGCTGTTGCCGCCGGCCATATTGATGGTCGCCGCGACCGGTGCGGCCATCGCCCTGGGGCCGGCGTCGGCCCGGATCGTCGTCGGCGTGGTCGGGGCCGTGGCCCTGCTGCTGGTCCTCGTCACAGGCGCGGAAGCCGCCCGCCGCGGCCGCAGACTACGCGAGGAACAGGCCGAGCACGCCCGTCACACCGCGTATCTGGAGCACCGGCTCGCCGCCCACGACGAACTGATCGGGCGCTTCGCGAGCGACATCATCCCGCACGGCCATCTGCGCCTGCGGGCCGGAGAACCGCTGCGGGACGTGATGGTCAACGGCTACGACGTCGACCCCGGACTGCGCAGCCTGCCCGACTCCTACCGGGAGATGTTCCGCGCCGCGATGCGCGGAGCCGAGCGCGAGATCATCATGCGTGACGCCACCGAGCAGTCGTTCGTGAGCGTCGCCCGCCGCGTCCAGGCGATCGTCCACCAGCAGTCCAACGAACTGCGGGAGATGGAGGAGGACCACGGCCGCAACCCCGAGGTCTTCGACGACCTGCTGCGCATCGACCACGGCACCTCGCTGATCGGCCGGCTCGCCGACACCATCTCCGTCCTCGGCGGTGGTCGTCCCGGCCGCCAGTGGCCGCTGCCGGTCTCCCTCTACAGCACGCTGCGCGGTGCCATGTCGCGCATCCTGGAGTACCGCCGCATCCAGCTGAACTCCATCGTCAACATCAACATCAAGGGCACCTCCGTCGAGCCGGTCATCCACGCCGCCGCCGAGCTCTTCGACAACGCCACCCGCTACTCGCCGCCCACGGCCAAGGTGCACGTCACCGCCACCGAGGTGCAGACCGGCATCGTCATCGAGATCGAGGACGCCGGGGTCAGCCTCACCGAGGAGTCCCGCGCCCGCATCGAGAAGATGATCGAGGACGCCAAGAACCTCGACGACGCCCACAACCTCGGCGACAACCCGCGCCTCGGCCTCGCGGTCGTCGGCCGCCTGTGCAAGATGTTCGACATGGAGGTCTCGCTGCGGGCCTCCGCCTACGGCGGTTGCCGCGCGATCCTCGTCGTGCCGCGCGTGATGACGACCACCGAGCCCGGTGTCGGCGCCGCCCACGGCATCGGTGCCACCGGCACCCCCATTCCCGCGCTCGGCGCGGTCGAGGGACCCAAGCGCCCGCCGAAGCGGCGCCGCCCCACCAGCCCCAAGATCCCGGCCGGGATCTCCATGGAGGACGACGTCCCGGTGGTCACCGAGTGGACGGCGGGCGGCCTGCCGCAGCGCCGCAGCCGGATGAAGACCCCGATCAGCCAGCGCTTCGCCGAGCAGGCCGAGATCGAGCAGGCCGAGCGCGAGGGCAGGCCCACCATCTGGTCGCAGCCCAAGCCGGAACCGGAGCCCGAGATCGACCCCGTGCGCAAGAAGCTCATGGAGCGGCCGCTCGGCCAGGGGATCGAGGACTTCTGGAACGGCCTGCGCAAGGGCATGCCCGAGGGCGCCACCGGGCCCGAGCTGACCGACTTCACGAGGCACCCGGAAAAGTACGTGCACCTGCTCAACGACTATGCGGACGAGCCCGTCGAGGGCACCACCGAGGCCGACGACGAGGGGGACCTCAAGTGATCCAGCAGCGAGGCAACATCGACTGGATGCTCAAGCAGCTCAACGACGGCGTGCCGGGCATCGAGATGATCGTGGTCCTCTCCGCGGACGGACTGCGCATCGCCCGCTACGGCGGCGACCCCGACGCCGCCGACCGGGTGGCCGCCGCCTGCGCGGGCGTGCAGAGCCTGGCCGGCGCCATCATCAAGGAACTCCCCGGCGCCGGCGACATGCAGGTCGTCGTCTTCGAGATCGACGGCGGCTACTTCTACCTCATGAACGCCGGCGACAACGCCTACCTCGCCGTACTCGCCGACGTCACCTGCGAGCCGGGCCGGATGAGCGGCATGATGCGCGACCTGGTCGTCCGGATCGGAGCCCACCTCACCAGTCCGCCCCGGCGGAACGGGCAGACCGTATGACTCCTCCACGACGCAAACGGCGCGAGCCGAAGCCCCCACCGCCTCCACCCCCGCAGCCACCGGCACCGGGGCCGGCCGACGGCGAGGCCGAGCCCAAGAACCCCGAACGGCTGTACACCGTCGCCGGATCCGAGGACGGCGCACGCGCCGAGCTCGACCTCGTGACGTTGATCGTGGCGCGCGACGCGCCGCACATGGCCGCCTCACCGGAGCAGGCCGCCGTCCTGCGGCTGTGTGCCAACCCCCTGTCCGTGGCCGAGCTCTCGGCCTACCTGAATCTGCCGTTCAGCGCGATGACCGTCCTGATCACCGAGCTGATCACGGCCGAACTGGTGCAGGTGCGCGCCCCGATCGTCCGCCGGGCGCTCCCCGACCGTTCACTCCTCGAAGCGGTGATGCATGGACTTCAACGGCTCTGACACCATCCCCGGACCACGCACCGAGGATCATCTGCCGCACACGGCCGAGACCGCGGTGAAGATCGTGATCGTGGGCGGCTTCGGCGTCGGCAAGACCACCATGGTCGGTTCCGTCAGCGACATCAGACCGCTGACCACCGAGGAGACCATGACCCAGGCCGGCATCGGCGTGGACGACAACTACGGTTCCGAGTCCAAGACGGCCACCACCGTGGCCATGGACTTCGGCCGCATCAGCATCACCGACAAGCTGGTGCTCTACCTCTTCGGCACCCCCGGCCAGGAACGCTTCTGGTTCCTGTGGAACGGGCTGTTCGAGGGCGCGCTCGGCGCGGTCGTCCTCGTCGACACCCGGCGTCTCGAGGTCAGCTTCGACGTCATGGGCCGGCTGGAGGAGCGCGGCGTGCCCTTCGTCGTTGCCGTCAACTCCTTCCCCGACGCGCCCCGTTACCCCGTGGAGGAACTGCGCACCGCGCTCGACCTGACCCCGGAGATCCCGATCACGGAGTGCGACGTACGCCGGCGGGCCTCCAGCAAGGACGTGCTGATGACCCTGATGCGCTTCCTGCACTCGATCGCCCTGTCCCGCGCCCTGATCTGATCCCCGGCCGACCGACCCCCACCCCCTTTCGTTCCGGAGCGACACCGTGACGTCTGAATCCCCGTCCCTGACCGACACAGACCCCACCCCCGGACCTCCGCCGGGCTGCCCCGCGCACCGCCTGGGCCCCGGCGGGCTGCACCGGCTCTACGGCCCCGACGCGGAGGATCTGGGCGACCTCTACGAGCGGCTGCGGGAACAGCACGGCCCCGTGGCACCCGTGCTGCTGCACGACGACGTACCGATGTGGGTGGTGCTCGGGCACGCCGAGAACCAGCAGCTGGTGCGCAGCCCCTCCGTGTACACGCGTGACAGCCGTATCTGGGGCCCGCTGACCGAGGGCATGGTCAAGCCCGACCACCCGCTGATGCCGCACATCGCCTGGCAGCCGATCTGCTCGCACGCCGAGGGCGACGAGCACCAGCGGCTGCGCGCCGCGGTCACCGCGGCCATGGAGACCATCGACCACCGCACGCTGCGCCGCCACATCGGCCGCCACACCCAGGGCCTGGTCAACAGCTTCTGCGAACGCGGCCGGGCCGACCTGGTCTCGCAGTTCACCGAGCATCTGCCGATGGCCGTGATGTGCGAGATCCTCGGCATGCCCGAGGAGTACAACGACCGGATGGTGCAGGCCGCCCGGGACGCCCTGAAGGGCACCGAGACCGCCATCCAGAGCCATGCCTACGTCATGGACGCGCTGAGCCGGCTCACCACCCGGCGCCGCGCCCGGCCCCAGGAGGACTTCACCAGTCACCTCGTCACCCACCCGGCCGGGCTCACCGACGACGAGGTCCGCGAACATCTGCGGCTCGTCCTCTTCGCGGCCTACGAGGCCACCGTGAACCTCCTCTCCAACGCGCTGCGCATGGTCCTCACCGAGCCGGGTTTCCGCGCCCAGCTCAGCGGCGGGCAGATGACCGTGCCGGAGGCGATCGAGCAGTCCCTGTGGGACGAGCCGCCGTTCAGCACCGTCCTCGGCTACTACGCCAAGCAGGACACCGAGCTGGGCGGGCAGCGCATCCGCAAGGGCGACGGCCTGCTCTTCGCACCCGCGCCGGGCAACCTCGACCCGCGCATCCGCCCCGACCTGTCCGCGAGCATGCAGGGCAACCGCTCCCATCTCGCCTTCGGCGGCGGTCCGCACGAGTGCCCCGGCCAGGACATCGGCCGGGCCATCGCCGACGTCGGCGTCGACGCCCTGCTGATCCGCCTGTCCGACATCCAGCTCGACTGTGCCGAGGAGGAGTTGACCTGGCGTTCGTCCATCGCCTCCCGGCATCTGGTGTCGCTGCCCGTGCGCTTCGAGCCGAAGCCGCAGCAGGACGTCAACGCGCTGCCGAGGCCCGTGCCGGTCCCGCCGCAGCGCACCGGGCAGCCCGGCACCGCGCACCTCGACCAGCCCGCCATGGAGCCCCGCCCCACCACCCCCCCTCCCGTCGTGCCCGAGCCCTACCCCACGGCTCCGCAGCCGGCGGCGCGCCGACGGGGCGTCTGGCGGCGGCTGCTGGACTGGTGGCGCGGGGAGTAACCGCGCCCCAAGGGCGGCCCGTCGCGGCTCTTCCCCCGGAGTGCTCAGCCCCGGGCCGCCCAGCCGTCGTACGACTCCCAGGCCTGGAGCACGCGTCCGCTGACGAACGTGTGCTCCGCGCCGGTGACCGGATCGGTGAACTCCAGCCTCCGCGCGAGCAGTTGCAGCGGGCGCCGGAAGTCGCCGGCCGGCACCGGGGCGGTCACCTCCGGATAGAGCGGGTCGCCGAGGATGGGCACACCGAGCGCGTTGAGATGCACCCGCAGCTGATGGGTCTGCCCGGTCGCCGGGACGAGCCGGTACCGGGCCAGCCCGCCGCGGTGCCCGGCCGCCTCGATATGGGTCTCGGCGTTCGGCTCCCCCTCTACCTCCCGGGCCGCCAGCACCCCGCGCTCCTTCACGATCCGGCTGCGCACGGTCCGGGGCAGGGCCAGCGCGGGGTCGTACGGCGCGACCGCCTCGTACTCCTTGCGCACCCGCCGGTCCCGGAACAGCGTCTGATACGCCCCGCGCTCCTCGGGCCGCACGGTGAACAGCACCAGCCCCGCCGTCAGCCGGTCCAGGCGGTGCGCGGCGGTCAGCGTCGGGATGTCCAGCTCGCACCGCAGCCGGGCCAGCGCGGTCTCGGCCACATGGCTGCCGCGCGGGGTCGTGGCGAGGAAGTGCGGCTTGTCGGCGACGACGATGTGCTCGTCGCGATGGAGGACGTGCACGGGGAACGGCACCGGCACCTCGGCGGACAGTTCGCGGTGGAACCACACGAACATCCCCGGCTCGTACGGCGCGTCCGGCGCCACCGCGCGCCCATCGGCACCGACGACCAGCCCGGAGTCGAACATCGACTCGATCATCCCGGGCCCGGCCCCCGTCAGCCGCTCCACCAGATGCTCCCGCACGGTGGCCCACGTCCCGCCGTACGGCAGCCGGACCCGTACGGGGTCGACCCCGTCGCGCTGGGGGAGCGGGGCGGGCGGGAGTGGCGTACGGCGTCTCATCGGGGTCAAGGGTACGAGGCGCAAACCGGTGGGCCGGCGGCCGTGCGGGGGGCAGGATGTCGATCATGCCGTATCTCAACAGCCCGGTCGTGCCGGCCGGCACCCTCGCCCGTGTCCCCCAGCCCAGCCTTCCCACCGGCGACGGGCTGCTGCTGCGCCCCTGGCAGGCGAGGGACGCGCCCGACGTGTACGCCGCCTTCCAGGACCCGCTGATGCACCAGTGGCACATCAGGTCCGCCGACTCCGAGGAGGAGGTCGCCGGCTGGATCGCGCAGTGGCAGAGCTGCTGGAAGGAAGAGCGCCAGGCCCAGTGGGCCGTCGTGGACGCGGGCACCGGCGAACTGCTCGGCCGGGTCGCGCTGCGCGAGATCGCGCTCGGCGACGGCTGCGCCGAGGTCGCGTACTGGACGGTGGCACGCGCACGTGGCCGCGGTGTCGCGGTCCGGTCCACCGCCACGCTGTCCCGCTGGGCGTTCGAGGAGATCGGTCTGCACCGCCTCGAACTCTCGCACGCCACCGCCAACGAGGCATCCTGCCGCGTGGCCGTCAAGGCCGGTTTCGCCGCCGAGGGCACCAAGCGCAGCGCCCTGCTCCATGCCGACGGCTGGCACGACATGCATCTGCACGCGCGCGTGCGGGGCGACTGAGCCCGGCGCCCGTTCGGCGCCGGCCGAGCATCCCGAGTGGGGCGAGGCCCTCGGTCGCGGGGGCGCGCTGCTCGCGCCGGCGATCGCGGCGGTGTGGCTGTCCATCCGCACCTTCCGCTCCTGCCAGCGGTCGGTGTGAACGCGCATGCCGTGCCCGGTGTGAAGATGGTCGGTGTGAACGCGCATGCCGTGCCCGGTGTGAAGATGGAGGACATGCCGTCCTACGACCTCGCGAACCGGCTCGTCGTCGGTGTCGCCTCCAGCGCCCTGTTCGACCTGCGCGAGTCGGACGCCGTCTTCCGCGAGCAGGGCGAGGAGGCCTACCGGGCCCACCAGGAGGAGAACGTGGACAACACGCTCCGCCCCGGGGTCGCGTTCGCGTTCATCCGCAGGCTGCTGTCGCTGAACGACCTCGGCGAGCCGGGAGACCCGCTCGTCGAGGTCATCATCCTCTCCCGCAACGACCCCGACACCGGCCTCAGGGTCATGCGCTCGATCGAGGCCCATGAACTGCCGGTCAGCCGGGCCGTGTTCATGCAGGGCAGGTCGCCGTACGCGTTCATGACCGCGCTGAACATGTCCCTGTTCCTGTCCGCGAACGGCGACGACGTACGCGAGGCGGTCGCGGCCGGCCTGCCGGCCGGGCATGTGCTCGGATCGTCGTACGCGGACGACCCGGACGACCCGGAGCTGCGGATCGCGTTCGACTTCGACGGGGTGCTCGCCAGCGATGCCGCCGAGCAGGTGTACCAGTCCGGCGGCCTGGAGGAGTTCCGCGCGCACGAGACCCGCAACGCGGCGACCCCGCACGACCCGGGACCGCTGCGGGACTTCCTCGCCGGTGTGAACCGGATACAGCGCCGGGAGGAGGAGCGGCGCAGGACCGACCCGGACCACCCGAGCCGGATCCACGTCTCCATCGTGACCGCGCGCGCCGCACCGGCCCACGAGCGGGCCGTGCGGAGCCTGAAGCAGTGGGGCGTCACCGTCAACGGCGCCTTCTTCCTCGGCGGCATCGACAAGAGCGCGGTCATGACCGTACTCAGACCGCACATCTTCTTCGACGACCAGGTGACGCACCTGCAGAGCACGTCCCGAACGACGCCGAGCGTGCACATCCCGTTCGGCAGGATCAACGAGACCTGAGCGGGGGCCGCGCTCAGGCCGCCGCCGCGCCGCTCTCCTGCTCGGCCTCGATACGGGCGTTCCACTCCCGCTTGGAGGCCTGCCAGCCGTCCTCGTTGTGGCCCAGGCGCCAGTAGCCGGAGATCGACAGGTCCTCGCGCGGGATGTCCAGCTCGACCCGCAGCAGCCGGCGCAGCTCCTTCACGAAGCCCGCCTCGCCGTGCACGAACGCGTGCACCCGGCCCTCGGGGAACTCAAGGGCGCGTACGGCCTCCACCAGCGCCTCGCCGACCGGCCGGTCCCCGCGGTGCAGCCAGACGACCGCCACATCGGAGTCGATCTTCTGCTCCTCCTCGGGGCCGGACACCTCCACGAAGGCATGCGCGCGGGCGTCGGCGGGCAGCGCCTCCAGGGACCGTGCGATCGCGGGCAGCGCGCTCTCGTCACCGGCGAACAGATGCCAGTCGGCCGCGGGATCGGGGGCGTAGGCACCGCCGGGGCCCAGGAAGCGCACGGCCTCACCCGGCCGCACCCGGCATGCCCACGGGCCGGCCAGGCCCTCGTCGCCGTGGACGACGAAGTCCAGGGTCAGCTCGCGGAGTTCGGGATTGAAGGCGCGCACGGTGTAGGTCCGGGTCACCGGCCACTGCTCCCGCGGGAACTCCGCGCGGATCCGCTCCAGGTCGAAGGGTTCCGGGTAGGTCACGCCCTCGGGGCCGAAGAGCAGCTTCACATAGTGGTCGGTGCAGGTGTCCGCCCCGAAGTCGGCAAGACCCTCGCCGCCGAGCACCACACGCTGCATGTGCGGGGTCAGCCGCTCGGTGCGGACCACGTGGGCGGTGCGGGGCTTGCGCGGCTTTCGTACCGGACGCTCTGCCATCACGGCCTCCTGCAAGATGGTTAGGTTTACCTAAGTTAGCATCTCGCCCTGCGGTCACACCTCTGTCCCGGACACCGGCGGTGAGCCTTTGCCGGAATATTCCGGTCACGCCTCGGCCGGCCCCACGGCGAGTGTGGCCAGCAGCCGCTGCAGGGAGCCGCCGAGCCCCCACCGCTCGGCCAGCTGCTCCAGGGCCGCCGGGTCCCGCGGCGCCCGCGGCACAGCCGTGTCGACGTCCGGCAGCGGTACGTCGTCCGCCACCCGCACCACCTTCGGCGCGACCGCGACATACGGGCCGGCCTCGGTGAGCCGCTTGCGCTGCGACGGCGTCAGCTTCGCCCCCGGTTCGTCGACCGCCGCCATGATCCCGGCCAGGTCACCGAACTCTGCCAGCAGCTTGGCGGCCGTCTTCTCGCCGATGCCGGCCACGCCGGGCAGGCCGTCGCTCGGGTCGCCGCGCAGTAGCGCCAGGTCCGCGTACCCCCGCCCGTCGACGCCATACTTCTCGCGCAGCACCGCCTCGTCGGTCAGCTGCAGGGTGCCGACGCCCTTCAGCGGATACAGCACCCGGATCCCGCGCGCGTCGTCCACCAGCTGGTACAGATCGCGGTCGCCGGTGACGATGTCCACCGGGCCGTCGGCGCGCGCGGTGAACGTGCCGATCACGTCGTCCGCCTCGTACCCCGCGACACCGACCCGGGCGATGCCGAGCGCGTCCAGCACCTCCTCGATGACCGGCACCTGCGGCGAGAGGGTGTCCGGCACCACCTCGACGTCCGGCGCGTCCTCGTGCTCCTCGGCGACGCGGTGCGCCTTGTAGGTGGGGATGAGGTCCACCCGCCACTGCGGCCGCCAGTCGGCGTCCATACAGGCCACCAGGTGCTGCGGACGGTGGTCCCTGACCAGTCGGTCGATGAAGTCCAGCAGTCCGCGCACGGCGTTCACGGGCGTGCCGTCCGGCGCCTTCACGGAGTCCGGGACGCCGAAATAGGCGCGGAAGTACAGCGATGCGGTGTCGAGCAGCATGAGTCGTCCGGTCACGCTCGCATCATGCCGTACGGCACCGACAGTCCCCGGTCGGCGAGCTCTCCGGAAGGGCTCCTCGCGGTGTCTTCGGTACTTCGGGCGCGCTGTACCGGGTACGGCAAGGATCCGGCCAACCACGTTCCGTGACGACCCTTGGCCCCGCCCCGCGCCCCCGCCCCTGCTGGTCGGCGTATTCGCACCCGCTCCGGATGCCGCCCAGGACCGGCCCGGGGCCCCGTCACGCTGGCGCGAACCGTGAGGGTGGCGGCTCGGCGGCATCTCGGGTATGTGACAGCAGCGTGAAACGGTTTGCCGAACATGCGTAGGGTGCAGAGAAGTCATCAGAAGAGGTGTGTCCCGACCCGGGCACCCGGACAGCGGCACGACGAGCGAGGGAGGGAGCCGGAGCGATGGGCGACCACAAAGAGCAGCCCGTGCGGGTGGGCGCGGCCGTGCGGCGGCGCCGCCGTGCCCTGGAACTGACCCTCGCCGTCGTGGCCGAGCGCAGCGGTCTGTCGGTGCCCTTCCTCAGCCAGGTCGAGAACGACCGGGCCCGCCCCAGCCGCGGCTCGCTGGAGAAGCTCGCCGACGCCCTGCGCACCACGGCCGTCGAACTCCTCGCCGCCGCCGACCCGGCTGCCAGCGTGGACGTCGTCCGCGCCGACCCGGTCGCCGAGGGCGACTTCCACCCCCGGACCCGCTCCCTGGTGCGCGGCCACCATCAGCTGCACGCCTCCGAGTTCACCGGCGACCACGACGCCGGCCGCGAGTTCCAGCACCGCAACGACGAGCTGATGTACGTCGCCGACGGCGCGGTGGAGATAGAGGCCGAGGGACGCGCGTATCGCCTCGGGCGAGGCGACACGCTCTATCTGACCGGTGGGGTACGCCATCGCTGGCGGGCGACGGTGCCGGACACCCGGGTGATCGTGGTGGCGGTCGCCGAGCACATCGAGGCCGTTCAGGACCGGTCCCGGTAGTGCGGGTCGTCTCACTGGTCCCGTCCCTCACCGAGGCGGTGGCCGGGACGCTGCCCGGCGTGCTGGCCGGGGCCACGGACTGGTGCACCCACCCGGCCGACCTTGAGGTCACCCGGATCGGCGGGACGAAGAACCCCAGGCTCGACCGTATCCTCGCCCTCGCCCCCGACCTCGTGATCGCCAACGAGGAGGAGAACCGCGCCCCGGACCTCGACGCTCTGCGCGGCGCAGGCCTCGAGGTGCTGGTCACCGAGGTGCGCAACGTTCCGCAGGCCTTCGCCGAGCTGGACCGGGTGCTCACCGCGTGCGGTGCCGAGGGACGGCCCCGCTGGCTGGAGGAGGCGGAGGCGGCCTGGGACGCGTTGCCGGAGCCGGTCGAGCGCAGGACCGCGGTCGTACCGATCTGGCGCCGGCCCTGGATGGTCCTCGGCCGGGACACGTTCGCCGGTGATGTCCTGGCCCGGCTCGGTGTGGACCACCTGTACGCCGGTCACCGCGACCGTTACCCCCGCGTTCCGCTGGACGAGGTGTGCGCCGCGGCCCCCGAGCTGGTGGTGCTGCCCGACGAGCCCTACCGCTTCACCGCCGAGGACGGCCCGGAGGCCTTTCCCGGCCTGCCCTGCGCCCTGGTCAGCGGGCGGCACCTGACCTGGTACGGACCGTCTCTGGCCGAGGCGCCACGGGTGCTGGCCGAGGCGCTGCGAGCAGCTCGCCGCTGAGCAGGCCGCGTACGGTGCCGGCGGCGGCAGCCAGCCAGGCTGCGGCGAGCAGGGCGTACAGGGCGACGGCCAGCGCGTCGTAGGCCGCGAGACCGGTGTGCCGGGCGAGCGCCATCGCGCCGGTGACGCACGTGCCCACCGGGAAGGTGAAGGCCCACCAGCTCATCGCGAACCCCATGCCCTGCCGGCGGGCCCGCACCACGTGCGCGGTCGCCAGCGCCAGCCACAGCAGCGCGAACCCCATGACCGGCACGCCGTAGAGGACGGCGAAGACGGCGAGGCCGCGCTCGTACAGGGGCGGTACGACCCCGGGTGCCGCGTCCGCGATCTTGCCGACCGCGGTGGTGGACTGCCCGAGCGGGCCGAGGACCAGGAACAGGGTCGGGGTGAGCGCGAGCGGCAGCGGGCCGGTGACCAGCCGGGCGAAGACCAGGGACAGCATCAGCAGCGTCGCGAGCAGGCTCAGCCCGAACAGGGCGAGGCAGGCCAGCAGCAGGGTCTCCCGGGGCTGGCCCGCCGGCAGATGCGGCACCAGCAGCGGGCCGAGCGCGGCCGACACCATGGGTGCGACCAGGGGCAGCAGCCAGGCGGGGGTGGCCTGCGCGGGCTGGACGCGGTGCCGTACGGCCATCAGGTACGGCAGGGCGACGGCGGCCGCGAGCCCGACGGCCGTACCCGCGCTGAACAGTACGGAGTCCAGGGCGACGGCCGTGCCGGTGCCGACCACCTCCTGCCCCGCCGTCACGGCACCGCCGCCGACCGCCAGCAGGGCCATCGACAGACAGCCGTAGAACGGGGCCATGGCCGGGTCCAGGAGATGGGCGCGGGCCTGGTCGCGATGGCGGGTCCAGTGCACGGCCCGGGTCGCCAGCAGGGCCACCAGCATGATCAGGGACAGCGCCCAGGCCCCGGCGAAGACGTCGCGCAGAGCTGCCGCGGGTGCGGGCAGCGCGACACCGGCCGAGCCGAGGATGGCGGTGCCCATGACGGCGGCGTACCAGTTGGGGCCCAGGTGCCGGACCCCGGCGGCACGTGGGACAGCGGCGGTGGACAAGGGCTGGGCTGCGGTGACCATGGTTTCACCGTGCCGCTGCCGTCTCGGCCTGACCAGGGAGTTCCCTTCTATCAGGGCATAAGCTGGTCTTATGAGTGACGTGGAGGGGCGGCAGGAGCACACGGCATCACTGGCACACCGGGTGCCTGACCTGGCCGCGCTGGAGCTGCTGCTGGCGGTGGCGCGGCTGGGCAGTCTCGGGGCGGCGGCGCGTGAGGTCGGCATCACCCAGCCCGCGGCCAGCAGCCGGATCCGCTCCATGGAGCGGCAACTGGGCGTGGCCCTGGTCGACCGTTCGCCCCGCGGCTCCCGGCTCACGGACGCGGGCGCCCTGGTGACGGACTGGGCCCGCCGGGTCGTGGAGGCGGCCGCGGCCTTCGACGCGGGTGCGCGCGCGTTGCGGGACCGGCGGGACTCGCGCCTCCGGGTCGCGGCGAGCATGACCATCGCCGAGTACCTGCTCCCGGGCTGGCTCCTCGCGCTGCACGCCGGGCGGCCCGACACGGCCGTGTCGCTGCTCGCGGGCAACTCGGCGAAGGTGGCGGAACTCCTGCTGGCCGGGGAGGCGGACCTCGGGTTCGTGGAGGGCCTGTCCGTCCCCACGGGTCTGGACTCCGCCGTCATCGCTCGTGACCGGCTGATCGTCGTCGCCGCGCCCGGCCATCCCTGGGCCCGCCGCCGGCGCCCGGTGACGGCGGAGGAGCTGGCGGGCACCCCGCTGATCCTCCGCGAGCGCGGCTCCGGAACCCGGCAGGTCCTGGACGCGGCGCTCGGCGGCCTTGCCCGCCCGCTGATCGAGCTGTCCTCCACCACGGCGGTCAAGGCATCGGCGGTCAGCGGCGCGGGGCCCTCGGTGCTCAGCGAGCTGGCCGTGGGGGAGGAGCTGGCGATGCGCCGCCTGGTCAGCATCCCGGTGGAGGGCGTGTCCCTGCACCGCGAGCTGCGAGCGGTCTGGCCGACCGGACACCGGCCCACCGGCCCGGCCCGGGAGTTGCTGTCGCTGACGCGGGGGTGACGGGCGCGGCTCGGCCGGGACCGGGGGTGCTCGCCCTGAACGAACCCGGCACCGCCGGACTGTGACTCAGGAAGCGGCTGTCACCAGCGCCGACATCACCCGCAGGTCCTCACCCATCTCGGGGTGCCACTGCACGCCCAGGACCCAGCCCCGGTCCGCCGGCAGTTCGATCGCCTCCACCGTGCCGTCCGCCGCGTAGGCCGACGGCACCAGTCCCGCGCCGAGCCGGTCCACGGCCTGGTGGTGGTAGGTGGGCACCGTCGTCTCCTCCGGGACGATCCCGGCGTACAGGGTCCCCGGTACCGGCTTCACCGGGTGGCCGCCGAACACGCCGACCACCTCCGCGTGTCCCTCCAGGTGCTGGACCAGCGTGCCGCCGAGCGCCACGTTCAGCAGCTGCATGCCCCGGCAGATGCCCAGCACCGGCGTTCCGGCGTCCAGCGCGGCCTCGATCAGGGCGAGTTCCCAGGCGTCGCGGGCCGGGGCGGGCGGACCGGTACGGGGCTCGCGCTCGGCGCCGTACCGGTCCGGGTCCACGTCCGGGCCGCCCGCGATCACCAGTCCGTCCAGCCGGGCCACCGTCTCCGCCGCGCGCTCGGGTGCGTCCGGCGGCAGCATCGCGGCCAGCCCGCCGGCCCGCTGCACCAGCCGTGGATAGCCGGCCGGCAGCAGAGCCGCGTCCAGCTCCCACACGCCCCAGCGCGCGCCGGACTCCAGATAGGTGCTGATGCCGATCAGCGGTCGTACCGTCATGCCGCCCTCCCCGGAAGTCAAAGGTTTACGTCCATACCTTTCCAGAACCGCCTTACGCCAGGAAGCCCCGCAGCAGCGCCGCCGTGCCCGCGCAGTGCTCCCGCATCATCTCCCGCGCGCCGTCCGCGTCCCCGTCCAGCACCGCCTCGACCAGCGCGGTGTGCTGGCGCTGCGAGTGCTCCAGGTTGCGCACCAGCAGCGGGATGCAGTCGAGCAGGTCGTTCACCGTGGCCCGGACCGCCGCGTACTGCGCGGTCAGGGAGGGGGACCCGCACAGCTCGGCGAGGGTCAGGTGGAGCAGGGTGTCCAGCCGGCGATAGTCCGCCAGCGGGGCGTCGTGCGTGCGGGCCAGCGCCTCGCGCAGCCGGTCCGCCTGCTCGTCCGTCAGCCCGTGCGCCGCGCACAGCCCGGCCGCACCCACCTCCAGCACCTCACGGAACCGCAGCACGTCCTCGATGTCGACCTCGGCGATCCGCCGCCGCAGCTCGTCCTCGCCGCCGGCGTCCGAGCGCGGCAGGACGAACGTTCCGCCATAGCGCCCGCGCCGCGCCTCCACCAGCCCCTGGTCCGTGAGCACCTTCAGCACCTCGCGCAGCGTCACCCGACTGATCCCGAGCCGTTCCGCCAGCTCCCGTTCGGCCGGCAGCCGTTCCCCGCCCGGCACCAGCCCGAGCCGCACGACCTGGAGGATCTGCTCCAGCGCCTCCTCGAAGCCGTTGCCCGCCCGCACCGGCCGCAGCACCGGAGCGAGCCGGTCGACGACTCCCGGCGTATGCGCCTCCTGCCATTCCGTCTCCCGCGACATCCGCCGTACCCCCTTCCCAAGCAATGGTCCTGAGCAATACCTTATGGCTCCCGGCCCGGCCGAAAAAGCGCGAAGGCGCCGAAGGAGGCTCTCCCGTGGCAGACCGCACACCCCCGCTCGGCGTCGAGGAACTGCACGCCCTCGTCGCGAGCGGTGAGATCGACACTGTCGTCCTGGCCTTCCCCGACATGCAAGGGCGGCTGCAGGGCAAGCGGTTCGCCGCCCGCTTCTTCCTGGACGAGGTGCTGCGGCACGGCACCGAGGGCTGCAACTACCTCCTGGCCGTAGACACCGAGATGAACACCGTCGACGGCTACGCCATGTCCTCCTGGGACCGCGGCTACGGCGACTTCGCCATGCACCCCGACCTCGCCACCCTGCGCCGCATCCCCTGGCACCCCGGCACCGCGCTGCTCGTCGCCGACCTCGCCTGGAACGACGGCTCCCCGGTCGTCGCCGCGCCCCGCCAGATCCTGCGCCGCCAGCTGGAGCGGCTCGCCGAACTCGGGTACACCGCCCAGGTCGGCACGGAGCTGGAGTTCATCGTCTTCAAGGACTCCTACGAACAGGCCTGGGACGCGGGCTACCGGGGCCTCACCCCGGCCAACCAGTACAACATCGACTACTCCATCCTCGGCACCGGCCGCATCGAGCCCCTGCTGCGCCGGCTACGCAACGACATGGCGGGCGCCGGTCTCACCGTCGAGTCCGCCAAGGGCGAGTGCAACCCCGGCCAGCACGAGATCGCCTTCCGCTACGACGAGGCCCTCGTCACCTGCGACCAGCACGCGCTGTACAAGACCGGCGCCAAGGAGATCGCCGCCCAGGAGGGCGTCTCGATCACCTTCATGGCCAAGTACAACGAGCGCGAGGGCAACTCCTGCCACATCCACCTCTCCCTCGCCGACGCCGACGGCACCAACGCCATGGCCGACGGCGACGGAATGTCCGAGGTCATGCGGCACTTCCTCGCCGGACAGCTCGCCGCGCTGCGCGACTTCTCGCTCCTGTACGCCCCGAACATCAACTCCTACAAGCGGTTCCAGCCGGGCTCCTTCGCACCCACCGCCGTCGCCTGGGGCCACGACAACCGCACCTGCGCCCTCCGCGTGGTCGGCCACGGCCGCTCCCTGCGCTTCGAGAACCGCCTCCCCGGCGGGGACGTGAACCCCTACCTCGCCGTCGCCGGCCTCGTCGCGGCCGGCCTGTACGGCATCGAGCAGCGGCTGGAACTGCCCGAGCCGTGCCCGGGCAACGCCTACACCGCCGACTTCGAGCACGTGCCGACGACGCTCCGCGAGGCCGCCGAGCTGTGGGAGAACAGCCCCATCGCCAAGGCGGCCTTCGGCGACGAGGTCGTGGCGCACTACCGCAACATGGCGCGCGTCGAGCTGGAGGCCTTCGACGCCGCCGTCACCGACTGGGAGCTGCGCCGCTCCTTCGAACGCCTGTGACAACGCCTGTGAAAGGTCATCACGTGTCCGACCCGCACGAGCTGAAGGTCCTCAACCCCGCCACGGAAGAGGTCGTCGCCGCCGTCCCCGCCGCGAGCGAGGAGGACGTCGCCGCCGCCGTCGTACGGGCCGCACGCGCCCAGACGGGGTGGGCCGCCCTCGCCCCCGCCGACCGGGCCCGGCTGCTGCGCCGTTTCGCGGACGTGGTCGACGCCCACACCGAGGAACTCGCCCGGCTGGAGGTCCGCGAGGCCGGCCACACCCTCGGCAACGCCCGCTGGGAGGCCGGCAACGCCCGCGACCTGCTGCTGTACGCGGCCGGCGGCGCCGAACGCCTCCTCGGCAGGCAGATCCCGGTGCCCGGCGGCTGGAACGTCACCTTCCAGGAGCCCCTGGGTGTCGTGGGCGTGATCGCCCCCTGGAACTTCCCGATGCCGATCGCCGCCTGGGGCTCCTTCCCGGCGCTCGCGGCCGGCAACGCGGTCGTCCTCAAGCCCGCCGAGACCACCCCGCTCACCGCGCTCCGCCTCGCCGAACTCGCCCTGGACGCGGGCCTGCCCGAGCACGTCTTCCAGGTGCTGCCGGGTTACGGCCACACCGCCGGACGTGCCCTCGTCGACCACCCGGACGTCGCCAAGATCGTGTTCACCGGGTCCACCCGCACCGGCCGCGAGGTCATGGAGCGCTGCGCGAAGCTGGTCAAGCCGGTCACCCTCGAACTCGGCGGCAAGAGCCCCAACATCGTCTTCGCCGACGCAGACCTCACCTCCGCCCTCGACCCCTTCTCCTTCCTGGACAACTCCGGCCAGGACTGCTGCGCCCGCACCCGCATCCTGGTCCAGGAGACGGTCCTCGACGAGGCCCGTGAGTTCCTCGCCGACGCCCTCGCCTCCGTCGTGGTGGGCGACCCCGCCGACGAGAAGACCCAGATGGGCCCGCTGATCTCCCGTCAGCAGCTCGACCGGGTACGGTCGTACGTCCCCGAGGGCGCCCCCGCGCTGCGCGGCAGCGCCCCCGACGGCCCCGGCTTCTGGTTCCCGCCCACAGTCCTGACGGGGGAGCGGCCGGACGGCCGGGCGGCCCGCGAGGAGATCTTCGGCCCGGTCGCCGTCCTCCTCCCCTTCACCGACGAGGAGGACGCCGTCCGCCTCGCCAACGACACCCCCTACGGCCTCTCAGGCTCCCTGTGGACCCGGGACCTCGGCCGCGCCCTGCGCGTCTCCCAGGCCGTCCGCGCGGGCAACCTGTCCGTCAACTCCCACTCCAGCGTCCGCTACTGGACCCCGTTCGGCGGCTTCAAGCAGTCCGGCCTCGGCCGGGAGCTGGGCCCCGACGCCCTGACCGCCTTCACCGAAACCAAGAACGTCTTCATCAGCACGGAGGGCCCCGCACAGTGACCGACAACAGTGTTTGCCGCCGCCTGGTCGGCCGTACCGCCGTCGTGACCGGAGCCGGCAGCGGCATCGGCCTCGCCACCGCCCGCCGGCTCGCCTCCGAGGGCGCCCACGTGGTCTGCGCGGACGTGGACGAGGCCCGCGGCAAGGCCGTCGCCGACGAGGTCGGCGGACTCTTCGTGAAGACCGACGTCACCGACCCCGAGCAGGTCGAGGCGCTGTTCAGGACGGCGTACGACACCTACGGCAGCGTCGACGTCGCCTTCAACAACGCCGGCATCTCCCCGCCGGACGACGACTCCATCCTGGAGACCGGCCTGGAGGCCTGGAAGCGGGTCCAGGAGGTCAACCTCACCTCTGTGTACCTGTGCTGCAAGGCCGCCATCCCCTACATGCGGCGCCAGGGCAAGGGTTCCATCATCAACACCGCGTCCTTCGTGGCACGGATGGGCGCGGCCACCTCCCAGATCTCGTACACGGCCTCCAAGGGCGGCGTGCTGGCCATGTCCCGCGAACTGGGCGTGCAGTTCGCCCGGGAGGGCATCCGGGTGAACGCCCTGTGCCCGGGCCCGGTCAACACCCCGCTGCTGCAGGAGCTGTTCGCGAAGGACCCGGAGCGGGCGGCCCGCCGCCTGGTGCACATCCCGGTCGGCCGGTTCGCCGAGGCCGAGGAGATCGCCGCCGCCGTCGCCTTCCTGGCCAGCGACGACTCCTCGTTCGTCAACGCCACCGACTTCCTGGTGGACGGCGGAATCGCGGGCGCGTACGTCACGCCCCTGTAGGCCGTCCGGTCACAGGAAGGTCCGGCCCTCGCCCCGGTAGGTGGGTACGGTCGCTGTCACCTCGTCGCCCTCGACGAGGTGCAGCGCCTCGAACCGTTCGCACAGCTCGCCGGCCTTGGCGTGCCGGAACCACACCCTGTCGCCGATGAGCAGATCGTCGGCGGGCGAGCCGAGCAGCGGGGTCTGCACCTCGCCGGGGCCCTCCTGGGGGTCGTACTTCAGGCCCTCGGGCAGGTACGGCACCGGCAGCCGGTCCGGGCCGGCGGCGCCGGAGGCCGGGTAGCCGCCGCCGAGCACGGTGACCACCCCGACCCCCGGGCGCCGTACGACGGGCTGGGCGAACAGGGCGGCCGGGCGGCCGGTGAACGAGGTGTAGTTGTCGAAGAGCCGGGGCACATACAGCCCCGAACCGGCCGCTATCTCGGTCACCGCGTCCTCGGCGGCGGTGTGCTGCACACTGCCCGTGCCGCCGCCGTTGACGAACTCCAGGTCCGGTACGACGGCCCGCACCGCGCGCACGACCGCGGCCCGCCGCTCGGCCAGCTCCCGGCGCGCCGCCGCCTGCATCAGCCGGATCGCCCGGGACCTCAGCGGCCGCCCGGCCACCGCGTCCCCGACGCCCGCGATGTGCCCCTCGTACGCCATGATCCCGACCAGCCGGAAGCCCGGCCGCCGGGCCACCGACCGGGCCAGCTCGGCGAGTTGGGTGGGGGAGTGCAGCGGAGAACGCCGCGCCCCGACCCGGACCCGGCCGCCGAGCAACTTCAGCGAGGTGTCCAACTCCAGGCAGACACGCACCACTTCCCGTCCGCCGTCGCGGGCGGCGTCGATGAGGTCGAGGTGCGCCGGATCGTCCACCATCACGGTCACCGCACCGGCGAGCTTGGGATCGGCGGCCAGCTCGGCGAAACCGCTCCGGTCGGCGGACGGATAGGCCAGCAGCACGTCGTCGAAACCGGAGCGGGCGAGCCACAGCGACTCGGCCAGGGTGAACGACATGATGCCCTGGAAGCCGTCCATCGCCAGGACGCGCTCCAGCAGGGCCCGGCAGCGAACCGACTTGCTGGCGACCCGGACCGGCTTGCCCGCGGCCCGGCGGACGAGATCGGCCGCGTTGGCGTCGAAGGCGTCCAGGTCCACGATCGCGAGAGGGGCGTCGAGATGGGCGGTGGCCCGGTCGTAACGGGCCCGGTCGGCGGCGCGCGCAGTCATGACGGAAGCCTGCCAGACAGGATTACCGCAGGGTAGGGGGACGTTCCGGGCAGATGCCCCGGCGCCCCGGACTGGTTCTGATTCCGGCCCGTACAACCCGTAGAGTGACGCGCACGTACGGCGGAACGCGCACGGCCGCTTCACCTGAACCGGGATGCCGGTCCGGACGTACGGGTATGCGTGCCCGGGACGGAGCTTCGGCGCCGGGCGCGGCCGAGCAGCGCAGCGGCCCGCGTACGTGAGGACGGGCCCGGGCACGAGGAAACGGGGGGTGCATGAGCACGGAAGCGCGCCACGCCCCCGTCCCGCCGCGCCCCCCGGTCCCGCCCCGCCCGTCCACCCCGCCCGACGACCCCGACGACGAGCCGTCGGTCTTCACCCCGCGCGCCCCTCGCCAGGCCACCGGGGGCGCGGCAGGCGAGGAGGGCGCTTCTCCGGGGGCCGCCCCGGTCGAGGGCCGGCCGTCGGCTGGGCGCTACGTGCGTGAGGGCCGGTCTTCGGTGGGGTCAGCCGGGGGTGAAGAGTGGGTTTTGGGCGGGGACTTCATGGGCGATGGCCGGTCTTTGGCGGGGTCCGCCAGAGGCGATGCCCGGGTGTCGGCCGCGGGGCTCACGGGCAGGGCCTCTGCTTCGGGCACAGGGGACCCGGGTGCGGGCCCGGCCTCGGCCGCAGGGGCCGCGGGCACGGGCTCGCCTTCCGCCGCGGGCTCTGCGGGAAGCGGCTCCCGCTCCGCCGGGCCGTCCGCGGGCAACGGCGCGCCTGTTGTCGGGCGGACTGCCGCCAGTGACTCGCGTTCCGTCGGGCGGACCGCCGCCAGTGACTCGCGGCGCGCCGCCGACGGCTCGCCGTCCGGTGAGGCCGCGGCGCCAGAGGGCCGGCCGTTCCCCGGAGGCCCTGGTCCCCGTGCCGGGCAAGCGCGTCGGTCCGTGGGGCCGCGTCCCGTCGTGCCCGCGGCCGGCGCACCGGCGAGCCCGCCTCCGCCGCCGGCCTCGGCCCGGTTCCCCGACGCGCCGCCGAGCACAGGGCGCGATGCGCACCGCCCCGGACGGGAGTCCCGGCGGCCGGGAGCCCCCGTCGAGACCCCCACGGAGACGACGGCCAGGCTCCGCCCGGTCACACCGTCGGAGACGACGGCTTCCGCCCGCCCGATCACCCCCTCGGAGACGACGGCCCGGCTCCGCCCGGTCACCGGCGCCCCGAACGCGGCGCGCCCCGCCGCCGCGCCCGGCCGGTCCTCCGGCGGGTCGGGCGGAGAGCGCCGTGCCGCCTCCGCGTCCCCCTCCACGGTGTCCGCCGGGCGCCCGGGGACGGGCGCCTGGAGTCCCATGGCGCCGGCGTATCCCGTCGGCCCCCCACCGCCCACGTCGTCGCCGGACCCGGCGCTGTCCTGGAGTTCTCCGGCCGCGCGGCCCGTCATGGCGGACGGGGACAGCGAGCCGTTCGGTGGGCGGACATGGCACCGCATCGGCCCTCGTACCGCCGCCGCTGCCGCCTGTCTCGTGCTCGGTCTCGGGCTCATCGGCGGCGCCGTTACCGGGAGTTGGCTCACCGACGACGGCGGCGACGACACCTCCGGCGACCACTTCGCCACCGCCGGGGCGCTCTGGCACGACATGGCCGTGGACCAGCTGTTCCCGCCCACCGTCCAGGGCATCGGCGCCGGACCCGGCGGCGCCGACCGCACCTGGACCAGGATCGCCGTGGCCCCGGACACCGGCTGCGCGCACGCCTTCGACCCGCTGCTGGCCAAGGTGCTCGCCCCGGTCGGCTGCCGGCGCCTGCTGCGCGCCACGTACACCGACGCCACCCAGAGCCATGTCACCACAGTCGGCCTGCTGTTCACCAAGGCCGACCCGGCCGGCATGTCCGCGCTCGCCCACCAGTTCCGCGCCCAGCGCCTGGACCGGCGTGCCGACCTGATGCCCCGGCCGTACGCGGCCAAGGGCACCGCCGCGGCCGGCTTCGGCGACAGGCAGCGGGCCTCCTGGACCATCTCCGTCCTCACGGACGCCCCCGTCGTCGCCTACGCCGTCTCCGGCTGGGCCGACGGCCGCAGCGTCGACGTGCCCCAGCCCGCCGCCGACGCCGTCAGCGCCGGCGCCACCACCGCACCGGCCCAGGCCGGGCTCGGCAACGAGGCCCAGGGCCTGGCCGACCGCATCGAACGGCGCCTGCGCCAGAGCATCGGCACGGCCACGGAGAAACCTTCATGAGGCGATCGAGGCAGTCGATACGCGGCCGCCACCGTGTGGAACCCGCCGGCGCGGCGCTGAGCCTGCTGCTCGCCGGCGCCCTCGCCCTGGCGCCGGCCACCACGGCCCACGCCGACGGCATCCGCGCCCAGCAGTGGGGCCTGTCCGCGCTGCACCTGGACGAGGCCTGGCGCACCACCAAGGGCCGGGGCGTCACCGTCGCCGTCCTGGACACCGGCGTCGAGGCCGACCATCCGGACCTCGCCGGCAACGTCCTGCCCGCCAAGGACATGATCGGCTTCGGGGCCAGGCAGGGCGACCGCGACTGGGCCCGGCACGGCACCGCCATGGCCGGCATCATCGCCGGGCACGGCCACGGCCCCGGCGGCGGCGCCGGTGTCATGGGCGTCGCTCCGGAGGCGAAGATCCTGCCCGTGCGGGTGATCCTGGAGGACGGCGACCCCGCCCGCGCCAAGGCCCGTACCAGCCGCGGCAACGCCCTCGCCGAGGGCATCCGCTGGGCCGCCGACCACGGCGCCGACGTCATCAACCTCTCCCTCGGCGACGACTCGAACTCCGCGCACCCCGAGCCCAGCGAGGACGAGGCCGTGCAGTACGCCCTGAAGAAGGGCGTGGTGGTCGTCGCCTCCGCGGGCAACGGCGGGGACAAGGGCGACCATGTCTCCTACCCGGCCGCCTACCCCGGCGTCATAGCCGCGACCGCGGTGGACCGCTACGGCACCCGCGCCTCCTTCTCGACCCGCCGCTGGTACGCCGCGGTCAGCGCGCCCGGCGTCGACGTGGTGATCGCCGACCCCGACCACAAGTACTACGAGGGCTGGGGCACCTCGGCCGCCTCCGCCTTCGTCTCCGGCGCCGCGGCCCTGGTCAAGGCCGCCCACCCCGAACTGACCCCGGCCCAGATCAAGAAGCTCCTGGAGGACACGGCCCGGGACGCGCCGGTCGGCGGCCGGGACGACTCCCGGGGCTTCGGCATGATCGACCCGGCGGCGGCACTGCGGGCGGCCGAGCGGCTCAGGCCGCAGAGCCTGCGCGCGGCGTCGTACGGGAAGAAGTACTTCGGCACAGGTCCGGACGCCCCCAGGGCCACGTCCTCGACCGCCGACTGGGCGGGCCCCCTGGCCGGCGGTACCGGCGGGGTCCTGCTGGTGGCGGGCGTGGCGCTGTGGCGGGGGCGCAGGCAGCGGCTCTGAGGCGCACCCCGATCACTTGGCACCGGTAGCCGGATCACTCACCGGCGAACGCCGACACCGCCGCCTTCGCCGCCGCCTCCACCAGCGCGATGCCCTTCGCCTGTGTCTGCGTGCCCTTCGACAGCACTGCCACCAGATAGTCGGTGCCGTCCACCGTGATCCGCCCGATGCTGTTGACGTCCCACAGCCCCGTCGTGCTGCGCGCCAGCCAACCGTTCTTCAGCGCCCAGGAGTTGCCTTCCGCGGCGGCCGACACCCCCCACCGCTGGTCCGCCTCGACCGACCTCATCAGCCCCTGCACATAGGTCCGGGAGGCCTCGCTCAGCCTGGAGTCCTTGCCGAACACCTGCTGGAGCAGGACGAGTTGGTCCGCCGCCGTGGTCTGCGTCAGCCCCCACAGCTCACCCTCGCCGCCAAAGGTCGCGGTCAGCCCGAAGCGCTTGTTCGCCGCGTCCAGGCCGTCCGCCCGCCCGATGGCGTGCCACAGCGCCGTGGCGGAGGCGTTGTCGCTGTTCTCGATCATCTTCGTGGCGTACGCCTGCTCGGCCGCCGTCAGCCGCCGGCCCGCGTCCTGCGCCTGGAGCAGCAGCGTGGCCAGGATGCCGACCTTCACGATGCTCGCCGTGTCGAAGGCCGCGTCGCCGTACGCGGCGCTCTCCCCGGAGTCCACCGCCAGCACCGCCGCCGACACCTGTGCGCCCGACGGCACGCTCACCGCCGTCAGCGCCTTGCCCAGCAGCGCTTTCCGGTCCACCGCCGGCTCCGTCACGGGCTCCACCGAGGCCTCCTCGCCCGCCCCGGCCGAGGAGGAGGCCGAGGGCGTCGCCGCCGACGATACGGCCGCCGTGCCCGGATGCGCCCGCGTCCTCACATAGGCCGTGCCGCCGGCCGTCACCCCGCCCACGGCGACCACGGCGAGAGCGGTGTACAGCAGGGACGGCACCGGGACGGGCGCGCACGACGGCGCCGGCGGGCTCTGGAGGACTCCATGGCCGCGATGCTCGGGCCGGCGACTGTGCACCTCGTTGGACGGACATGAGACGGGGCTCAGGGAACGCTGAGGTTCCTGTGAAGGCTCCCGTGCAGCGGGTCGGCGAGGTGCCTATAGGGTCGGTGACCGTGGCGAACAAGAACATTCCCGACCCCGGCTTCTCCGACGACGACGGCTCCGCCGACCCCCGGCTGAGCGCCGCGCTCGCCGCCTGGGCCGAGGACCGCAGCGCCCTCGGGCCCGTCCTGGAGGCGCTCAAGGGCGCCCGCCTGCTCGTCCCGGTGGTCGCCGTGCTGGGCGAGGCCGAGGTGGATGAGAACGGGCTGCGTCGCGAGAAGACCAGCGACATGGCCGTACCCACCCTGAGGGCCGGCGACCGCACCGCACTGCCCGCCTTCACCTCCACCGACTCCCTCGCCCGCTGGGACCCCGCGGCCCGCCCGGTCGCCGTACCCCTGCACCAGGCGCTGCAGGCCGCCGCCCACGAGAAGGCCGACACGGTCGTGCTGGACCTCGCGGGGCCCGTGCCCTTCGAGCTGACCGGCCCGGCGCTGCTCGCCCTCGCCGAGGGCCGCACCAGCACCGACCCGCTCGCCGACCCGGCCGTCGTCGAGGCCGTCCGTACGGTCGTGGCGGCGGAGCCCGCCGTGCTGCGCGCCCACCTCGGGCCCGGACACGCCGACGGCACCCTCGCCCTGGTCCTCGACCCGGCCGCCCCGCCCGCCGAGGCCGCCCGCGCGGTCGCCGAGCGGCTCGCCGCCGACGAAACACTGAGGGCCCGCCTGGTGCGCGGCCTCGACCTGGCACTGCTGCCGGCCGGGACCACGCCTCCGGGCGAGCCCCTGTACGTACGCGGGTAGTAGAGCTACGGCCCTCGGTCAGCCGTAGACCGGGCCGGTGTACTTCTCGCCCGGCCCCTGGCCCGGCTCGTCCGGCACGATCGACGCCTCGCGGAATGCCAGCTGCAGCGACTTCAGACCGTCGCGCAGCGGCGCCGCGTGGAAGGAGCTGATCTCGGTCGTGCTCGCGTCCAGCAGGCCGGCGAGCGCGGTGATCAGCTTGCGGGCCTCGTCCAGGTCCTTGTACTTCTCGCCCTCCTCGCTCAGCCCGAGCTTCACGGCGGCGGCGCTCATCAGGTTGACGGCGACCGTCACGATCACCTCGACGGCGGGGACCTCGGCGATATCGCGGGTCATCGCGTCGAAGTCGGGGTTCTCAGGAGGGGTCTCACTCATGCCCCACACGATAAGCGGTGCGCCGGAGCGCCCCGGGAGAGCCCTGGCGGAGACCGTGGGTGTGCTTCGATTAGCCCTTCCCCGTCGGTGCTGCTAACCTTGTGTAACGACCGGCTGGACAGCAGTGCGTGCCCAGCCCACAAGTGGAGGCTCCGATCTCCCACCTGACCGTCCCTCGGGACGGCGGGTCACCCGGTCAGGCGGCCACCATCGTTCCGTACGGACGATGGAGTCGCCCGAAAGTGCGCCCCGCGGTCACCGCGGCGGTGCTCCGGTAGTCATTGGAGCCCCGCCTGTGATCGTCCGGGGCATTTTTTGTGCTTCGGCGCGGTTAGGTCTAACGAACAGACATACGCGGCTGTCCGCCAGACCGCCGTGTGGTGCTACCGAGGAGGATCCATCAGCGCCGAGCCCCGCATCAACGACCGGATTCGCGTTCCCGAGGTGCGACTTGTCGGTCCCAGTGGCGAGCAGGTGGGCATTGTCCCGCTCGCGAAGGCACTGGAGCTTGCGCAGGAGTACGACCTGGACCTGGTCGAGGTCGCGGCGAACGCCCGTCCGCCCGTGTGCAAGCTCATGGACTACGGGAAGTTCAAGTACGAGTCGGCCATGAAGGCCCGTGAGGCGCGCAAGAACCAGGCGCACACGGTCATCAAGGAGATGAAGCTCCGGCCGAAGATCGACCCGCACGACTATGACACCAAGAAGGGTCACGTCGTACGGTTCCTCAAGCAGGGCGACAAGGTCAAGATCACGATCATGTTCCGTGGTCGCGAGCAGTCCCGTCCCGAGCTGGGCTACCGACTGCTGCAGCGCCTCGCGGAGGACGTCCAGGACCTCGGTTTCGTGGAGTCGAACCCGAAGCAGGACGGCCGCAACATGATCATGGTCCTCGGTCCGCACAAGAAGAAGACCGAGGCCATGGCCGAGGCCCGACAGGCGCAGGAAGCCCGCAAGGCGGAGGCGAAGGCCAACCCCGGTCGTTCGCAGAACCCTGCCGAGGCTGAGGCGTCCGCCGAGGAGCCCGCCGAGGCGTGATCCCCGGGGGACCCCAGGTCCCCGAGGATGTAACCGACAGAAGAGAGCGACGCTCCACCGTGCCCGGTTTCGCGACCGGGCACCGGAGCGCCACCGACGAGGAGATAACGGCGCTATGCCGAAGAACAAGTCGCACAGCGGTGCCAGCAAGCGCTTCAAGATCACCGGCTCCGGCAAGGTGCTCCGCGAGCGCGCCGGCAAGCGCCACCTGCTCGAGCACAAGTCGTCCCGCGTCACGCGTCGCCTCACCGGCAACGCCGAGATGGCCCCGGGCGACGCCGCGAAGATCAAGAAGCTTCTCGGCAAGTGACACAGCGGCGCCGACTGAGCGCCGTGCGTCTGGACCGGGACCGAATCGTTTCCGGGTCGTGTGAGGACCACCACGACCCCGCTACAAGGAGTTAACAAGTGGCACGCGTCAAGCGGGCAGTCAACGCCCACAAGAAGCGCCGGGCGATCCTCGAGCAGGCCTCCGGCTACCGCGGTCAGCGTTCGCGTCTGTACCGCAAGGCCAAGGAGCAGGTCACCCACTCGCTGGTCTACAACTACAACGACCGCAAGAAGCGCAAGGGCGACTTCCGTCAGCTGTGGATCCAGCGCATCAACGCCGCTGCCCGCGCCAACGGCATCACCTACAACCGCTTCATCCAGGGTCTGAAGGCCGCGAACGTCGAGGTCGACCGCAAGATCCTGGCCGAGCTGGCCGTCAACGACGCGGGCGCCTTCGCCGCGCTCGTCGAGGTTGCGCAGAAGGCGCTGCCTTCGGACGTCAACGCGCCCAAGGCCGCGTGACGCTGCGCCGGCTTTGAGTCGATGCTCACTGGACCCGCAGGCTTTACGGCTTGCGGGTCCTGTTGTTGGCGTCCGTGAGATGCTCGTTCGGCTGCGGGCGCGTCGTGGTCGCTCGCGCAGTTCCCCCCGCCCCTGACGGGGCGCTGAGACCCGCCGGCGCCACGAACAGATGAATTTCCCGAAGGTGAAGAAGAGGATGACGCCCGCTCCCGAGCTGATCTCCCCCCGGTCCGCCCGTGTCTCCGCCGCCCGGCGGCTCGCCAAGCGGAACTTCCGGGGCAAGGACCGGCTGTTTCTCGCGGAGGGGCCGCAGGCCGTTCGGGAGGCGGCTGGGCATCGGGTCGGCGGCGCCCCCACCCTCGTCGAGCTGTTCGCCACCGTGGAGGCCGCGGAGCGGTACGCCGACATCATCGGGGCGGCGCGGGATGCGGGCGCCCGGGTGCATCTCGCGTCCGAGGACGTCATCGCCGACATCTCCACCACCGTGACCCCGCAGGGGCTCGTCGGCGTGTGCCGGTTCCTCGACGCGCCCTTCGAGGAGATCCTCGCCGCCCGGCCGAAGCTGGTCGCCGTGCTCGCGCATGTGCGGGATCCCGGGAACGCCGGGACCGTGCTGCGGTGCGCCGACGCCGCCGGCGCCGAGGCGGTGGTGCTCACCGACGCCAGCGTCGACCTGTACAACCCCAAGGCCGTACGCGCCTCGGTGGGATCCCATTTCCACCTGCCCGTCGCCGTCGGGGTGCCGGTGGAGCGGGCCGTCGCGGGGCTGAAGGACGCCGGGGTGCGCATTCTCGCCGCCGACGGGGCCGGGGACCGGGACCTCGACGAGGAGCTGGACAGGGGCACCATGGGCGGGCCCACCGCCTGGGTGTTCGGCAACGAGGCCTGGGGCCTGCCGGAGGAGACCCGCGCGCTCGCGGATGCCGTGGTGCGCGTGCCGATCCACGGAAGGGCCGAGAGCCTGAACCTCGCCACGGCCGCCGCCGTATGTCTCTACGCGTCGGCCCGTGCGCAGCGCGCCTCCGGAGGGTGCCGCTCCGTCACCCAGAGCTAGTAGGGTGACCAACTCGGGGGCCCTGCGCCGTCTGAGAGGTGGGGTACGGGGATGAGTGTGGCCGGCACGAGCACCACGCCGGAGGGGCGGGGCGCGCGACGTACACCCGCGCCCCGGCCCGGTGACCACGGCTACGCCCTCGACCCCGACCAGCTGCCCGACGGCCTCGTCGTCGCCGACGAGCGCGGCCGGGTCGTCTGCTTCAACGCCGCCGCCGCACGGATCACCGCCCTGCGCGCCGCCGACGCCCTCGGCCGGCCGCTGGAGCAGGCGCTGCCGCTGGAGGATCTGGAGGGCCGCCGCTGGTGGCAGCTCACCGATCCCTACGGAGGCCTCGCGATCCGGATGCGGCAGCCGGAGCGCAATCTGCTGCTGCCCGGCGGCCGGGAGGTGCTGGTCTCCGCCCGGTATGTGCGGGAGCGGCCCCTGGGACCCGTCCAGCGGGTCGTCGTCTCGTTGCGGGACACCGAGGCCCGTCGCCGTACCGAGCGCAGCCACGCCGAGCTGATAGCGACGGTCGCCCATGAACTGCGCTCGCCCCTCACCTCCGTGAAGGGCTTCACCGCGACCCTCCTCGCCAAGTGGGAACGCTTCACCGACGACCAGAAGCGGCTGATGCTGGAGACCGTCGACGCCGACGCCGACCGGGTCACCCGGCTCATCGCCGAGCTGCTCGACATCTCACGGATCGACTCCGGGCGGCTGGAGGTGCGCCGGCAGCCCGTCGACATCGGGGCCGCCGTCTCCCGGCACATCCAGGCCTATGTCACCGCCGGCCAGCCCGCCGACCGCTTCCTGCTCCGCATCGAACAGCCGCTGCCCGATCTGTGGGCCGACCCCGACAAGATCGACCAGGTGCTCAGCAACCTCATCGAAAATGCCGTGCGACACGGCGAGGGAACCGTCACCATGGACGTGACGCCCTGCGCATCCCCGCGCGAGGGCGAGGAAACCGGCACGTCGGTCACGGTGAGCGACGAGGGTCCCGGCATCCCGGAGGAGTCCATGAACCGCGTCTTCACCCGCTTCTGGCGGGGCAGCAAGCGTGGGGGCACCGGCCTCGGGCTGTACATCGTCAAGGGCATCGTCGAGGCCCACGGCGGCACCATCACGGTCGGCCGCGCCCCCGGCGGCGGCGCCGAGTTCCGATTTACGTTGCCCGTGGCCGCGCCGGCGTATCTCGCCTAGCGGTCCGCGGGCCATTCGTCTGTCTCCACCCCGTTAGACTCGGCCTTTGGCACCTTTGTGTCCTTCACGCGGCCCTCGCGAGTCGGTGACGGGGACCATCCGCCAGGGGGCACCTCCCAGCGTCAGCTGGGGGACAATCGGAAGCACGGGAAGAGATGTCGGCACCCAATAAGTCGTACGACCCTGTCGAGGTCGAGGCGTTGAAACCGGAAGAGATCGAGCGCATGCGGGACGAGGCGCTCGCCGCCTTCGCCGCCGCAGGCTCCCTCGACGCGCTCCACGAGGCCAAGGTCGCCCACACCGGCCCCGCCTCCCCGCTGGCCCTCGCCAACCGCGAGATCGGCGCCCTGCCCCCGCACGCCAAGGCCGAGGCCGGCAAGCGCGTCGGCATGGCCCGCGGCGCCGTGAACAAGGCCCTCGCGGCCCGCCAGACAGAGCTGGAGGCCGAGCGGGACGCCCGCGTGCTGGTCGAGGAGGACGTCGACGTCACGCTGCCGTACGACCGCGTCCCGGCCGGCGCCCGCCACCCGCTCACCACGCTCTCGGAGCGCATCGAGGACATCTTCGTGGCCATGGGCTACGAGGTCGCCGAGGGCCCGCAGGTCGAGGCGGAGTGGTTCAACTTCGACGCCCTGAACATCGGCCCGGACCACCCGGCCCGCGGCGAGGCGGACACCTTCTTCGTGCAGGGCCCGGACGGCGGCACCGAGTCCGGTGTGGTGCTGCGCACCCACACCTCGCCCGTGCAGATCCGTTCGCTGCTCGACCGTGAGCTGCCGGTGTACGTGATCTGTCCCGGCGTCGTCTACCGCACCGACGAGCTGGACGCCACCCACACCCCGGTGTTCCGCCAGGTCGAGCTGCTCGCCGTGGACGAGGGCCTGACCATGGCCGACCTCAAGGGCACCCTGGACCACATGGTCCAGACGCTGTTCGGCGAGGGCATGAAGACCCGGCTGCGGCCGAACTTCTTCCCCTTCACCGAGCCGAGCGCCGAGATGGACATGCTCTGCTACGTCTGCAAGGGCGAGTCCGTCGGCAACCCGGACCGGCCCTGCCGCACCTGCTCCAGCGAGGGCTGGATCGAGCTGGGCGGCTGCGGCATGGTCAACCCGCGGGTGCTCACCGCCTGCGGCGTCGACCCGGAGAAGTACAGCGGCTTCGCCTTCGGGTTCGGCATCGAGCGGATGCTGATGTTCCGCCACAACGTCGAAGACATGCGAGACATGGTCGAGGGTGACGTCCGGTTCACCCGGCCGTTCGGGATGGAGATCTGATGCGGGTCCCGCTTTCCTGGCTGCGGGAGTACGTCGACCTGCCGGCCACCGAGACCGGCCGCGACGTCCAGGCCAAGCTCATTTCGGCCGGCCTGGAGGTCGAGACCGTCGAACAGCTCGGCGCCGACCTCACCGGCCCGCTCGTCGTCGGCCAGGTGCTGACGATCGAGGAGCTGACGGAGTTCAAGAAGCCGATCCGCTTCTGCACCGTCGACGTCGCCCAGGCCAACGGCACCGGCGAGCCGCAGGAGATCATCTGCGGTGCCCGCAACTTCGCCGTCGGCGACAAGGTCGTCGTGGCCCTGCCCGGCGCCGTGCTGCCCGGCGACTTCCGGATCGCCGAGCGCAAGACCTACGGCCGGGTCTCGCGCGGCATGATCTGCTCCAGCGACGAGCTGAACATGGGCGACGACGGCACCCACGGCATCATCGTGCTGCCGCCGGAGACCGAGGTCGGCAAGGACGCCGTCGAGCTGCTGGAACTGGTCGACGAGGTGCTGGACATCGCCGTCACCGCCAACCGCGGCGACTGCCTGTCCATCCGCGGTGTCGCCCGCGAGGCCGCCATCGCCTACGGCCTGCCGCTGCGCGACCCGGCCCTGATCGACGTACCGGCCCCGAACGCCTACGGCTACCCGGTCCAGGTCTCCGACCCCCACGGCTGCGACCGCTTCACCGCCCGCACCGTCACCGGCCTGCGCCCCGAGGCCCGCTCCCCGATCTGGCTGCAGCGCCGGCTGCAGAAGGTCGGCATGCGCCCGATCTCGCTCGCCGTCGACGTCACGAACTACGTGATGATGGAGCTGGGCCAGCCGCTGCACGCCTACGACCGCAAGCTGGTCCAGGGCACCATCGGCGTGCGCCGCGCCCAGGAGGGCGAGAAGCTGGTCACCCTCGACGGCGTCGAGCGCAAGCTGCACGCCGAGGACCTGGTCATCACCGACGACCGCGGCCCGATCGGCCTCGCCGGTGTGATGGGCGGCGCCAACACCGAGATCGCCGACCACGAGGTCACCGAGGACGGCGTGAACGGCACGACCGACGTGGTCATCGAGGCCGCCCACTTCGACGCCGTCGCGATCGCCCGTACGTCCCGCCGCCAGAAGCTGCTGTCCGAGGCCTCCCGCCGCTTCGAGCGCGGCGTCGACCCGCAGGCCGCCGCGGCCGCCGCGCAGCGCACCGTGGACCTGCTGGTGCTGCTCGCGGGCGGTACCGCCGAGGCCGGCGTCACCGAGATCGTCGCGCCCTCCGCGCCGCACACCATCACCATCCCGGCCGACCACCCGGACAAGGTCGCGGGTGTCGACTACGGCCGTGAGACCGTCGTCCGCCGCCTGCAGCAGGTCGGCTGTGACGTCTACGGGCAGGACGAGCTGATCGTCACCGTCCCGTCCTGGCGGCCCGACCTGGTCGACCCGAACGACCTCGCCGAAGAGGTCATCCGCCTGGAGGGCTACGAGAACCTGCCCTCCACGCTGCCCAAGCTCCCCTCCGGCCGTGGCCTGACCCACCGCCAGCGGCTGCACCGCCGGGTCGGCCGCGCGCTGGCCGGCGCGGGCTATGTCGAGGCGCCGAACTACCCCTTCGTCGGCGAGCAGGTCTTCGACCAGCTCGGCCTGGAGGCCGGCGACCCGGCCCGCCGTGTCGTCAAGCTGGTCAACCCGCTCAGCGACGAGGAGCCCGCGCTGCGTACGACGCTGCTGCCGGGCCTGCTCGGTGCCCTGCGGCGCAACGACGGCCGGGGCTCGCACGACCTGGCGCTGTTCGAGACGGGGCTGGTGTTCCACCCCCGTGAGGACCAGCGGGTCGCCACGCACCTGCCCGTCGACCGGCGTCCCACCGACGAGGAGATCGCCGCGCTGAACGCCGCGCTGCCCGAGCAGCCGCGGCACGTGGCCGTCGTCCTCACCGGGGCCCGCGAGCAGGCCGGCTGGTGGGGCAAGGGCCGCCCGGCGAACTGGGCCGACGCGCTGGAGGCCGGACGCGCCGTGGCGCGGGAAGCCGGTGCCGAGCTGATCGTCCGCAAGGGCCAGTACGGCCCCTGGCACCCCGGCCGCTGTGCCGAGCTGGTGGTCCTCGCCGACGGCGCGGAGCGGGTCGTCGGCCACGCGGGCGAACTGCACCCGCGGGTCCTGAAGGCCCTGGGGCTGCCCGAGCGCACCTGTGCGATGGAGCTGAACCTGGACGCCCTGGAGGCGGTGGGCGACGGCGCCCCGCAGGCGCCGAGCATCTCCACGTTCCCGGTCGCCACGCAGGATGTCGCCCTCGTGGTCGACAGGCCCATCCCCTCCGGGGAGGTCGAGGCGGCGCTGCGCGAGGGTGCGGGTGAACTCCTCGAGTCCATCCGACTGTTCGACGTGTACGAGAACGCGGAGCAGCTGGGCGAGGGCAAGAAGTCTCTTGCGTACGCGCTGCGGTTCCGGGCCGGTGACCGGACGCTGACGGTGGACGAGGCGTCGGCGGCTCGGGATGCGGCGGTTGCCCTCGCGGGAGAGCGCACGGGGGCTGTCCTCAGGGGCTAGTCGCCGTAGGGCGTTGCTGTCGTCGGCCGGCCGCGGGTCTTCCGTGGCCGGTCGCGCCCGTTCGGGGCGCTACCCAGCCGGCACGAGCTGCTGGATGCCCTCCTGCGCCAGCGCCTCCGCGTGCTGGTTGCCGAGCCTCCGGGCCAGTTCGAGGGCCTCGCGGTGCAGTCGTAGCGCCTCTTCCGGGAGGCCCGCGAGGCGGCAGGTCTCGGCGTAGCCGTTGAGGAAATGGATCTTCCAGTGTTCCTCGAACAGCTCGTCCAGGAGCGCGAAGGCTTCCCGGTGGCTGGCCAGTGCCTCCTGGTACCGGCCCGTCTGGCGCAGCGCCACGCCCCTGCAGTTGAGGCACCACGCCTGGTTGTTCAGGTGTCCGTCCTCGCGGGCCAGTGTCAGGGCCCGGTCCAGTTGCTCCACCGCCTCGTCCGGGTCCTGCTGGGCGACGGCCAGGCCGAGCGTGATCCGGGCCGTCAGGCCGGGCGACCATGCGGGGTCGGTGGGCCGCAGGCTCAGCAGCTCCCGGGCCCGCCGGGCCGCCTCCTCACGGTGTCCCAGCTGGAGCATCGTCCAGGCCTCCGACGCGGCCGCGTGGGCCGCTCCCGTCGGGCAGCCGGCCTGCTCGTAGAGCTTCCGCGCCAGCCGGAAGAGTTCCAGCGGCTCCTCGACCCGCCCCGCGTCCCAGCTCAAGTAGCCGCGACGCACGGTCAGTTCCGCCTCCGCGCGCGGGTCGCCCGACCGGGACAGCCGGCGTTCGGCCGCCTCGTACGCGGCGGCGGCCTCGGCCATCCGGCCCGCGTTGTAGCGTGCGTAGCCCAGATCGCTGTGGGCCTCGGCGAGTTGCACCGGATCGTCCAGGCGCTCGGCAGCGGCCAGCGACCGCTCGAAGAGCACGTTGAGATGTGTCGTGCCGCAGCGCCGGGCGAAGTAGGCGCGCAGGAAGCGCGGCAGCTCGCACACATGCGCGTCGGCCCCGACGGCGGCCGCCGTCTCGAAGGCCGCGATCAGGTTCGCGTACTCCGTGACGTACCAGCCGAAGGCCGCGTTCTTGTCCCTGAACTGCGGCAGCTCGGCCGGGCGGTGTCCGGCGGAGGGTGCCCGGCCGGGTGACAGGAACGGCATCGCGGCGTCGGCGGCGGCCGCCGCGTGCACGTAGTAGTCGAGCACCCGGCCCAGGGCCCGCTCCCGGTCGGCCGCCGAGTCCTGCTCGGCCGCGGCCCGTCGCGCGTGCTGGTGCACCAGGTCGTGCAGCCGGTAGCGGCCCACCGTCGGCTGCTGGACCAGGTGCGCGTCGAGCAGGTCCTCCAGCATCGCCCGGGCGCTGTGCAGCGGCACGTCCGCGAGGGCCGCCACCACGTACTCGTCGAACGACTCGCCGGGCAGCACGCCCAGCAGCCGGAAGAGACGGGCCTGGGACCGGTTCAGCTGGCGTACCGACATCGCGAACGCCGCGTTGAACGCGGCGTCGAACCCGCCCGCGCCCTGCGCCATCCGTTCGGCGAGGACGCCCACGGTCCAGCCCGGCCGGTGCCGCAGCCGCGCCCCGGCCAGGCGCAGCGCGAGTGGCAGATGGCCGCACAGCCGCAGCACCTCGGCCGCGGAGCCGGGATCGCGGGCCAGTCTGCCGTCGGGCCCGGCGGGGTCGCCGCTGGCCCGGGCCAGCAACCGGGCGCTCTCCTCGGGGCTGAGCACGTCGAGCGAGACCGGGGGCACCTCGTCCAGTCCGAGGAGCCGGTTGCGGCTCGTGATCAGGGCGACGGAGGGCCCGGCACCGGGCAGCAGCGGGCGCACCTGGTCGGCGTCGGCGGCGTTGTCGAGGACCACGACGACCCGTCGGCCGGCCAGCTCCGAACGCCAGCAGGCGGCCAGTTGCTCAAGGCCCTCCTGCGGGACCTTCTCCGACGGGACGTCGAGGGCGCCGAGCAGCATCCGCAGCGCGGCGTCGGGGTCCAGCGGCGGCCGGCCCTCGGTGAACCCGTGCAGGTCCACGTAGAGCTGCGCGTCCGGGAAGTCGGCGGCGAGCCGGTGCGCGGCGTGCACCGCCAGACAGGTCTTGCCGACGCCCGCCATGCCGTCGACGGAGACCGCCCGATGGCTCGCGACGGCGGCCAGCACGGCGGCGAGTTGCTCCGCACGCCCGGTGAAGTCGGGCACGTCGCGCGGCAGATCGTTGCGGACCGGCGGGCGGCCTTGGCGGGTGCTCTTCGGGGGCGCGGGCAAGGGGTTCGAGGCCCGTTCCCACACCGGACGCAAGGGGCGGGGGTCGCGCTTGACGAGCCGGCAGAGGCCCATCACAGCGGGCCAGGGCGGTACGGTCTGCCCGTTGAGATAGCGGGAGAGCGACGAGGAGCTGAGGCCGGTGTCCCGGGCGAGGGCCCGCACCCCCAGCCCGGACAGCTCCTGGAGCAGGCGCAGCCGGGCCGCCAGTTCCTCCTGCGGGTCGGTCGTCGTCCGTGCGTGCGCGTCCACTGTCCCCCCCCGGCTCTCCGTCCCGTTCGGGCTGAAGTCTTCCCAGCCAACTCGCCGCTGGTCAAGGCCGTTTCAGCTGTCCCACGGTGTCCCATCGGCATGGCCCGGGCAGGCCGCTGCGGCTGTGATGGAGTCACGCCCCGACGACAGGGGCCGAAGAACTCAAGACAACCAGTGGAGGAGCGGACCCAGATGCAGTCCCGTATGCAGAACCCCGCCGTCGTCCTGTCCGACGCGATGCAGCCCGTCCAGCAGCTCTTCAAGGCCGTGCACTCCGGCGGAGTGGACGCGCAGACGCTGGAGCTGGTGCATCTGCGGGTCAGCCAGATCAACGGGTGCAGCGCCTGTGTCGACGCCGGCGCCAGGACGGCCCGCAAGGCCGGAGTGAGCGACGAGCGGCTGGCCACGGTCGCCGCCTGGCGGGAGGCCCCGTACTTCACCGACGAGGAGCGGGCGGCCCTCGCGCTGGCCGAGGCCGCGACGCGACTCGCCGACCGTCCCGACGCGGTGAGCGACGACGTCTGGGACACGGCCGCCACCTACTACGACGAGAAGCAGCTGGCCGCGCTCGTCCTGATGATCGGTGTCACCAACCTGTTCAACCGGCTCAACGCCACCACCCGCCAGATCGCCGGCGCCTGGGGCTGACCCCCACCGCCCCGCCCCCACCGACCGCACCCCGCCCCCCGCAACCGAAGGAGACCCGCTGTGAACGCCACGCAGAAGACCGCCCGGAGCACCGCCGCCACGTCCGAGGGATTCACGGACGAGGAGCGAGCGGCGATGAAGGAGCGGGCCAAGGAGGTCAAGGCGGCCGCGCGCGGCGGATCGCGCGCCGCCAAGACCGCGCAGGACGAGGCCGCCGTGCTCGCCAGGATCGCGGAGATGCAGGACTCGGACCGGGCCATGGCCGAACGGCTCCACGCCGTCGTCCGGGCCGCCGCGCCGGAGCTCGCCCCGAAGCTCTGGTACGGGATGCCCGCGTACGCCCTGGACGGCAAGGTCGTCTGCTTCTTCCAGAGCGCGGAGAAGTTCCGGTCGCGCTATGCCACCTTCGGCTTCAGCGACCGGGCGAACCTCGACGAGGGAACGATGTGGCCGGCCTCCTACGCCCTGACGGAGCTGTCCGCCGCCGACGAGGCGAGGATCGGCGAACTCGTGCGGAAGGCCGTCGGCTGAGGGGCCGCGGGAGGGGTTCACCCCTGCGGCGAGCTGCATAAGTGCGGCTTGACCGACGCGGGCTCACTCGTTCGGGTGGGAACTGACGACGATCTGGCTTCTCGGGCCATGCCCTCGACAGAATCGGACCGGCCTTTCGGGGTCGGTCCGTCCGCTCTTTCAGGGCCCACATGGGGGACCAGAGGCATGATCCGCATCAAGGCACGGGCGCCCACCGCGGGGGGAGCGGTACTGCCCACGGTCTGGGGAGCCGTGGCGGTGGCCTACAAGTTCGGCTGCCCCCTGGCCCAGCAGAACGGGCTCGGCGCGCGCATCGTCACCAGCGCCGTCTTCTTCGCCGTCGGCACAGGGCTCATCGTCCATGTCCGCCGCGCGCTGCTGCGGGAGCTGCGGCAGGTCCGCCGGGTGGCGCGGGCCGCGCAGAGCGTCGTACTGCGGCCCCTGCCGCCACGCCTCGACGGGCTGAACATCGCCGCCGCCCAGCTGTCCGCGGACCGGGGCGCGAGCGTCGGCGGTGACCTGTACGAGGCGATCGCCACCGAGCACGGGGTGCGGGTGGTGATGGGCGACGTACGCGGGCACGGACTGGCCGCCCTCGGCACGGTCGCCGCGGTCCTCGGCAGCTTCCGCGAGGCCGCCCACGACGAGCCCGAACTCGGCGGCGTCCTCGGCCGGCTGGACCGGGCCCTCGCCCGGCACCTGCGCGAACGCGCCCGCGCCGAACACCCCGCGAACGGCGGCCAGGACCCCGACCACCCGGTCGCCGAGGAGTTCGTCACCGTCCTGCTCCTGGAGATCGACCGCGACGGCCGGCTGCGCGTCCTCAACTGCGGTCACCCGTGGCCGTATCTGCTCAGTGGCCCGAGAGTCGAGCCGTTGACGCGCGTCGACCCGCTTCCGCCGCTGGGTCCGTTCCCGCTTCCGGCCGAGCTGGAGGCCGAGTCCCGCGGTCATCTGGTTCCAGGTGAGTCCCTGGTTCTCTTCACGGACGGAGTGGAGGACGCGCGGGACAGCCGGGGCCGGTTCTTCTCGCTGCCGGACACGCTGAGCGACCTCGTCCGGGCTCATACCGTCTCTCCTCAGACGGTCCTGCGCACCGTTTTCACGGCGCTCCTGCACCACACGAGCGGCAGACCCACGGACGACATGGCGCTACTGGTCCTACGGAACGATCGAACGCGGGGCGAGCGTTCCTGCCCGGGGGTGCGCCACCCCAGTAGTCGGCCCGGCCAAGCCACCGCTTTTCGAGGGGGAGCCGGCGGCTTGGCCGGCACCTAAGTCAATCGGTGCAGCACGCTGAGCGACAGCGCGTGTACAGCGCGGATGCACGTGTTCCGTTCACACCCCGTGTGAAGGCGAGCGCACTACGCTGAACGGCACCAGGCCACTCGGGGGGCATCCCATGCAGCCCAACACTCTGCTCGACGCGATCCTGGACGAGGCGGGGATCTCGCACGCCGGTCTCGCCGCCCACGTCAACCAGGCGGGCCGGAGACGGGGCCTCGCGCTCCGGTACGAACACACCGCCGTGGCACGGTGGTTGAAGGGCCAGCGGCCGCGCGGCCAGGTCCCCGACCTGATCTGCGAGGTGCTCGCCACCCGCCTGCGCCGCCCCGTCACCCTCGACGACATCGGCCTGGGCGTGCCCGGCGAGCCCAGCACCCCGCACGCCGGCTCGCTGAACGGCTTCGTGGAGCGGGCGACGGCCCTGTGGCGCTCCGACGAACAGCAGCGGCCGCATGTGCTGGGCGCCCCCGCCGTCACCGGGACCCCGGCCGTGATGCCGGTGTGGGAGTGGGAGAACCCGCCTGAGGACGTCGATGTCTCCCGCGGCGGCCGGCACCGGGTCACCGCGGCCGACATCGAGATGCTGCGCGCCGCGCGGACGCACTACGAGCAGATGTACCGCAAGGCCGGCGGCATCGCCACCCGCACCCGGATCGTCGGCTTCCTCAACGCCGAGGCGGCGCCGCTGCTGCGCGGCAGCTACACCGACGCCACCGGACGCCAACTGCACCGCGCCACCGGCGGGTTGGTGGCGATCGCGGGCATCTGCGCGTACGACTCCGACGCCCACGGTCTCGCCCAGCGCTACTTCCACCAGGCGCTGCGGCTGGCAAAGGCCAGCGGCGACCAGGGACTTGGCGCGTACGTCATAGCGCTGCTGGTCAACCAGTCGCTGTTCATGCGGGAGTACCGGCAGGCCGTCGCCTTCGCCGAGGCCGCGCTGCGGGCCGCCGGCAAGCACATCACCCCGGCGCTCGCCTCCGACCTGTACGCGATGCAGGCCAAGGCGTACGCCCACCTCGGCGACTCCGCGGGAGCCCTGTCCTGCATCCGGCGTGCGGAGGCGGCGGCCGAGCGGATCCGGCGCGGCCACGAGCCCGACGAGACCGGCTATGTCCAGCCGGGCCTGGTCAATGTGCAGGTGGCCGAGGCGCTGCTGAGCCTGGGCGAGCTGTCCGCCGCCCGGGAGCACGCGGCGGCGGCCGTCGACAACCCGGCACACGACCGGGGGCGGGTGCACCGGCTCGCCATGCTCAGCACCATCGAGCTGCGCCAGGGCAACGCCGACAAGGCGGTGGCCGCCGCCGTGCAGATGGCCGAGCAGGCCCGCGGAATGGAGTCCCAGCGGCTGCGCGACAGACTGCGCGCGGTGCGCGAACACCTGGTGCGCTGTGGCTCGGCCGGCACCGCCGAAGCCGCCGAACTCATCGACGGGGCACTGCGCGTACCGCTGTAGGCCCCCTGTAGGTGCACAGTCCCTGCTGCGATATTGCCACTTACTCGACGGAAGGTGGCAGAACCGTGCAGTGGACGAAGCAGAACGAACACACCGTGTATGCAAACCGCTGGTTCAGCGTCAATCTCGCAGATGTCGAGCTGCCGGACGGCCGGCACCTGGACCACTTCCTGATCCGGCTGCGGCCGGTGGCCGTGGCCACCGTGGTCAACGAGGCCAACGAGGTGCTGCTGCTGTGGCGGCACCGTTTCATCACCGACAGCTGGGGCTGGGAGCTGGCCGCGGGCGTCGTCGAGGACGGCGAGGACATGGCGAGCGCGGCCGCCAGGGAACTGGAGGAGGAGACCGGCTGGCGGCCGGGGCCCCTGCACCACCTGATGAGCGTGGAGCCGTCCAACGGCCTCACCGACGCCCGGCACCACATCTACTGGTCCGACCGGGGTGAGTACATCGGGCATCCCGTGGACGACTTCGAGTCGGACCGCCGGGAATGGGTCCCCCTCAAACTCGTCCCCGACCTGATCGCCCGTGGGGAGGTCCCGGCCGCCAACATGGCGGCCGCGTTACTCCTGCTGCACCACCTCAGGCTCGCCGAGGGCTAGCGGGCCAGCGCCTGCCAGATGGTCACGAGGAGCGCGCCCAGGGAGGTGAGCGCGGCGAGCGAGGGCAGCGGCCAGCGTGCGTGTTCCAGCGAGTTCAGGCGGGTGTCCAGCTCGTCCAGTTCCTTGGCGGTCTCGTCGGTCCGGTGCCGCAGCAGCGCCAGCCCGCCCTCGACGTGTGCGTAGGCCACGTCGAGACGGCGCCGTAACTCCGCGAGTTCTCCCCGGATCACGGGATGCTCCGGATGGGCGGTCACGTGTCCACTCCTTTCCGTAGTCGGACGTTGTTGCATCCCTTGCATGGGCATGAGGAGTCAACTCGCCCGGCGGACACGTGGGGAGCGTGTGCGACGGGCATATGCGTGCCCGTCGCACACACGGAGTGTGAAGCGCCGTTGTCGGTGATCAGCCGTAGGTGTAGAACCCCGAGCCGGTCTTCCGGCCCAGCCGGCCCGCCTCGACCATGCGCTGCAGCAGCGGGGGAGCGGCGTACAGGGGCTCCTTGTACTCGGCGTACATGCTGTTCGCGATGGAGACGATGGTGTCCAGGCCGATCAGGTCCGACAGCTTCAGCGGGCCCATCGGGTGGGCGCAGCCCATCTCCATGCCGTTGTCGATGTCCTCGCGGCTCGCGATGCCCGACTCGAACATCCGGATCGCGGAGAGCAGATAGGGCACGAGCAGCGCGTTGACCACGAAGCCGGAGCGGTCCTGGGCGCGGATGGCGTGCTTGCCGAGCACCTTCTCGGCGAAGGCCTGGGCGCGGCTGAGGGTGCCCTCGGAGGTGGTGAGCGCCGGGATCAGCTCGACCAGCTGCTGCACCGGGGCCGGGTTGAAGAAGTGGATGCCCACCACGTGGTCCGGGCGGGAGGTGGCCACCGCCAGCTTCACCAGCGGGATCGAGGAGGTGTTGGAGGCGAGGATCGCGTCCGGGCGGGTCACCACCTGGTCGAGGACCTGGAAGATCTCCGTCTTCACCGGCTCGCTCTCCACCACGGCCTCGATCACCAGGTCGCGGTCCGCGAACTCGCCGAGGTCGGTGGTGAAGGTGAGCCGCGCCTGCGTGGCGTCCCGCTCCTCCTCGGTGATCTTGCCGCGCTCGGCGGCCTTGGCCAGGGAGCTGAACAGCCGGGTACGGCCGATCTCCAGGGCCTCGCCGGTGGTCTCGGCGACCTTCACGTCCAGTCCTGCGCGGGCGCACACCTCGGCGATGCCCGCGCCCATCTGGCCGCAGCCCACGACTCCGACGCGCGCAATGTCTCCCGCTGGGATGCCCGTCACATCGTCCCCTTCGCTGGTTCTCCGGCTCGCTGGCAGGACTCCGGGTTTCGGCGCCTGCTCCGATCGAGCACGTTACCGTCAAGTATCGATGATCGATCGGCGGGGTGGGGGCATCCTGGGGCGCGGAACGATCCGTGACGGAGCGGATCCGGAGCGTATGGGGTGCGCGGATGCGGCAACTCTCGCGGCGGGCCTTCACCACGGCGGCGCTGTCGGCGCTGGCCATGGCGCCGGGCCCGGCGGTGGCGGTGGATCGGCGGCCCCGGGCCGCCGCCGAGATGCGGGGCGTGTGGCTCGCCACCGTGTCCAACCGGGACTGGCCGTCCCGGCCCGGGCTCCCGGCCCACGCGCAGCGCAAGGAGCTGATCGCCCATCTCGACAGGGCGGCCCGGGACCGGCTCAACACGGTGATCTTCCAGGTGCGGCCCACCGCCGACGCCCTGTGGCCGTCGCCGTACGAGCCCTGGTCCGAGTACCTGACCGGAACCCAGGGCCGGAGCCCCGGCTGGGACCCGCTGGGCACCGCGGTGCGGGAGGCCCACGCCCGAGGCCTGGAACTGCACGCCTGGTTCAACCCTTACCGGATCGCGAACCACACCGACCCCGGCCGGCTCGCCGCCTCGCACCCGGCGCGCACGCACCCCGACTGGGCGGTGCCCTACGGCGGGAGGCTCTACTACAACCCCGGCCTGCCCGAGGTCCGGGCCTTCGTCCAGCGGGCGATCCTCGACGCGGTCGCCAGGTACCCGGTCGACGCCGTCCACTTCGACGACTACTTCTATCCGTATCCGGTCCCGGGGCAGACCTTCGACGACGATGACGCCTACGACCGCTACGGCGGCGACTTCTCAAGCCGGGCCGGCTGGCGGCGGGACAACGTCAACAGGCTGGTGAAGGGGATGGCCGCCGGCATCAGGAAGGTGCGGCCCGGCACCCGGTTCGGGATCAGCCCGTTCGGGGTGTGGCGCAACGCCTCGACCGACCCGCGCGGTTCGGACACCCGGGCGGGCGCGCAGACGTACGACGACCTGTACGCGGACACCCGCACCTGGGTGCGCAGCCACTGGATCGACTACATCGTCCCGCAGCTGTACTGGCACATCGGCTTCGCCGCCGCCGACTACGCGAAGCTGGTCGCCTGGTGGGCGGCGGTCGCGAAGGGCACGAAGACACACCTGTACATCGGCGAGGCCCTGTACCGGGCCGGGGCCGCCGGACAGCCCTCGGCCTGGCAGGACCCGGTCGAGCTGTCCCGGCACCTCACCCTCGCCGCCGGCTACCCGCAGGTGCGCGGGCATGTGTTCTTCGCCGCCGCGGACGTGGCGGCCGATCCCATCGGGGCGATGTCACGCGTGATCACCGACCACTACGGGCGATCGGCGAAGCCACCTCGCTGATTCCGCTCGTCCGGGTGCTTGACCTGGCAGTCGGGTCCGGGGGACATGATTGCCTCGTGTCCGTCCTGGAACCGGACGCGGTAGGGCGGGTTGCCCTCCTGGCCCAGCACCTCGACGACTTCCGAGACCTGGTCGTGCTGACCGACCACCCTGCCGTGCTGGACAAGCCGGTCGCCCTTGGATGCGCGCATGTCGCAGGCCCTCCTCACGATCACGACCGCTGGGTGACGGCGATGCACACGAGCACGGCGACGGCGGTCACCGGTGCGGCCGCCGTGAAGTGCTCGCCCAGCAGCAGCGCCGACCACACCAGTGTGAGCAGCGGCTGAGCCAACTGCAACTGGCTGGCCCGGGGGATGCCGATGACCGCCATGCCCCGGTACCAGACGACCAGGCCGAGGAACTGCGAGCCCAGCGCCACCCACAGCAGGCCGGCGATGCCGTGCCCGGTGAGCCGGACGGGCTCGTACGTCAGCGCCACCGCGGCGGCCGGCACGCTCAGCGGCAGGCACAGTACGAGCGCCCAGCCGATCACCTGCCAGCCCGGCATGATCCGGGCCAGCCGGCCGCCCTCGGTGTAGCCGGCCGCGCACACCAGCAGGGCCGCGAACAGATACCCGTCGGCGGCCGTGAGCGCGCCGCCGCTCTGCCCGACGGTGAAGGCGACCACGGCCGCGGCGCCCGCCAGCGCGGCGGTCCAGAACCGGCGCGAGGGGCGGTTGCCGGTGCGCAGCGCGGAGAACACGGCCGTGGTCAGCGGCAGCAGCCCCACCACGACGGCGGCGTGCGCGGTGGTGGAGGTCTGCAGGGCGAGCGTCGTCAGCAGGGGGAAGCCGATCACGACACCGGCGGCGACGACGGCGAGACCCGGCAGATGCCGGCGCTCCGGCAGCGGTACCCGCAGCGCGAGGAGGCAGCCGCCCGCGACGAGCGCGGCGAGCGCACTGCGCACGGCCACCAGCGACCAGGGGCCGAAGCCCTGCAGCCCCCATGCGGTGGCCGGGAAGGTCAGGGAGAAGGAGGCGACGCCGAGGGCGGCGAGACCGGTGCCGAGGCCGCGGCGCTCGCGGGGAACGGTGACCGCTATCGGGCTCGGAGCAGTAGCGCTACTCTGTGTTCTCATGCACCAGCGTAGCAGCGTGAGTGATCTGGCAGAACAGCTCCGGCGAGACCTAGACCGCTACTCTCCCGGTGGAAAGCTCCCGTCGAGCCGGGCGCTCGTCGAGCGGTTCCATGTGAGCCCGGTGACCGTCTCGCGCGCCCTCGCCCAGCTGGCCGCCGAGGGGCTGGTGGTCACCCGGCCCGGCGCCGGCGCCTTCCGGGCCCGGCCGCGCGCCCAGCAGACCCCGCCCGGGGACACCTCCTGGCAGGAGGTCGCGCTGAGCGCCGACGGCGCCGCCGAGCTCGTACCGCGCACGGTGGACGCCTCCGGGGTCACGGTCTCCCTGGCCGCGCCGCCGCCCGGCGTGCTGGAGTTCAACGGCGGCTATCTCCATCCCTCCCTCCAGCCCGAGCGGGCCATGGCGGCGGCACTCGCCCGGGCCGGGCGGCGGCCGGGCGCCTGGGAGAGGCCGCCGCTGGAGGGGCTGCCGGAGCTGCGGGAGTGGTTCGCGCGCGGGATCGGCGGGGGCGTCACCGCGGCCGAGGTGCTGATCGCGGCCGGCGGCCAGTCCGCGCTGGCCACCGCCCTGCGCGCGCTCGCCCCGCCCGGCGCCCCCGTCCTGGTCGAGTCGCCCACCTACCCCGGCATGCTGGCCCTCGCCCGCGCCGCCGGACTCCGCCCCGTCCCGGTGCCCGTCGACCCCGACGGGGTGCGCCCAGAACTGCTCGCCGACGCCTTCCGGGCCAGCGGTGCCCGGGTGTTCGTCTGCCAGCCCCTGTTCCAGAACCCCACCGGCGCCGTCCTGGCCCCCGACCGGCGCGCCGAGGTGCTGCGTATCGCCCGCGAGGCCGGCGCCTTCGTCATCGAGGACGACTTCGTACGGCGTCTGGTGCACGCCGACGCGGGCCCGCTGCCCCGCCCCCTGGCCGCCGACGACCCGGACGGCGTGGTCGTGCACGTCGGCTCGCTGACGAAGGCGACCTCGCCCAGCTTCCGGGTGAGCGCCCTGGCCGCGCGCGGCCCGGTGCTGGAACGCCTGCGCGCCATCCAGGTCGTGGACAGCTTCTTCGTCCCCCGGCCGTTGCAGGAGGCTGCCCTGGAACTCGTCGGCTCCCCGGCCTGGCCCCGCCATCTGCGCGCGCTGTCGGCCGAGTTGAAGGACCGCCGCGACGCCATGACGGCAGCGCTCGCCCTGCACCTGCCCGAACTCGCCCTGCCGCACGTCCCGTCCGGCGGCTACCACCTCTGGCTCCGGCTGCCCGACCGGACCGACGAGTCCGCCCTCACCGCGGCCGGCCTGCGCGCGGGCGTCGCCCTCACCCCCGGCCGCCCCTACTTCAGCGCCGAACCCCCCGCGGCCCACCTCCGCCTGAGCTTCGCTGCGGTCGCCGGCACCGGGGAGATCACGGAGGGGGTACGGCGGCTGCGGACGGCCTGTGACGAGGCGTTCCAGGGCCTGCGCGGCGTGCCGAAAGCCGTTCGACCGGCGCCGCGTTGACCTGCGAGGATCACGTCATGGACAGCACACCCCGCCTCCCCGACGGCTACGAGTTCTCCGCCGACCCCGCCCGCGTCGACGTCGACCGGGTCCACGGCTGGCTGTCGACCGACGCCTACTGGGCGATGGGCCGGCCCCGCGAGAAGCACGAGCGGGCGATGGCGGGCTCACTGAACTTCGGGGTGTACGAGCGGGCCTCGGGCGCGCAGGTGGCGTACGCGCGCGTGGTCACCGACCAGGCGCTGTTCGCCTGGCTCGCCGATGTGTACGTGGACCCCTCGGTGCGCGGCAAGGGCGTCGGCACGGCCTTCGTCGGCCACATCCGCGACCACCTGAAGCCGTACGGACTGCGCCGCATCCTGCTCAGCACACACGACGCGCACGGCGTGTACGAGAAGCTGGGCTTCCGCCCGCTGGACCGCCCCGACAAGTGGATGGTCCACCCCTTCGAGCCGGAGCGAGCGGCCGCGTCCGAGTGATCGGGCGCACACAGACCGTACTCACAGCGGCCACCCCTTGACCTCTGCTCACTCCAGGCACACCATCACCGCATGCCACTGAGGGTGACGTTCGTCGCCGCCGCACGCGGCACCCCGCTGCTCGCGGAGCGCTTCGACGACGACCGGCCGCTGGACCAGGCCGGCTGGGACGAGGTGCGGCGCGCCGCCGGTGATCTGCTGCCGCTGGCGGCCGCCGAGCTGCGGTACTGCTCGCCGACCCCGCGCAGCCGGGCCACCGGCGACGCGCTCGGGTACGCCCCGCTGGCCCAGCTGGCGCTGCGCGACTGCGACATGGGCCGCTGGCGTGGACTGACCCTGGGCGAGGCGATGGCCCGCGAGCCGGACGCCGTGGACGCCTGGCTCGCCGACCCGCGCGCCACCCCGCACGGCGGCGAGTCCCTGCTGGGCTTCATCTCCCGGGTCGGCGGCTGGCTGGACACCCGGCCGGCCGAGGACGGCGGCCGGATCGTCGCCGTCGCCGAGCCCGCCGTGATCCGCGCCGCCCTGGTCTACGCCCTGAAGGCACCGCCCTCGACCTACTGGAACATCGACGTGCGCCCGCTGTCCACGACCACCGTCACCGGCCGCGCGGGCCGCTGGAACCTCCGCCTCGACGCCGTGTCGGCTCAGCCCTCGCGCACATAGTCCGTGGTCAGCACCAGATCCTTCGCAGGGCCGCCGACCCGCCACACCGAGCGCCAGCGGTCGGCGTCCCGGACGGTGAACTCGCCCCGGTAGAGGTCGGCCGCGCACGGGTGCTCGGCGACATACCGCCCGGAGGTCAGGTCCAGCGCGTGGAAGGGCCGCCCGTCCGCGAACCGCACGTCCGCCGTGCCCGGCGTGGAGCCCGGCAGAAACCGCAGCGTGCGGGTGGCGGGGCGGGCCACGCCCTGCCAGGTGAACGTGCCGGACTCCTCGTGGAGCAGGCCTCCGGCCTCCAGCGCGGTGAAGACGGTCGCCCCTGAGAAGTGCCCTTCCGCCCCGCTCGCGAGGTCTCGCACGCGGCGCTCGACCAGCCAGCGGCCGGCCAGATGGGCCAGCACATCGGGGACCGGCCGGTACCGGGGCTGCACATCCATGAGGCGAGCTTACGGGCGACCGTGCCCGCCATGACCTCCCCGGCGAACTCGATCACGTTCCTCAGGATCAAGCAGAAGTAGAGCCGTCCGGCGCGGGCCGCTGCGCGAGCGGCAGCAGCCCGCGCTCGGTGAAGACCTTCTTCGCCACGAAGGTCGCGTTCAGCGCCTTCGGGAAACCGCAGTACCCGGCCGAGTGCAGCAGCGCCTCGACGATCTCCTCGGGTGTGAGCCCCACGTTCAGCGCCGCGTTGATGTGCACCTCCAGCTGGGGCTCGCAGCCGCCGAGCGCGGTCAGCATGCCCAGGGTGACCAACTGGCGGTCGCGGGGCGGGAGTCCGGGCCGGTCGTAGATCTCGCCGAAGCCCCAGGCGACGATCTGGTGCCCCAGCTCGGGGCTGATGTCGGCGAGCGAGTCGATGACCCGCTGCCCCGCCTCACCGTCGACGGACCGCAGGACCTCCAGGCCATGGGCGAAGCGCTCGTCACGGGTGGTGCTCTGGTTCATGTCCGCTCGTCCGTTCCCGGCCGCCCGTCGTGGAGCAGCCCTTCGTAGTGTGCGATCTTGTCGTCCAGCGCGGACGCGTTGCGCCGCAGCGCCCGCATCCGCTCGGCCAGGTCGGCGCGGTGCTCGCGGAGCATCGCCAGCCGGTCGGCGACCGTGGCGTCCCCCTCCGCCCGCAGCCGTGCGTAGCGCTGCATGTCGCTGATCGGCATGCCGGTCCCGCGCAGCCGCAGCAGGAATTCCAGCCAGGCCAGGTCCGCCGTCCGGTAGCGGCGCTGGTTGCCGGTGGTCCGGCCCACCCGCTGGATCAGGCCGGCCTTCTCGTAGTAGCGCAGGGTGTCCTGCGAGAGGCCCGTGCGCTCGGCGACCTGGGCAATGGTCAACGACGGTTCCCGGTCCTGCGGGAGGGGCTGTCCGCTGGTCATGACAAGAACGGTAGAACCTGGAGCGCGCTCCAGGTCAAGCCCGGTCTGCGATCATCCGCCGAAGTACCTCTGAGCTGCCCGGACACCCTCCACCAGGGCGTCCACCTCGGCCGGTGTGTTGTAGACGTAGAAGCTCGCCCGGGTCGTCGCCGGGATGCCGTACCGCTTGACGATCGGCCGGGCGCAGTGATGGCCGACGCGGACGGCCACGCCCCGCTCGTCCAGCACCTGGCCCACGTCGTGCGGGTGGATGCCGTCGACCGTGAAGGAGACCGCCGACCCCCGGTCCGTGAGCTCGGTGGGGCCGACGATCCGGACGCCGGGCACCTCGGTCAGCAGGTCCAGGGCGCGGGCGGTGAGCGTGTCCTCGTACGCCGCCACCTCCGCCATGCCGAGCCGCTCCAGATACTCCACGGCCGCCGCGAGCCCCACCGCCTGCGAGGTCATCGGCACGCCCGCCTCGAAGCGCTGCGGCGGCGGCAGGAAGGTGGTGCGGTCCATCTCCACGATCTCGATCATCGAGCCGCCGGTCAGGAACGGCGGCAGTCCGGCGAGCAGGTCCGCGCGGCCCCACAGCACGCCGACGCCGTTCGGGCCGAGCATCTTGTGCCCGGAGAAGGCGAGGAAGTCCGCGCCCAGCTCCGTCACGTCGACCGGGCGGTGTGGCACGGACTGGGCGCCGTCCACGACCACCAGGGTGCCGAACGCGTGTGCGCGGTCGGCGAGTTCGCGCACCGGGTTGAGGGTGCCGAGCACATTGGACTGGTGGCTGAGGGCGAGCACCTTGGTGCGCTCGTCCAGCAGTTCCCCGGCCCGGGACAGATCGAGCCGGCCGTCGTCGGTGAGCCCGAACCAGTCGAGGCTCGCCCCGGTCCGCTCGGTGAGCTGTTGCCAGGGGACCAGATTCGCGTGGTGCTCCATCTCCGTCACCACGATCCGGTCGCCCGGGCCGAGCCGGCCGGCGTTGCCCAGCGCGTAGGCGACGAGGTTGATGCCCTCGGTGGTGTTGCGGGTGAAGACCACCTCGTCGGCGGCGGCGCCGATGAACCGGGCCACCGTCTGCCGGGCCTGCTCGTACGCCTCCGTCGCCTCGCCCGCCAGCTGGTGCGCGCCGCGGTGCACGGCCGCGTTGCGGTGCAGGTAGAAGTCCCGCTCGGCATCGAGGACCTGGAGCGGTTTCTGGGTGGTGGCGCCGGAGTCCAGGTAGACGAGCGGGGCGCCGCCGTCCAGGGTCCGCTTCAGGATCGGGAAGTCCTGGCGCAGCACGTCCACGTCGAAGGCCACGGCGGCTCACCTCTCACGGTTTCGATTGCGATTCTCCATGAGTCACGCTAAGTCCTCCTCACGGAGAACCGCAAGGATTACCATGAGAGCCGTGGATCACGAGGCCCCCGTCTACCTGCACCAGCTCCCGGTCCCGGGCGAGGACCGGTATGTCTCGCTGGCGCTGGTCAACACGCGCTTCACCGTCAGTCACGGCCAGGTCGACCTGCTCGACGACACCGAGGCGGCACATCTCTGGCTCGTCCGGCACGAGCTGCTGCCCGACCGGGTGGTGATCAACGGCCGGCAGTCCGGCCGGCTGCGCACCCTGCGCGAGGGGCTGCGCGCGCTCTTCGAGGCCCGGGTCGCCGCGGCACTCCCGCCCGCCGATGCCCTCGACACCCTCAACGCCGCGCTCGCCGCGGCGCCCGCCACCCCCCGGCTCGCCTGGACCGCCGACGGCCCCCTCCGCGCCGACCTCCCCGACACCGGAAACCCGGCCGCCGCCGCGCTCTCGCTGCTCGCCGAGGACGCTGCCGACCTGCTCACCGGCGCCGATGCGGGACAGCTCACCGAGTGCGCCGCCCAGGGCTGCGCCCGCTGGTTCCTGCGCTCGCACGGCGCCCGCCGCTGGTGCACCACCAAGTGCGGCAACCGGGTCCGGGCCGCCCGCGCCTACGCCGCCCGCAGGGCCGGGGCGCCCTAGCGTTTCTCGCCTCCGCCGCGGCCGCCATGGCCTGGCTGCCGCTCACCTTGCGCGCCGCTGGTGGGTCGCCGGACTGCTCGGCGCCTCCTACGCGCTGTGCGGTCATTGCATAAACCTGCGAGGAAACGTATAGTCATGCCACCACGAGGAGGATGGACATGGCGGTACGTGCGGCGGTGGCCGGAGCGAGTGGATACGCGGGCGGTGAGGTCCTGCGCCTGCTCCTCGCGCACCCCGAGGTCGAGATCGGTGCCCTGACCGGGAACTCCAACGCCGGCCAGCGGCTCGGCACGCTGCAGCCGCATCTGCTGCCGCTGGCCGACCGCGTGCTCACCGAGACCACGGCCGAGGCGCTCGCCGGGCACGACGTGGTCTTCCTCGCGCTGCCGCACGGGCAGTCCGCCGCCGTCGCCGAGCAGCTCGGGCCCGATGTCCTCGTGGTCGACATGGGCGCCGACTTCCGGCTGAAGGACCCGGCCGACTGGGAGAGGTTCTACGGCTCCGCACACGCCGGCACGTGGCCCTACGGCCTCCCCGAACTTCCGGGCGCCCGCGCCGCGCTGGAGGGGTCCAAGCGCATCGCGGTGCCCGGTTGCTACCCCACCGCCGTCACCCTCGCCCTGTTCCCGGCCTACGCCGCCCAGCTCGCCGAGCCGGAGGCGGTGATCGTCGCCGCGTCCGGCACCTCCGGCGCGGGCAAGGCGCCCAAGCCGCATCTGCTGGGCAGCGAGGTCATGGGCTCCATGTCGCCGTACGGCGTCGGCGGCGGCCACCGGCACACCCCCGAGATGATCCAGAACCTCAGCGGGGCGGCGGGGGAGCGGGTCTCGGTCTCCTTCACACCGACGCTCGCCCCGATGCCGCGCGGGATCCTCGCCACGTGCAGCGCGTCCGCTGTCGCGGGCGTGACGGCGGACTCCGTCCGCGCCGCCTATGAGAAGGCCTACGCCGACGAGCCCTTCGTCCATCTGATGCCCGAGGGCCAGTGGCCCGCGACGGCGTCCGTCTACGGTTCCAACGCCGTTCAGGTGCAGGTCGCGTACGACGAGGCCGTGGGCCGCATCATCGCGATCAGCGCCATCGACAACCTGACCAAGGGCACCGCGGGCGGTGCCGTCCAGAGCATGAACATCGCCCTGGGTCTCCCGGAGACCACGGGGCTTTCCACGACGGGAGTCGCTCCGTGAGCGACGCACGTGCAGCCACCGCGCCGCAGACGACGACGAGGCCCGCACCGGCGCGCTGCACGGGCGGAGAAGCGAACAGGGAGATGCAGTGAGTGTCACGGCAGCCAAGGGATTCACGGCGGCGGGCGTCGCCGCCGGGATCAAGGAGAACGGCAACCCCGACCTGGCCCTCGTGGTCAACAACGGGCCGCGTCGTGCCGCCGCGGGCGTCTTCACCTCCAACCGTGTGAAGGCCGCGCCGGTGCTGTGGTCCGAGCAGGTCCTCAGGGGCGGCCAGGTCTCAGCCGTCGTCCTCAACTCGGGCGGCGCCAACGCCTGCACCGGCCCCAAGGGCTTCCAGGACACCCACGCGACCGCCGAGAAGGCGGCCGAGGTGCTCGGCCGGGGCGCCATCGAGGTCGCCGTGTGCTCCACCGGACTCATCGGCGTCCTGCTGCCCATGGACAAGCTGCTCCCGGGTGTCGAGACGGCCGCCGCCCAGCTGTCCGAGCACGGCGGCGAGAAGGCCGCCATCGCCATCAAGACCACCGACACCGTCCACAAGACTTCCGTCGTCACCGGGGACGGCTGGACCGTCGGCGGCATGGCCAAGGGCGCCGGCATGCTGGCCCCCGGCCTCGCCACCATGCTGGTCGTCCTCACCACCGACGCCGACCTCGACAGCGAGACCCTGGACCGGGCCCTGCGCGCCGCCACGAAGGTCACCTTCGACCGGGTCGACTCCGACGGCTGCATGTCCACCAACGACACCGTGCTGCTGCTCGCCTCCGGCGCCTCCGGCATCACCCCGGAGTACGCCGGGTTCGCCGACGCCGTACGGCAGGTGTGCGACGACCTCGGGCAGCAGCTCATCCGGGACGCCGAGGGCGCCAGCAAGGACATCAAGGTCGAGGTGATCAACGCGGCGAGCGAGGAGGACGCCGTCGAGGTGGGCCGCTCCATCGCCCGCAACAACCTCCTCAAGTGCGCGATCCACGGCGAGGATCCCAACTGGGGCCGGGTGCTCTCCGCGATCGGCACCACCTCGGCAGCCTTCGAGCCGGACCAGCTCAACGTGGCCATCAACGGCGTGTGGGTGTGCAAGAACGGCTCCGTCGGCGAGGACCGCGAGAACGTCGACATGCGCTACCGCGAGGTGCACATCGTCGCCGACCTTGCCGCCGGCACCGAGACCGCGACCATCTGGACCAACGACCTCACCGCCGACTACGTCCACGAGAACAGCGCCTACTCCTCATGAGCACTCGCAAGCACACGGCCCTGCCCAAGGCCCAGATCCTCATCGAGGCGCTGCCCTGGCTGACCCGGCACCACGGCAAGGTCGTCGTCATCAAGTTCGGCGGCAACGCCATGGTGAACGAGGAGCTGAAGTCGGCCTTCGCCCAGGACGTCGTCTTCCTGCGGCACGCCGGCCTCAAGCCGGTCGTCGTGCACGGCGGCGGCCCGCAGATCAGCGCCGCGCTCGACCGGCACGGCATCGTCAGCGAGTTCAAGGCGGGCCTGCGCGTCACCACCGAGGACGCCATGGACGTCGTACGGATGGTGCTGGCGGGACAGGTGCAGCGAGAGCTGGTCGGTCTGCTCAACCAGCACGGGCCGCTCGCCGTCGGTCTGACCGGCGAGGACGCGCACACCATCACCGCCACCCGGCACCAGCCCGAGATCGACGGCGAACTCGTCGACATCGGGCGGGTCGGCGAGATCACCGCGATCGACACGGGCGCCATCGAGGCGCTGCTCGCCGACGGCCGTATCCCGGTCGTCTCCTCCATCGCCCGCAGTCAGGACGACGGACATGTCTACAACGTCAATGCCGATACGGCGGCTGCGGCACTCGCTGCGGCACTGGGCGCCGAGACCCTCATGGTCCTCACCGACGTCGAGGGCCTCTACGAGGACTGGCCGAACTCCGACGAGGTGATCAGCCGCCTCACCGCTTCCCAACTGGAGAAGCTGCTGCCGGAGCTGAGCTCCGGCATGGTGCCGAAGATGGAGGGCTGTCTGCACGCCGTGCGCAACGGGGTGCACACCGCCCGCGTCATCGACGGCCGGGTCCAGCACTCGATCCTGCTGGAGATCTTCACCGACGAAGGCATCGGCACGATGGTCGTGCCCGACGAACAGGGGGAGTCATGAGCAACCAGGAGCTGACCCAGCGCTGGCAGGGCGCGCTCATGAACAACTACGGCACCCCCCGCCTGCCCCTCGTGCGCGGCGAGGGTGTCAAGGTGTGGGACGCCGAGGGCCGGGAGTACCACGACTTCGTCGGCGGCATCGCCACCAACGCCCTGGGCCACGCCCACCCGGCGGTCGTCGAGGCCGTCAGCCGCCAGATCGGACAGCTCGGGCACATCTCCAACTTCTTCCTGGCCGAGCCCACCGTCGCCCTCGCCGAACGGCTGCTCCAGCTCTTCGGCCGGGAGGGCCGCGTCTTCTTCTGCAACTCCGGCGCCGAGGCCAACGAGGCCGCCTTCAAGATCGGCCGGCTCACCGGGCGCACCCACATGGTCGCCACCACCGGCGGTTTCCACGGCCGGACGATGGGCGCCCTCGCGCTCACCGGCCAGCCGGCCAAGCAGGACCCCTTCCTTCCGCTGCCCGGCGAGGTCACCCACGTGCCCTACGGCGACGCCCAGGCGCTCGCCGCCGCCGTCACGGAGGAGACGGCGCTGGTCATCATCGAGCCGGTCCAGGGCGAGAACGGTGTCGTCGTGCCCCCGGCCGGCTATCTGAAGGCGGCCCGCGCGATCACCGCCGCCACCGGCGCCCTGCTGGTGCTGGACGAGGTGCAAACCGGAATCGGCCGTACCGGGACCTGGTTCGAGTACCAGGCCCACGAGGGCGTCCTGCCCGATGTCGTCACGCTCGCCAAGCAGCTCGGCGGCGGGCTGCCGCTCGGTGCCACCGTGGCCTTCGGCCGGGCCGCCGAACTGCTCCGGCCCGGCCAGCACGGTACGACCTTCGGCGGCAACCCGGTCGCCTGTGCCGCCGGACTGGCCGTACTCGACACCATCGCCGACGACGGGCTGCTGGAGAACGTCAAGCGGCAGGGCGAGAAGCTGCGCGAGGGAATCGAGGGTCTCGGCCACCCGTTGATCGATTATGTGCGGGGCGCCGGCCTGCTCCTGGGTATCGTGCTCACCGGGCCGCACGCGCCACAGGTGCAGCAGGCGGCCCAGGAGGCCGGGTTCCTGGTGAACGCGCCCGCTCCCGACGTCGTACGGCTGATGCCGCCGCTGAACATCACGGACGCCGAGGTGGGTGCCTTCCTCCGGGCGCTGCCCGGTGTCCTCGACGCAGCGAACCCAGTGGATGGGGACGGACGATCCGGAGAATAGGACGACGATGAGCCAGGCGCAGGACCACGAGCAGGCGGCGGGTGCCGGACCGGCCGTGCCGCAGACCCGGACCGCGCGGCACCGCCGGATCGTGGACATCCTCAACCGGCAGCCGGTGCGGTCGCAGAGCCAGCTGGCGAAGCTGCTCGCCGACGACGGGCTGAGCGTCACCCAGGCGACGCTCTCCCGGGACCTCGACGAGCTGAACGCGGTGAAGATCCGCAACACCGACGGCGAGCTGATCTACGCGGTGCCGAGCGAGGGCGGATTCCGTACCCCCCGCGCGCCCTTGGGCGAGTCGGCGAAGGAGGAGCGGATGCGGCGGCTCTCCCAGGAGCTGCTGATCTCCGCGGAGGCCTCCGCCAACCTGGTCGTCCTGCGTACCCCGCCCGGGGCCGCCCAGTTCCTCGCCTCGGCCATCGACCAGGCGGAGCTGCACGACATCCTCGGCACCATCGCCGGTGACGACACGCTGCTGCTGATCAGCCGGGACCCGAGCGGCGGCCAGGCCCTGGCGGACCACCTGCTGCGGCTGGCCCAGAACGGTCACTGAGCCCGCATGCGGGGCCCAGCCCGTCGGCGGAGAATGAGAGTGTGATCTTCCGCGGCGGGCGGGCAATCCACTGGCGGCCGTCGGCCGTATACGGGGGTGTGTCGGGTTTCCGGTTCCCCGTGGGCCGCCTCCCGGACGAAGCCCTGCTGGCCGGGCTGGCCTCCGCTGATCCGGAACTCGCGGTGATCTTCGTACGCAGGTTCCAGCACCGGGTCTTCGGGGTCGCCATGGCCGTCACCGGGGATGCGCAACTCGCCGAGGACGTCGCCCAGTTGACGTTCGAGCGCGCGTGGCGTCACGCCCAGATCTACGACTCGCGCCGCGGCTCGGTCACCACCTGGCTGACGACCATCGCGCACAACCTCGCGGTTGACGCCGTCCGGGCCCGGCGGACCGAGCCGATGGCACCCGAGGACCTCGACTCCGTCATCGGTGTCGTCACCGAGACCCCCGAGCAGTGGGCGCTGGCCGACGAGGCCTCCTCCCAGCTGCGGGCCGCCGTGGGGCGGCTGCCCCGGGAACAGGCGAGGGCCCTGGTGATGGCCGGCATCTACGGAATGACGGCCCAGCAGATCGCCGACGCGGAGCGCATCCCGCTGGGCACCGCCAAGACACGCATCAGGGCCGCCATGGCGAAGCTGCGCACCACGCTCGCGCCCTTGAAGCGAGGCGACCATGTCCAGTGACGCGAACTGCGACAAGCTCCGGCAGATCGGCGCCGAGCTGGCGCTGGGCGTGCTGCCCGGCCGGGAGCGCGCCGAGGCCGTCGCGCATCTGGACCAGTGCGCGGACTGCCGGGAGTACGTCCGCCAGCTCACCCTGGTCGGCGACCGGCTGATCGGCCTGCTGCCGGACAGCGAGCCGCCGGCCGGGTTCGAGGCCCGGGTGGCGCGCAGGCTGGCCGAGCAGGCTCCGGCACCCGAGGCTTCCACGGGCGCCGCCGGCCGTGCGTCCCGGGACCTGCGCGGGCGTGCCCGGCGGGCCCGGCTGCGGCTCGCGGCCGTCGCCACCGCGCTCACCGTCGCCATCGGCTTCGCCGGCTGGGGGATCGGCACCGCCATCGAGGAGGTCGTCGCCTCGACCGCGCCCGCCACCGAGTCCGAGCCCATGCTGATCGGCGACATGACCTCGGCCACGAGCGGCGGCAAGGTCGGCGAGGTCTACGTCCACCCCGAGACCCCCGGCTGGATCTTCGTGTCCGTCGACTCCGCCGGCTCCCACGGCTCGTACACCGGCAAGGTCACCTGTCTGCTGGAGCACTCCGACGGCACGACCGTAAGGGTCGGCGACTTCCCCCTGGTCGCCGGACACGGCGAGTGGGGCGTGGCCGCGCCCGGCGACCTCTCGACCGTCTCCGGCGCCCGGCTGACGACCCTCGGCGGCACCGTCCTCGCCACGGCCCACCTGGCGATGGGGCACGTGGTGCAACCGCTGGTGTGAACCGGGGCCGGGCATCGGCGGTGCCCGAGTCTCAGGGGTGCCGCGGCAGGGTCCCCTCCAGGGCCACACGGCTTCGCGCAGGACGGGTACGAGGCGCTGCGGGCGGCCCGGGTCCCGGACCGCGTGACGCTGCCTACCCTGACCTCGTGGCCGTGGTGGCTGTGACGGTGACCTCGGCGGCGCCGCATGCTCCCGTCGTCGTGCCGTGAGGGAGGAATCCGGTCAGCCCAGCCGCGCCGCCAGCCCCCCGGTGCACCGCACCTCGTCACCGGCCGTGATCAGCAGCCCCTCCACGTCCGGCAGCGACTCCAGCCACGCCAGCCCCGCCCGGGAGCCCATTGCGAAGGCTGCCGTGGCCCAGCAGTCGACCCAGGTCAGACGGGGACCGACCACGGTCACGGCCACCAGGTCCGACACCGCGGACCTTCCGGTGCGCGGATCCACGATGTGCGCGCCCCGCTCGGCGGTGCCCGAGGTCGCCACCGACAGTTCGGCCACGCCCGCCGCCGAGATCACCGCCGCCAGACCACCCGGCCGAAGCGGATCCGCCACCCCCACCCGCCAGGGCCGCTGCGGCTCCGGCGAGCCGAGGAGCTGGACGTCCCCGCCGCCGTTGACGCTCACCCCGCGCACCCCGGCCACCCCCGCGAGCAGCCGCGCGGCCCGCTCGGCGGCCCAGCCCTTGACAATGCCCGTGGGATCCAGCGAGCCCTGGTAGCGCGTGCTGAACCAGCCCTCGCTCACCCGTTCCGCCTCGGCCGCGAGGTCCAGCACCTCGGCCACCTCCGGCGCGCACTGCGCCACGGTCAGCTCACCCCGGGCCAGCCGTGAGACCTCGCTGTCCTCGCGGTAGGTGCTGAACACCGCGTCCGCCCGGTGCAGACCGGCGACGGCTTCGGCCAGCGCCTCGCGTACCGCACCGGGTTCCCCGCCGCGGACGTCGAAGGAGAAGACGGTCCCCATGACCTCCTCCGCATGACGCACCGCGGCGGGAGCCTCGGCCGACTCGGCCACCGTGTCAGCCACCGGCCTGGTCCAGCGCCGACTGGAGCGACTGCTTGTAGCCGGTGCTGGTGTAGGTGGCGCCGGAGACGGCGTCGATGTTCGCGTTGCCGGCCGTGACGGCCTCCTGGTTGAGCTTGGGGACCGCCAACGCGGTCTTCTGGTCGCTGAGTCCGCCCTTGGGCGCCTGGACGGCCTCGGCCTTGGTGATCTTGCCACCGCTGACCGTGATCCGCACCTGTACCGGGCCGTACTGCGTCTGCGCGACCTTCCCGGTGACCGTGCGGGCCTGCGCCGCACCGGAGGAGCCGGAGGCCCCGGCACCGGAGGAGCCGGAGGTCTTGGAGCCGGAGGAGGCGGCCGACTTCATCCTGTCCAGCGCCGACTGCAGCGACTTCTTGTAGCCGTTGCTCGTGTACGTCGCCCCGGACACCGCGTCGATCTGCGCGCTCTGCGCCGCGACGGCCTCCTGGTTGAGCTTGGGGACTGCCAGCGCCGTCTTCTGGTCGCTGAGTCCGCCCTTGGGCGCCTGCACCGCCTCGGCCTTGGTGATCTTGCCGCCCGCGACGCTCAGCCGTACCTGCACGGTTCCGTACTGCGTCTGCGTCGCGTCACCGGTCACCGTGCCGGCGGCAGCCTGGGCGCTGCCCTGCTGACCGCCCTGCGCAGACGCCTGCCCCGCCGCCGTCTGCTGGGGGGCCGCGCCCGCGGCCGACGCCGCGGCCGGATCGGACGCCGGCTTCAGCGACAGCAGCAGCACGACACCGGACACGGTCGCGGCGGTGGCCAGCACGACCCGTCGAATGGGGTGGCTCTTCCTCATCTGTCCGTAGCTCCCGCTCACATCTCGAAGGACTCGTGATGGATGCGGCGGGCGGGGACCCCCGCGCCGCGCAGTGCCTCGTACACCGACTGCGCGAACCCGGCCGGGCCGCACATGAACACGTCGTGCCGGTCGATGTCCGGGATCTTCCGCTGGAGGTTCTCCGCGGAGATGTCCGGCCGCTCCCCGTCGGGGCTGTTCACCGCGTACATCAGCCGGGCGCCCCGCTCGTCGGCGATCTTCGCCAGCTCGTCCCACAGCGCCAGGTCCTGGGTGCTGTTGGCCCGGTAGAGCAGGGTGATGTCACCGGCCGCCCCGGGCAGCGTCTCGAACAGCGCCCGCATCGGGGTGATGCCGACGCCGCCCGCGACCAGCAGCACCTTGCCCTGGCTGCGGCGCTGCGCGGTGAGCGCACCGTACGGGCCCTCGGCCCACACCCGGGTGCCGGGCGTCAGCTCGCGCAGCCGCTCGCTGTGGTCGCCGATCGCCTTCACCGTGATCCGCAGCATGTCCGGGCGGGGCGCCGCCGACAGCGAGTACGGGTGCGAGCTGAACCGCATGCCCGGAGCGAGGAAGCGCCAGCGGAAGAACTGGCCCGCCTCCGCGCCCATCCGGTGCAGCCTCCGCCCGCCGATCAGCACCGACACGACGCCCGGCGTCTCCTCGATGACCGCCTCCACACGCATCCGGTGCCGGAGGTTCAGCCGGATCGGGGTGAGGATCCGGTACCAGAGGACGAGCGCGGTGACCACGCCGTACAGGCCGTACCAGAAGGTCTTCGCCATGGGCTCGACCGCGAAGTCGTTTCCGGTGGTGATCTGGTGCCAGAAGGTCAGGAACACCGCCGCGTACGTCATCAGGTGCACGTGGTACCAGGTGTCGTACGGCAACCGGCGGCGGATCCCGCCGATCGAGGTCAGCCCGATCAGCACGAACAGGCCGGTGCCGATGGCCGCCTTGCCCAGGTCGGGCAGCTGGTTGATGGAGTCGATGGTCTGCTGGACGATGTCGCCGAGCGACTTGCCCGCCTGCAGCGCGTACCCCCACATGGTGAGGAAGACGTGCGCCACGATCAGGCAGAGCGTGTAGCGGCCGCTCATCGCGTGCCAGCGGGCCACCCGGTCCGAGCCGACCCGCCGCTCCAGCGCCGGCACGCGCGCCATCTGCAGCACCACCAGCGCCATCAGATAGCCGGCCAACAGGCCCGTGATCCGGCCCGCGTTGAGGATCCTGCCGGTGTCGTCGGCGATGGACGGGGTGTTGTGCCACCAGAGCCACAGCACGCCCGCCGCGCCCGCCCAGACGGCGAGCAGCAGCGGTACGGCCGGGGAGCGGCGCGGGCGGATGCGGCGCATCGTCTGGCGGCGGGCGGCACGTCCGCCTGCGAGCGTGGTGGTCACGGTTCCTCCGTGGGGACTTGACCCTTGGCCCACAGATACGTGCCGCATGCGCCGAGTGTTCAGCGGTCCCGCCTCACAGTCCCGCCGAGTCCAGGGCGGACTGCAGGGACTGCTTGTAGCCGGTACTGGTGTACGTGGCGCCCGACACCATGTCGATGTCCGCGCTCTGCGCGGCCAGCGCCTCACGCCGCAGCTGGGGCAGGGCGTAGCTGTTGATCTCCTGGTCGCGCGGGTTGTCCTGCGGGTACTGCACGGCCGTCACGTCCGTCAGCTTCCCGTTCTTGGTCGTGACCCGCACCTGGACCGGACCCCAGCGGGTCTGGACGGTGTCCCCGGTGGCGGTCTTGCTGACGGCCTTCCCCGAGGTGGAGCCGCTGGAGGAGCCGTTCGATCCGCCCGACGACCCACTCGATCCGCCCGACGACCCACTCGATCCGCCCGACGATCCGCCCGATCCGCCCGACGGGGCCGAACTGCTCGACACCGTGGGCGACTTGGTGTCGGCGGTGGCCAGCACGGGACTCGTGTGCGGCTTCAGCGACAGCAGCAGCACCATCCCGGAGACGGTCGCGGCACTGGCCAGCACGATCCGGCGGAGCGGGCGGTTCTTCTTCAGGGCATGCACGTGATCTGCCTCTCAGCTCTCACAGCTCGAAGGACTCGTGGTGGATACGGCGGTCCGGGACCCCGGCCGCCCGCAGCGCCTCGTACACGTCCTGCGCGAAGCCGTGCGGCCCGCAGATGTAGACGTCGTGGCCGGCGAGGCCCGGGAAGGTCGCGCGCAGCGACTCCGCCGTGATGGCCGGGCGCTCGCCCTGTGGACCGTTCAGCGCGTACAGCACCTGGGCGCCGCGCCACCGGGCGATCGCCTCCAGCTCCGCGCCGAGCGCCAGGTCCTCGGCGCGGCGCGCCCGGTACAGCAGGGTGACCTCGCCGGGCAGCGTCTCGAACAGCGCGCGCAGCGGGGTGACGCCGACGCCGGCCGCGATCAGCAGGGAGCGGTGGCTGGTGGCCCGGTCGGCGGTCAGCGAGCCGTACGGGCCCTCCGCCCACACCCGGGTGCCGGGCCGCAGCGTCGCGACGGCCGTGCTGTGGTCGCCGAGCGCCTTGACCGTGACGCGCAGCAGATCCGGGCGCGGCGGCGCCGACAGGGAGTACGGCGTCGAGGTCCAGCGCAGGCCCTCGCCGAGGAACCGCCAGCGGAAGAACTGCCCCGGCCGCGCCCCCAGCTCGTCCAGGTGCCGACCGCGTACGACGACCGAGTACACACCCGGCGCCTCCAGGTGAACCGAGTCCACACGCAGCTGATGGCGCCGGTTGAGTCGGACCGGGGCGAGGATGCGGAACCACAGCACCAGGGCGGCGACGCCCAGGTACAGCGCGTACCAGACGGCGGTCGCCACCGGCTTGCCGTTGAACTCGTTTCCCAGCGTCAGCTGGTGGAAGAAGGCCAGGAAGACGGCCGCGTACGTCAGCAGGTGGACGTAGTACCAGAACTCGTGGCTGGTGCGGCGGCGCACGGCCCGGGCCGAGGTGATGCCGACCGCGAAGAGGATCAACGTGCCGGCGGTGGCCTTGAGCATGTCCGGGTAGTCCAGGACGACGGTCACCGCCTCGTGCCAGAGCGAGGCCCGGTCCTGGGCGGCGTACCCGGCGAGGATCAGCACGATGTGCGCCACGAGCAGGCAGACCGTGTACCGGCCGGCCATCGCGTGCCAGCGCGCCACCCGGTCCGAGCCGATCCGGGTCTCCAGCAGCGGCACCCGCGCCATCAGACCGACGAGCACCGCGCAGGCGTACCCGCACAGCAGCCCGGCGATCCGGCCCGCGCCGGTCAGCCAGCCGGCCGCACCGACCACGGACCCGGTGTCCGCCCACCAGAGCGCGACCACGGCCGCCGCCCCGGCCCACAGCACGGCCAGCACGGGCCCCGCGGGGGAGCGCCGTGCGGTCAGGGGCACGGGCGGGGCCGCCCGCCGTGCATCCACGGTGGTCATCGATCGCCGTCCCTTCGTCCGTCGTACCGGGCCACTGTGCGGCGGAAAGTTCTGAGGGTCCTCTGAGCGAGCCGCTGAACAGGGCTTTTGAGAGCAGATTCAGAGCCGGTTCTCAGACTGCGTTCAGCGGACCTCAGGGATCTCAGAGAAAACTCAGAGTGGTGGCGGTGCCTCGCACTCCTCCACATGGGTGATGCTGGAAGGCGCGATGAACACCACCCGTTCCGGCCGCCCGGCCCTCACCCGACCCGACGGCACCCCGCTGCGCGTCCTCGTCGTCGACGACGACCCCGACCTCGCGGAGGTGCTAACCGGCGCCCTGCGCTACGAGGGCTGGGAGGTGCGCGCGGCCGGTGACGGCGCCTCCGCCGTCGCCGGGGCGCGCGAGCTGCTGCCCGACGCCGTCGTCCTGGACGTGATGCTCCCGGACACCGACGGCTTCGCCGTGCTGCGCCGGCTGCACGAGGTGAAGCCGGACGTCTGTGTGCTCTTCCTCACGGCTCGGGACGCGGTCGAGGACCGGATCGCGGGCATCACCGCGGGCGGCGACGACTATGTCACCAAGCCCTTCAGCCTGGAGGAGGTCGTGGCCCGGCTGCGCGGCCTGCTGCGCCGTGCCGGCATGGCCCGCCAGCAGGAGGACGGACCACGGCTGACGGTCGGCGACCTGGTGATGGACGAGGAGGCCCGCGAGGTCACCCGGGGCGGCGAGCTGATCGAGCTCTCACCCACCGAGTTCGAGCTCCTCCGCTTCCTCATGCGCAACCCGCGCCGGGTGCTGAGCAAGGCGCAGATCCTCGACCGGGTGTGGTCCTACGACTTCGGCGGCCGCGCCCATGTCGTGGAGCTGTACATCTCCTACCTGCGCAAGAAGGTCGACGCGGGCCGCGAGCCCATGATCCACACCGTGCGCGGGGCCGGCTATGTCCTGAAACCGGCGGCCAGGTGAGCCGCCTCGGCCTGCGCGGCGCCCTGGCCCGGCTGCCCCGGCCCCGCACCCTGCGCGCCCGGCTGACCGCCGGTCTGGTCGTGCTGCTCGCGATCAGCTGCGCCGCGGTCGGCGTGGCCGCCGTCGTCGAGCTGAACGGCTTTCTCACCCGCCGGCTCGACCAGCAGATCCAGCAGGCCGGAGCGGCCTTCCCGCAGAGCCTGGAGCACGGCACCTACCAGCCCTCGAAGCCCTCGGACCGGGACGGCGACGAGCACGGCGACACCCGCCGCCAGGCCGCCGAGACGTTCGGCGCCCGCCTGGTGAACGGCCGGGTCACCAACGCAGCGGTGGTGCCCGCCAGCGACCGGCAGAACCCCGACATCACCCTGACCGCCGCGGACCGCGCGGCCCTGGCCGGGCTGCCGGTGGACGGCCGGGGCCACACCGTGTGCCTGTCGCACCTGCACGACTACCGCCTGATCGCGTGGCCGGGGAAGGACGGCGACGTCCTGGTGACGGGCCTGCCGACGGAGCCGGTACAGGCCGCGGTCACCCGCCTCGAACTGGTCGCCGTGGTCGTCCTCGGCCTGGCCCTGATCGCCGCCGGGGTCGCCGGGGCGCTGTGGGTCCGCTGGTCGCTGCGCCCGCTGAGCCGGGTCGCGGCGACCGCCACCCGGGTCAGCGAGCTGCCCCTGGCCAGCGGTGAGGTGGCGCTGCCGCCGCGCGCCCCGGACAGCGACCCGCGCAGCGAGGTCGGCCGGGTCGCGGCGGCGTTCAACCGCATGCTCCGGCACGTCGAGGACGCCCTGACCAAACGGCACGCCAGCGAGGAGCGGCTGCGCCGCTTCGCGGCCGACGCCAGCCACGAGCTGCGCACCCCGGTCGCCTCGGTCCGCGGCCATGCCGAGCTGGCGCTCCTCCACCCCGGCCCGGTGCCGCCGGAGGTCACCCGCGCCCTGCAGCGCATCAAGGCCGAGTCGGCCCGCATGGGCGAGATGGTCGACGACCTGCTCCTGCTGGCCCGCCTGGACGCGGGCCGCCCGCTGGAGAGCCGCCCGGTGGACCTGACCCACCTGGTCCTGGACGCGGTCACCGACGCCCGCGCCGCGGGCCCCGGCCATCGCTGGTCCCTGGACCTCCCCGAGGACCCGGTGACGATCCCGGGCGACGCCCACCGCCTCCACCAGGTGGTGGCCAACCTGTTGGCCAACGCACGTTTGCACACGCCCGTGGGCACCAAGGTGACGGTGACGCTGGAAACCGACCCGCACTCGGCGGTCCTCTCGGTCCACGACAACGGCCCCGGCGTCCCCGAGGAGGTCCAGCCGGGCGTCTTCGAACGCTTCACGAGAGCAGACCACCGCCGCCGCGCGGATGCCTCCGGCGGCGGAGCGGGCCTGGGCCTGTCGATCGTGGCGGCGGTGGTGGAGGCGCACGGGGGGAGTGTGGCGCTGGACAGCGCCCCGGGCTCCACGACATTCAGGGTGCGCCTGCCGGCCCAAGGGGCGCGAGGAACCGCGCACGGCCCGGTCAGTACCGGGTGAGAGCGGTGGCTCCGCTCGCCGTCCCGATGGCGACATGAGGTCGCTTCCCAGGGTTCGCCCACCGCAGGATCCGCCGCATGGCCTCTTCCGGCACCGACACGCAACCAGCGGTCGCCGCACGCCCGTTGACATGCAGAAAGATCCCCGCACCCCGCTCCCGCACGGGACGGCCGTAGTTGAAGCCGATGACGAGCCCGTACGCGTACTGGGTGCGGTACGTGATCAGGTGCTCGGACTCCGAGGCGCGACAGTCGGTGGGCAGCGGGTCCACCCAACGGTTGTACGATGCCGAGTCATTGTCCTGGCACCACCAGGAACTCTCCTTCACCGCCCGGTACTCGACGCTCGTCCCGCTCGGCGCCGGCTTGATCCCGAAGCCGAAGGGAAGGCCGTAGAGCCCGGTCGGGGTCGTGTTCGTGCCCTGCTTCCGGGTGGCCCCCTCCATCAGCCCGTTCGCTGCGAACCGCGCCGGTGCCGAGCCCGCCTGCACCCACCGCCCGCCCCGCAGGTCCCACCAGACGACCGTCCCCGACGTCGAGTGCGCGCCGGGCGCCTGGGCGGTGATCAGCTGGCTGCCGCCGCCGGTGTCCGCCATCCGTGCGGGCAGCGGCACGGATTCGGGACCCGGTGCGAGGCCGGGCAGGGTGAGCGAGGAGGCGGACACGAGGGCGAGCACGACACCGGGGCGCATGGCTCAGACGGTAGACGGCGGAAGCGGCAACGGCAGCCCGGGTAGTCCGTCCAGGCTCGTCGCGACGTGCTCCTTCTTCTCGAAGTACGCGCCGAGCGAGGCGTCGTCCTCCCGCGCGAAACGCTTTCCGTGCAGGTCGCGGTCGCTCTCGTACGCCATGTAGGGGACGGCGTACCCGCAGGTGTCCCGGACCAGTTCCGCGTGGACGACGATGATCGCGCGCAGTCCGTGCGGGTTGGGGTCGATGCCGGGGAAGTGGGTGAGGAGCTCCTTGAAGCGCGGGTCGTCCCGGAAGACCGGCTCGCCCCGGCCGTGTACCCGCACGATGTTCGGCGGGCCCTGGAAGGCGCACCACATCAGGGTGATCCGGCCGTTCTCCCTGAGATGCGCGATGGTCTCGGCGTTGGACCCCGCGAAGTCCAGGTAGGCCACGGTCAGTTCGTCGAGCACGGCGAAGGAGCCCTTGAGGCCCTTGGGGGAGAGGTTGACCGTGCCGTCGCCGGACAGCGGGGCGGTCGCGGTGAAGAAGAGGGGCTGCTCCTCGATGAACGTACGGAGCCTGCCGTCGATGCGCTCGTAGGTCTTTCCCATGTCCAGCGATTATCGACGGAACTCGTTTGGCTGTCTAAGGAATTGCCGTGGCCGCCCCGGCCGGCGCTCGTCGGGGCGGCCACGGCCGCCTGTCACGTCACTTGGTGAGCGTGCAGGCGGCCAGGGAGTCCAGTCCGGTGGGCTTGGTGGTGGTGCGGCCGATGGCGATGGCGATGCGGTCGATGGTGGAGACGCGCTTGTCCTTGAGGGGTCCGAGGATGGCGTTGTTGACGAAGTTGGGTCCGCCTTGGCCGACGGTGGTCTGCAGACGCTTGTCGGCTTCCTGGATCTGGGTCTGGAGGAGGGTGAGGTTGCGGTCGACTTCGGCCTTGGCGGAGGCGGGGACGGCCGGGAGCTTGGAGGCGACGTCCGGGCAGGTGATGGTGCCGGCTCCGGTGCTGCCGCCGGCGGTCGTACTCGCGCCGGTGCCGGACTGCCGGGTCGCGGCCGTGCTGGGCGCGGAGGCACCGGTGGCCGCGCTCCCGCTCCCGCTCGCGTTCAGGGTGCAGGCGGCCAGGGAGTCCAGTCCGGTGGGCTTGGTGGTGGTGCGGCCGATGGCGATGGCGATGCGGTCGATGGTGGAGACGCGCTTGTCCTTGAGGGGTCCGAGGATGGCGTTGTTGACGAAGTTGGGTCCGCCTTGGCCGACGGTGGTCTGCAGACGCTTGTCGGCTTCCTGGATCTGGGTCTGGAGGAGGGTGAGGTTGCGGTCGACCTCGGCCTTGGCGGAGGCGGGGACGGCCGGGAGCTTGGAGGCGACGTCCGGGCAGGTGATCGTGCCAGGGCTGGCGAGGGTGCGGGCGTTCGCGGCGCCGTCGCTCTTCGCCGGCGTCCCGGCCAGCGCCGATGTGGCGATCACCGCACCGGAGAGCGCCACCGCGGCCGCACTGCCGATGAGCGCCACGCGTCGCTTGTTGTACTTCGGAAGAGCCCTGGACATAGGAATGCCTCACTCGGTCGGGAAGTGTCCTGAGTTGCCAACGCGGCGCCTGCGTACGCGGAGGAGTACGGGAAAGCGATTTCCCCCGTTCAAAGGCTTCGGCAATTGACGAATCATGCATTGCTCTGCATACTCATGCATGACACAGGTGCAGTGTGAGGAGAAACCCATGACCGAGCGCGTCGTACTCGCCTATTCGGGCGGTCTGGACACCTCCGTCGCCATCGGCTGGATCGCCGAGGAGACGGGCGCCGAGGTCATCGCCGTCGCGGTGGACGTGGGCCAGGGCGGCGAGGACCTGGACGTCATCCGCAAGCGCGCCCTCGCCTGCGGTGCCGTCGAGGCCGAAGTGGCCGATGCCAAGGACGAGTTCGCCGAGGAGTACTGCCTCCCTGCGATCAAGGCCAACGCCCTCTACATGGACCGCTACCCGCTGGTCTCCGCCCTCTCCCGGCCGGCGATCGTCAAGCACCTGGTCGCCGCCGCCAAGAAGCACGGCGCCACGACCGTCGCCCACGGCTGCACCGGCAAGGGCAACGACCAGGTCCGCTTCGAGGCCGGCATCGTCGCCCTCGCCCCCGACCTGAAGTGCATCGCCCCGGTCCGCGACTACGCGATGACCCGGGACAAGGCCATCGCCTTCTGCGAGGCCAAGCAGCTCCCGATCGCCACCACCAAGAAGTCGCCGTACTCCATCGACCAGAACGTCTTCGGGCGCGCGGTCGAGACGGGCTTCCTGGAGGACATCTGGAACGCCCCGATCGAGGACATCTACGAGTACACCGCCGACCCGGCGGAGCCCCGCGAGGCCGACGAGGTGATCATCGGCTTCGAGGCGGGCGTCCCCGTCGCCGTCGACGGCAGGCCCGTCACCGTCCTCCAGGCGATCCAGCAGCTCAACGCGCGCGCCGGCGCCCAGGGCATCGGCCGGATCGACATGGTCGAGGACCGCCTCGTCGGCATCAAGTCCCGCGAGGTGTACGAGGCTCCCGGCGCGATCGCCCTGATCACCGCCCACCAGGAGCTGGAGAACGTCACCGTCGAGCGCGAACTCGCCCGCTACAAGCGGCAGGTCGAGCAGCGCTGGGGCGAACTCGTCTACGACGGCCAGTGGTTCTCCCCGCTCAAGCGCGCCCTGGACGGCTTCGTCAACGAGGCCAACGAGCACGTGACCGGCGACATCCGCATGACCCTGCACGGCGGCCGCGCGGTCGTCACCGGACGGCGCTCGGCCGAGTCCCTGTACGACTTCAACCTGGCGACCTACGACACGGGCGACACCTTCGACCAGTCCGCCGCCAAGGGCTTCATCGACATCTACGGCCTGTCCTCGAAGATCGCCGCCCGGCGCGATCTGCAGGCATAGCCTGACGCACACCTCGCGTAACCGACCCACCTCTCTAGGAGCAGCGCAAGTGAGCAGCAACAGCGGTGACGTACGGCTCTGGGGCGGCCGTTTCGCCGACGGTCCCGCCGAGGCCCTGGCGAAGCTGTCCGCGTCCGTCCACTTCGACTGGCGGCTCGCGCCCTACGACATCGCCGGTTCGCGTGCCCACGCGCGCGTGCTGCACAAGGCCGGTCTCCTCACCGAGGACGAGCTGCAGCGCATGATCGCCGGGCTGGACCGGCTGGAGGCGGACGTGGCCTCCGGCGCCTTCGTCGGCACCATCGCGGACGAGGACGTGCACACCGCCCTGGAGCGCGGCCTCCTGGAGCGCCTCGGCCCGGACCTGGGCGGCAAGCTGCGCGCGGGCCGCTCCCGCAACGACCAGGTCGCCACCCTCTTCCGGATGTACCTGCGCGACCACGCCCGCACCATCGGCGGCCTGATCGCAGACCTCCAGGACGCCCTGATCGGCCTCGCCGAGGCCCACCCGGACGTCGCGATGCCCGGCCGCACCCACCTCCAGCACGCCCAGCCGGTGCTCTTCGCCCACCACGTCCTGGCGCATGTCCAGTCCCTGTCCCGGGACGCCGAGCGCCTGCGCCAGTGGGACGAGCGCACGGCGGTGTCGCCGTACGGCTCGGGCGCCCTCGCGGGCAGCAGCCTCGGCCTGGACCCGGAGGCGGTCGCCCAGGACCTCGGCTTCGAGCACGGCAGCGTCGGCAACTCCATCGACGGCACGGCCTCCCGTGACTTCGTGGCGGAGTTCGCCTTCATCACCGCGATGATCGGGGTGAACCTCTCCCGGATCGCGGAGGAGATCATCATCTGGAACACGAAGGAGTTCTCCTTCGTGACCCTGCACGACGCGTTCTCCACGGGCTCGTCGATCATGCCGCAGAAGAAGAATCCGGACATCGCGGAGCTGGCGCGCGGCAAGAGCGGCCGCCTGATCGGCAACCTGACGGGTCTGATGGCGACCTTGAAGGCCCTGCCCCTCGCCTACAACCGCGACCTCCAGGAGGACAAGGAGCCGGTCTTCGACTCCTGCGACCAGCTGGAGGTCCTGCTCCCCGCCTTCACCGGCATGATCGCCACCCTCACGGTCAACCGCGAGCGCATGGAGGAACTGGCCCCGGCCGGCTTCTCGCTCGCCACCGACATCGCCGAGTGGCTGGTCAAGCAGGGCGTGCCGTTCCGCGTCGCCCACGAGGTCGCCGGCGAGTGCGTGAAGACGGCCGAGGCCGAGAACAAGGAACTCGACGAGCTGACCGACGAACAGTTCGCGAAGATCTCCGCCCACCTGACCCCGGAGGTCCGGACGGTCCTGAACGTCCCGGGCGCGCTCGCGTCCCGCAACGGCAGGGGCGGTACGGCACCGAGCGCGGTCGCCGTCCAGCTGTCGGAGGTCAAGGCCGACGTGGCGGCACAACACGAGTGGGCGACGGCCAGGACGGCCTAGCCGGCGCAGCCAGAAGGGCCCGGACACCATGTCCGGGCCCTTCTGGCTGCGCCGGGCGTGTGGTGACAGAAGCTCAACGCCGACCCGGCGAACCGACGGTGGGCCCCGGACGCCGGTACCGTCCCCGACTGGCCGCCGACCTCGCCGGGTTCGGCGGCCCGTGTGCACCGCGTGCGGGGCAGGAGGGACGGCCCGCTCATCCGCCGCCGTGCCGGTCGGAGGCGCGTCCGCCTGCTCCTGTTCGAATTGACACCGGGCGACGGGGGCCTCGTACTGAATCCGGAGCCGCTTTTGGTCAAAGGGCGTCCCTTTGGTGCACTTCACCACCCCCCATCTGATCCCCTCCCATGGAGCTGCCATGACAGTGCAGCCACAGCAAGCGACAATGCCCGTCCCGCATCCGGTCCCCCATCTGGACACCCAGCCCTTCCCGACGCCATCGCGGAAACCGCGCCGCAGCCGGACAGCGCCGGGCCCGGCACCGAGGCATTTCGCTACTGGGTGGCGGCCGACTCGCTGAGCCGGGCCAGCCGGACCCGGGGTCGGAGATGATGTCCTTGCGTACCTCGCTGTGGGCCGCAAGGGTTTCGCCGATGTCGAAGAAGAGAGTCGGGACCGCCAGAGTGAAAACGCGGTGGGCGTGACATCCGACGACGGCTCCCGGCGCGGGCTGAACCGCGCAGGGCTGGGTAGATTGGTGCGAGATCCTCCCCTGAAGTGAGATCCCCTACGCCGATCGTGCAGGGAGCCCCCGTGCCGTTCAGCCGCCTGGCCACCGTGACCACGCCCACCGCGCACATCGGACTCGGCCTCGCCGCCGTCGGCCGCCCCGGCTACATCAACCTCGGCCGCGAAGAAGACCTCGGAGAGAACCGCAGCGCGGATTCGCTGCGCACCCGCACCCACGAACTCCTCGACGCCGCCTACGCCCAAGGCGTCCGCTACTTCGACGTCGCCCGCTCCTACGGCCGCTCCGAGGAGTTCCTCGCCGACTGGTTGAACGCCCGCCCCGACCTCGACGATGTGGTCATCGGCAGCAAATGGGGCTACACCTACACCGCCGGCTGGTCCACCGACGCAGAACGGCACGAGGTCAAGGACCACAGCCTCGCCGCGTACGAGCGGCAGCGCGCCGAGACCGACGCCGTGCTCGGCGACCGGCTCGACCTCTACCAGATCCACTCGGTGACCCCGGACAGCCCGGCCCTCACCGACAAGGACCTCCACGCCCGGCTCGCCGAGGCCGCCGCCCAGGGCCTGACCATCGGCTTCTCCACCAGCGGCCCCGCCCAGGCGGACGCGATCCGCGCCGCCCTCCAGCTGACCGCCGAAGGCGAGCCCCTGTTCCGTACCGTCCAGTCGACGTACAACGTGTTCGAGACCTCGGCGGCCCCCGCGCTCGCCGAGGCGCACGACGCCGGGCTCACCGTGATCGTCAAGGAGGGCATGGCCAACGGCCGGCTGGCCGCACCGCACGCCCCGGAGATGCTCAGGGCCGTCGCCGAGGAGAGCGGCCTCGGCTGTGACGCGGTGGCCCTCGCCTGGATCCTGCGCCAGCCGTGGGCCGGCGTCGTGCTCTCCGGCGCCGCGACGGTCACCCAGCTCGTCTCCAACCTGCACGCTCCCGCCGTCGACCTCGACGTGGACCAGCTGACCCGCCTCGCCACGCTCGCCGAGGACCCGCGCGCCTACTGGGAGCGGCGCGGCCAGCTGCCCTGGCACTGACCGACACCCGTCCCGACCGGCGGCGATGAGTCGCGCACGCCCAACATGAGACAAGCATGTCTCACCTGGGCTACGCTTGTCTCATGGCTCTCGATCGTGACCAGGTGCTGCGCAGCGCGGCCGCCCTGCTGACCCGTAAATCCACCGCGACCATGGACGAGGTCGCCAAGGCCGCCGGGATCAGCCGGGCCACGCTGCACCGCCACTTCGCCGGCCGCGATGCCCTCGTACGAGCGCTGGAGGCGCTCGGCATCGAGGAGTGCGAGGCGGCCGTGGACCGGGCCCGGCTGGACGAGGGGCCCGCGGGCGAGGCCGTACGCAGGCTGGTGCGCGAGATCCAGCCCGCGGCCGGACTGCTCGCCTTCCTGTACGGCGAGAGCCAGTTGTGGGAGGGCGAGCGGCAGAACGACGGATGGCTGCGCCTGGACACCCGCGTCGGCGCGGTGTTCCAGCGCGGCCAGCAGACGGGCGAGTTCCGGATCGACCTCACCCCGGTCTGGCTCACCGAGGCGCTGTACGGCCTGATCGCCTCCTGCGCCTGGGCCACCCTGGACGGCCGGGTGGCCGCCAGGGACTTCCCGACGATGGTCGCCGAGCTGCTGCTCGGCGGCGCGCTACGAAGAGAGGAATCATGACCAGCACCCTGCAGCCGGCCGCGACGACGGAGGCGGTGACGCGCCCCGGCCGCTGGCTCGCGCTCTCCGTCCTCGTCCTGGCCGTGCTGCTGGTGGCCGTCGACGCCACCGTCCTCGGCCTGGCGACCCCCTACATCAGCGAGGACCTGGGCCCCTCCGGCACCCAGCTCCTGTGGATCGGCGACGTCTACTCCTTCGTCATCGCCGGTCTGCTGGTCTCCATGGGCAGCCTCGGCGACCGCATCGGCCGCAAGCGGATCCTGCTCGGCGGCGCCACGGCGTTCGGCGCGATATCGGTCCTCAACGCCTACGCCTCCACACCGGAGTTGATGATCCTGGCGCGGGCGCTGCTCGGTGTCGCGGGCGCGACCCTGATGCCCGCCACCCTCGCCCTGATCCGCAACCTCTTCCACGACCCGCGCGAGCGCAGCCTCGCCGTGGGCATCTGGGGCGCGACCGCCTCCGCCGGCACGGCCGTCGGCCCGATCACCGGCGGTTTCCTCCTCGAGCACTTCTGGTGGGGCTCGGTCTTCCTGATCAACCTGCCGGTGATGGCGGTCCTGGTCCTCGTCGGCATCCGCACGTTGCCCGAGTCCCGCAACCCGAACCCCGGCCCGTGGGACCTGATCAGCGTCGTCCTGTCGCTGGTCGGCATGATCGGCGTCGTGTACGCGGTCAAGGAGGCCGCCACGCACGGGTTCACCTGGCCGGTGCTCGGCACGGCACTGCTCGGCGCGACGGCCCTCTACGGCTTCGTCCACCGTCAGCTCACCATGCCGGCCCCGCTGCTGGACATGCGGCTGTTCAGGCGCCGTGGCTTCAGCGGGGCGGTCCTCGCCGACCTGCTGACCGTGCTGGGCATGTCCGGCCTGGTGTTCTTCCTCTCCCAGTACCTGCAACTCGTCCAGGGCAGGCGCCCGTTCGAAGCGGGCCTGGCCGAACTGCCCGCCGCCGTGGGCGCGGTGGCGGCCGGCCTCATCGCGGGCCGCGCGGCGCGTCGCTTCTCGGTCCGCGCCGTGGTCTCGGGCGGCCTCGCGGCGGTCGGCCTGGCTCTGGCCGCGCTCACCGCTCTCGGCCGGTCCACCGGCTACCCCGTGCTCGGCGTCGCGCTCCTGGTCGTGGGCATCGGCGCGGGCTTCTCCTTCACCGTCACCGCCGACGTGATCCTCTCCAGCGTGCCCAAGGAGGAGGCGGGCGCCGCCTCGGCGGTCTCCGAGACGGCGTACGAACTGGGCGCGGCCCTGGGCATCGCCCTGCTCGGCTCCATCGTCACGGGCGCCTACCGCGACTTCACCGGCCCGGCCGGCACCCCGGACCAGGCCCACGAATCACTGGGCGCCGCAGTGGAGGCGGCATCAAAAATGCCCCCGCACACCGCGGAGGCACTCCTGAACGCGTCCCGGGACTCCTTCCTCCAGGGCCTGCAGCTGGCGTCGGGCGCGGGAGCGGTAGTCCTGCTGGGAACGGCGGTGGTGGCGTGGTTCCTGCTGAAGGGGCAGCATCTGGAAAGCGCGGGGTGAGCGAAGCGCCCCAAAGGGGCGCGTGGCTGTGTCGATGTGCGGCTCCGCCGCGTGGGCGCGAGCAACCACAACGGAGCGGCACCCACAAGAGATCCCGTGCCCGGTACGGCGACTAGGCGGCCTTCGCCTTCGTGGCATACATGTCCACGTATTCCTGCCCCGACAGCCGCATGACCTCAGCCATCACGGAGTCGGTCACGGCCCGCAGCACATACCGGTCCCGGTCCATCCCGTCGTACCGGGAGAACTCCATCGCCTCACCGAAACGAACCGTCACCTTGCCCGGCCGCGGAATTCCGGCTCCCCCCGGCTGCAACTTGTCCGTGCCGATCATGGCGAACGGAACAACAGGCGCACCGGTCATCAGCGTCAGCCGCGCGATACCGGTGCGCCCCCGGTACAGCCGGCCGTCGGGCGACCGGGTGCCCTCGGGGTAGATCCCGAAGACCTTGCCCTCCTCCAGGATCCGCCGCCCGGTCATCAGCGCGGCCACGCCGCCGCTCGCGCCGTCGCGGTCCACCGGGATCATGCCGACGCCGGTGAAGAACCAGGCCATCAGCCGGCCCTTGACGCCCTTGCCGGTGACGTACTCGTCCTTGCCGATGAAGAACACCTGCCGCTTGGTGACGAGCGGCAGGACGATCGAGTCGATGAACGTGAGGTGATTGCCGGCCAGAATGACCGGCCCGTCGCCGGGGATGTGCTCCACGCCCTCCACCTGTGGGCGGAACATCAGGCGCATGATCGGTCCGAGCACTGCCTTGATGAGCGCGAAGCGGGACAACGGGGCCTCCGATGTCGAGGGGTCGATATGAGTCTGTGCAGGTGAGGACATTACTCGCGGCCCCGGGCCCGGCGCACATCGGGTACGGGCGGTTCACCGAGGTCTTACGAAGTGTTGACGTGGGTTTACCTGCGGTGACGCCGCAGGGACGCCCCGTAACACCTCCGCCACGGTGTGACGGAGATCGCGCGGAGCCGTCACCCGGTCGGCCGCCCGGCCCCGGCCACCGATGCGACGACCCGTCACCACCCGCCTCCCACAGGACATACGGAGTCACCCGCGTGTTTCGTCGAGGGCCTCCCTGCGGTCATGTGTCCGCCCCTACGATCGGCCCGCACTCAAGACGGATGGCAGGAGGGCGCTGATGGGCAGCGACCAGGCGAACGAGAAGACTCAGGGCACCGGACGGCGGGCGATCCTCGGCGCGGCGGTGTTCGGCGCGAGCGGGGCGGTCCTCGGGCTGCCGGGCGCGGCCGAGGCCGCCGGGACCCGGCCGTCCGGAGCGGGCGGCCGGGGCCTGAAGAGCCTGCCGGTGCCGGCGATCATCGGCCACCGCGGTGCCAGCGGCTACCGCCCCGAGCACACCTTCGGCTCGTACAACCTGGCCCTGGACCTGGGCGCCGACGTCGTCGAGGCCGGTGACCTGGTGCCCACCAAGGACGGCCATCTGGTCTGCCGGCACGAGCCGGAGATCGGCGGCACCACCGACGTCGCCTCCCACCCGGAGTTCGCCGACCGCGAGACCACCAAGACGCTGGACGGGGTCGCCACCACCGGCTGGTTCACCGAGGACTTCACGCTCGCCGAGCTGAAGACCCTGCGCGCGGTCGAGCGCATACCGGCCAACCGGCCGCACAACACCCTCTACAACGGGCGCTGGGAGATCCCCACGTTCGAAGAGGTCCTGAAGTGGCAGGACGAGCAGACCCGTAAGCGCGGCAAGCAGGTCTGGATCTACCCCGAGACCAAGCACCCCACCTACTTCCGCAAGCTCGGCCTGGGCCTCGAGGAGCGGGTCGCGAAGCTGCTGCGCAAGTACGGTAAGGACGGCCGGAACTCGCCGGTCATCCTGCAGTCCTTCGAGCCCAGCAGCATCCAGAAGCTGAACCAGCTGGTCGACAACCCGCTCGTCGTGCTGCTCTCCTCGGCGGCCAGCCGCCCCTACGACTTCGTCGAGGCGGGTGACCCGCGTACGGTCGCCGACCTGATCACGCCCAAGGGCCTCAGGGAGATCGCCGGCTATGCCCAGGGCATCGGCCCGACCCTGGACCTGATCATCCCGAAGGACGCGAACGGCAACCTCACCAAGCCGACCACCCTGGTCTCCGACGCGCACAAGGTGGGCCTGGTCCTGCACCCCTACACCATGCGCAACGAGAACCCCTTCCTCCCGGCCGAGTACCGCAAGGGCAGCGCGGCCGACGGCTACGGCGACTCCTTCGGCGCCTTCAAGACGTACTTCGCGACCGGCATCGACGGAGTCTTCACGGACAACGCCGACACCGGCGTGCTCGCCCGCGCCGACTTCCTGGCCGGCTGACCGCGTCAACCCACGGCCCTGCCGTCACTCCGTTCGGGGTGACTGTGCGCCGCCCCGGAAACCTGCTCCCGGGGCGGCGCGTCGTTCCGCATATGACCCACGACCTGGTAGCCGCCCTGGGCCCGCTGCTCACCGCCGAGGCCTCGGCCGAGGCATATGCCGCCGGGAGCGAGCCGGGCGACCTGGAGCAGGCCGTCTGGCTCCGCCTGCTGGAGCGGCTGGAGACCGAGGGGCCGCCGCCGGACCCGCACGGCTGGCTGCGCAAGGCCGTACGCGCCGAGGCCCGCCGCAGCCGCCGCACCACCCGCCGGGAACGCCCGTACGGCGCCGAACCGCCCGACGACGCCCGCACCGACCCCGAGCAGCACGCCCTCACGGCCGCCCGGTACCGCGCGCTGCGCGACGCGGTGCGCCGGCTGCCCGGCCGCTGCCCCCGGCTCATCGAGGCACTGCTGTCTCCGAAGGACCTGACATACCGGGAGATCGCGGGGGAGTTGGGTATCTCACAGGGCAGTCTCGGCCCGGAACGCTCCAGATGTCTGGGATGTCTGCGCCGATTGCTCACGCCGGAGGTTGCAGCCCGCGAAGTGCGGGGATAGGAGTGAGGGACGACAGGTGATCAGGTGAGCGGGAGGCGTGCGCACATGGGCATGAGCGTGACCATCTCGGTGGCGACCGAGCAGGACGCGGAGCAGATCTTCAGGCTCCAGTACCTGTGCTTCCAGAGCGAGGCGGCGCTGTACGGCAACTACCGCATCGACCCGCTCGTCCAAACCCTGGACTCCGTCCGCCAGGAGGTCGCCTCCGACTGCGTCTTCGTCGCCCGGCTCGGCGAGGAGGTGGTCGGCTCGGTGCGCGGCAAGGTCGGCGAGGACGGCGCGGCCGACATCGGCAAGCTCTGCGTCCACCCCCGTCTGCAGGGCCACGGCATCGGCGCGCGACTGCTGCGCGCGGCCGAGGCGGCGCTCGTGGAGGAGCGCGGCGCCATCCGCTTCCGCCTCTTCACCGGCCACCGCAGCGAGGGCAACCTCCGCCTGTACCGCCGCGTGGGCTACGAGACGGTGGGCCGGTCCAAGGGCGCGGACGGGGTGGAGATGATCGTCCTGGAGAAACCGGCGGGGGCTTTCGTTCAGACGGCGTGAGCCGAGCGCCCCTGCTCCCGCGCCTTGCGCAGCCAGTACATCGCGGAGACCGGCAGCAGCACCGGGATGAAGATGTACCCCGCCCCGTAGTACGACCACACGGTCGCGTCCGGGAAGGCCGAGCGGTCGACCAGTGTCCACGTACCGACGATCAGTACGCCCGCGAGCTCGGCGGCGCAGCACACCAACGCCGCCCGCCGAGCGGTCTCCCCGCCCCGGATCAGCGTGTACGTGATGAACCCGTACACCACGCCCGCCACCGCCGACAGCGCGTAGGCGAGCGGCGCCCGGTCGAACTCCGTGGAGATCTGGTACGCCGACCGCGACACCGCCCCGACCACCATCACGCCGTAGAACCAGACGAGCAGCATGCCCGGCCCGCCGATCAACCGGGCCGGCTTCTCCTCCACCGCCGTCATCTCGGTCTCAGCCTCCCCAGATGTCATAGAGCCGCACCTCCAGCACAGCCAGCACCACACCGCCCGCGGCCACCGTCACCGAGCCCCACTTGGTCCGCTCGGCCAGCGACATGAACCCCGCCGCCGGAACGCACGCGAACGCGCCCAGCAGATACGCCACGAAGATCGTCGTACCCTGTTCCGGCTTCTCGCCCCGCGCCAGCTGCACGATCCCGACCACCAGCTGGACCACGGCCAGCAGCGACACCACGGCCATGCCGATGAAGTGCCAGTCCTTGGTCGGCTGGTCCCGGTAGGCGGCCCAGCCGCACCAGGCGGCGAGCAACAGCGCGGCGACCCCGGTCACCAGCGTCAGGGCATTGAGCATGCGGTGACCCTATTACGGCCGAAACGGGCGCCGGCCCCCGACCCCGCCCGTAGGCCACAGGGTCTAGACCACACCGTAGGGTCACGGCATGACGATCCACGCGCACGCCCTCCTCTTCGACAACGACGGCACCCTTGTCTCCTCCCTCGACTCCGTCGAGCGCTGCTGGACCCGGTGGGCCGGGGAGTACGGGGTCACCCCCGAGGAGTTCGGGCGCGTGGCCCTGCACGGGCGGCCCGCCGCCGAGATAGTCGCCGACCTGCTGCCCGCCCGCCTGGTGCCGGAGGCCGTCGCACGGGTCGAGCAGCTGGAGGTGGACGACGTACCCGATGGCGGTGTGCGGCTGCTGCCGGGCACGCGGGACCTCCTCGACTCCCTGCCCGCCGACCGCTGGGCCGTCGTCACCTCCGCCACCCGGCGGCTCGCCGAGGCCCGGCTGGACGCCGTCGGCATCCTGCCCAAGACGCTGATGGCCGCCGACGACATCACCCGCGGCAAGCCCGACCCCGAGCCCTACCTGCTCGCCGCCCGGCGGCTCGGCGTCGACCCCGCGCACTGCGTCGTCTTCGAGGACGCCCCGGCCGGGCTCCGGGCGGGCCGCGCCGCCGGAATGACCACCGTGGCGTTGGCCACAACCCACCGCGCGGAGGACCTCGACGCCGACCTCGTAGTGGCGGACCTGTCGGCCTTGTCGGCACTGGTCACCGACGGAGGTGTGGAGATCTCCGTCCGCCGCTGAGGGCCCGTTCCGGGCTGTCCGCCGCTGTCCACTATCCGGACAGCGGCGACCGGTCAGGACCATACGTCTGCTTTACTGATCGCATGACCACGACGAGCTGCCGCACCCTTGCGACCGAGGCGACCATGACGCCCGGTGCTCGTTGTATGTGTCGCCTGATGTGTCGAATGTGCGCCTTCTAGAGGGCCCCCGCATCAGCTGAGCCTCGCGCCCCGAAGCGAGAGCCGTGGCATGTCCGTGCGCGCAGTCCGTACGAGACGCACATCCACTCCCCATGCCTGAACCGCATGCACCCGTGCCCGGGCACACCCACGCCCGCGCACTCGACAGTGACGGAAATCCTGTGATCACCACCTCGGGCCTGACCAAGGTCTACCGCTCCCGCGGCCGTGACGTCACCGCCCTCGACGGCGTCGATCTCCACGTCCGCGAAGGCGAGGTCTACGGCGTCATCGGCCAGTCCGGCGCCGGCAAGTCCTCCCTCATCCGCTGCGTCAACCTGCTGGAACGCCCCACCTCCGGCACCGTGACCGTCGCCGGACAGGACCTCACCGCCCTGGCCGGCCGCGGCCCGCGCGCCGGCAAGGAGCTGCGCCGGGCGCGCAGCCGCATCGGCATGGTCTTCCAGCACTTCAACCTGCTCTCCTCGCGGACCGTGCAGGACAACGTCGAGCTGCCGCTGGAGATCCTCGGCGCGTCCGGCAAGGAACGCTCCCGCAAGGCGCTGGAGCTGCTCGACCTGGTCGGTCTCGCCGACAAGGCCAGGGCCTACCCGGCCCAGCTGTCCGGCGGCCAGAAGCAGCGCGTCGGCATCGCCCGCGCCCTCGCCGGCGACCCCAAGGTGCTGCTCTCCGACGAGGCCACCAGCGCGCTCGACCCCGAGACCACCCGGTCCATCCTCCAGCTGCTGCGCGATCTGAACCGGCAGCTGGGTCTGACCGTCCTGCTCATCACCCACGAGATGGACGTCGTGAAGGCGGTCTGCGACTCCGCCGCCCTCATGGAGAAGGGCCGCATCGTGGAGTCCGGCACGGTCAGCGAGCTGCTGGCCACCCCCGGCTCCGAGCTGGCCGCGGCGCTGTTCCCGGTGAGCGGCGAGCGCACCGGTGCCGACCGGACCGTCATCGACGTCACCTTCCACGGCGAGGCCGCCACCCAGCCGGTCATCTCCCAGCTCTCCCGCACCTACAACATCGACATCTCGATCCTCGGCGCCGCCATCGACACCGTCGGCGGCCTCCAGATCGGCCGCATGCGCATCGAGCTGCCCGGCCGCTACGAGGACAACGTGGTGCCGATCGGGTTCCTGCGCGAACAGGGCCTGCAGATCGACGTGGTGGGCCAGGAGGCCCTGCTGGTGAAGGAAGGTGCCAAGTGACCTGGTCCGAGATGCAGCCGCTGCTGTCGCAGGCGTGTAGCGAGACGTTCCGGATGGTGCTCTGGTCGACCCTGATCGCCGTCGCCGCCGGCCTCCCGCTCGGCATCCTCCTCGTCCTCACGGACCGGGGCGGCCTGCTGCAGAACGTCCTCGCCAACAAGGTGATCGGCCAGATCGTGAACATCGGCCGGTCGATGCCGTTCATCATCCTGATGGTCGCCCTGATGAGCTTCACCCGCTGGGTCACCGGGACGACGATCGGTACGACCGCCGCGATCGTGCCGCTCGCCATCGGCGGCATCCCCTTCTTCGCCCGGCTGGTCGAGACGGCTGTCCGCGAAGTGGACAACGGTCTCGTCGAGGCCGTGCAGTCCATGGGCGGCAACACCTGGACGATCGTCCGCAAGGTCCTCGTCCCCGAGGCCCTGCCCTCGCTGATCGCCAGCACCACCACCACGGTCATCGCGCTCATCGGCTACTCCGCCATGGCCGGCACGGTCGGCGGCGGTGGCCTCGGCGACCTCGCCGTCCGCTACGGCTACCAGCGCTTCGAGACCGAGCTGATGTGGATCACCGTCGCCATCCTCGCCGTCGTGATCTCCCTGATCCAGTTCGCCGGCGACCTCGCGGCCCGCTCCCTGCACAGCCGCGGCGGCCGCTCCGGGCCGGCACCCAAGCTCCGCCTGCTGAAGGCTACGGAGCCCGCCGCGGCCGACGTCAGCAAGGCCGCGTAAGCGCGGCGCCTTTGAGACTCCCCGTTCACCCATACACGGGGTCGCACCACCCTTAAGGAAAGGCACTTTTCGTGCGTAACACCGCCAAGCTCACCACCGCCGTCCTCGCCGCCGGAGCCCTCACCTTCGGGCTGACCGCCTGCGGCTCCGGCAAGGACTCCGCCTCCTCCGACTACAGCGGGCCGCTGGTCGTCGCCGCGAGCCCGACCCCGCACGCCGAGATCCTGAACTTCGTCAAGAAGAACCTGGCGAAGAAGGCGGGCCTCGACCTCGAGGTCAAGGAGTTCACGGACTACATCACGCCGAACACGGCGACCGAGGACGGCTCGGTGGACGCCAACTACTTCCAGAACCAGCCGTACCTGGACGACTTCAACAGCAAGCGCGGCACCCACATCGTGCCCGTCGTCACGGTTCACCTGGAGCCGCTCGGCCTGTACTCCCACAAGGTCAAGAAGGCCGACGCGCTGAAGAGCGGTGCGACCATCGCCGTCCCGAACGACGCCGTCAACGAGGCCCGCGCCCTGAAGCTGCTCGCCGACAACGGGCTCATCACCCTCAAGTCCGGCGCCGGCAACGAGGCCACCCCGCAGGACATCACCAAGAACCCCAAACACCTCCAGTTCAAGGAGGTCGAGGCGGCCCAGACCCCGCGCTCCCTGGACGACGTCGACGCGGCCGTGGTGAACGGCAACTACGCCATCTCCGCCGGTCTGAAGCCCGCCAAGGACGCCATCGTCCTGGAGTCCGCGAAGAACAACCCCTACGGCAACTTCCTCGCCGTGAAGAAGGGCAACGAGAAGGACCCGCGGGTCAAGAAGCTCGCCAAGCTCCTCGTCTCGCCCGAGGTCAAGAAGTTCATCGAGGACAAGTACCAGGGCTCGGTCATCCCGTCCTTCTGAGCCGACCCGCACAGCTACGGGGTCCGCTCCCTCACCCGGGGTGGACCCCGTCGTGCGGTTCAGTGGTTTCATGCTGCATGCTGGGCAGTTCAGCAGGCCCTGAAGGTTTTTCAGAAGTTACGGAGCGGCGCATGACTGGCACCTTTCCCAACGTCTCCATCAGCACGGAGCGGTTGGTCCTGCGCCCCTTCGAGGAGTCGGACATCGAGGCCTTCGCCGAGATGATGAACGACGAACTGGTCACCACCTGGACCTCGGTTCCCCAGCCCTACACCGAGGCGGACGCCCAGGACTGGATCACCGCCCAGGCGCCCGCCGAACGCGCCGACGGCCGCGGCATCGTGTTCGCCGTCGACGAGTTCCTCACCCAGCGCCTGGTCGGCACCGTCCGTCTGAGCAACACCGACTGGCGGGTGCGCTCGGCGGAGATCGCCTACGTCATCGCGCCATGGGCCCGCGGCGAGGGCTACGCCTCCGAGGCCGCCCTGGCCACCGCGCAGTGGCTGTTCCACGACCAGAAGTTCGAACGCCTGGAGCTGCGCACCGCCGCCGACAACACCGCCTCCCAGCAGGTCGCCCAGAAGATCGGCTGCATCAGCGAGGGCGTCCTGCGGGGCGCCTGGATAGCACGCAGCAGAGCAGCGGACGGCACATGGACGGATGTCCGCACCGACGTCATCGTCTGGAGCCTGCTGCCGGAGGACCTGGCCGGGGCCGGCGAGCAGCTGGCCGACACGGACGGTTTCGCGTCGTACTCCGACTGGAACTGAGCCCCTGAGCCTCACCAGGTACGCTCAGGGAGCCCGGCTACGGGCCCGCACCCCTGACGACCTGCGCAGACCTGGAGAGAAACGACGATGGCCGACCGGGTCACGGTGATCGGCTGGGACGGCTCGCCGCTGACCGGCACGGCACGCGCCGCCCTCGGCGCCGCCACGCTCGTGGCGGGCGCGGCCCACCACCTGGCACTGCCCGAGGTCCCGCCCACTGCCGAACGCGTCCGCCTGGGCAGCGTCGCGCTCGCCGCCCGCCGGATCGCGGCCCACCGCGGCAGCGCCGTCGTGTTCGCCGACGGCGACCCGGGCTTCTTCGGCGTCGTCCGCACCCTGCGCGCCCCGGAGTTCGGCCTGGAGGTCGAGGTCGTCCCGGCCGTCTCCTCGGTGGCCGCCGCCTTCGCCCGCGCCGGCATGCCCTGGGACGACGCCCAGGTCGTCGTCGCCCACCCGCGCACCCTGCGCCGGGCCGTGAACGTCTGCCGCGCCCACACCAAGGTCGCCGTCCTCACCGCACCCGGCGCCGGACCCGCCGAACTCGGACTCCTGCTGGAGGGCGTCCACCGGACCTTCGTCATCTGCGAGGAACTGGGCACCGAACGCGAGCAGGTCACCGTCGTCACCTCCGACAAGGCCGCCGACCACACCTGGCGCGACCCCAACGTCGTCATCGTCATCGGCGGCCCCGTGACGGCCGGTGGCAGCGGCGGCTGGATCGCCGGACGCGACCCGGGCGCCGGCCCGCGCGGCTGGGTGCAGCCCGACGCCTCGTACGGCGACGGACCCGGTGGCGGACTCGGCGAGGGCGAGACGGAGCTGCTGCGCGCCGCCCAACTCGCCCGCCTCGGGCCCCGGGTCGGCGACCTGGTCTGGGACATCGGCTGCGGCTCCGGCGCGTTCGCCGCCGAGGCCGCGCGCGCCGGAGCGGCCGTCATCGCCGTCGACCGGGACCCGGGGGCCTGCGCCCGGACCGAGGCGGCCGGGCGCCGGTACGGCGTCCAGCTCCAAGTGGTCCAGGGCACCGCCCCGCACGTCCTGGAGAACCTGCCCGAACCGGACGTCGTCCGGGTCGGCGGCGGGGGAGCGGCCGTCGTCACCGCGGTCGCCGACCGGCGCCCGCAGCGCATCGTCACGCACGCCGCGACCCGCGACGCGGCCGAACTCGTCGGCCGCGACCTGACCGAGCACGGATACCGGGTCGAGTGCGCGCTGCTGCAGTCGGTCGAACTCGACACCCGCACCTGGTCCGAGACCGAGCGGAGCGTCGCGTTCCTGCTCACCGGAGAATTGCTGCGGCGCGAAGCGCCCCGTTGAGGGGTGGTGGTCGGGCGACGGGTGGGCGCTCCGGATCGCAACCCGTGATCCTGTTGTCGTACTGCGCGCGGTAGGCTGGCCGATCGTTGTGCCACACCGGGCGGCCCGGAAGTTCGTTCGTCAATGTCCGGAAAGCGCGCCCGTTTTGGGGTGGGTGTGGTACTGCGGAACCGGAGGACGCGCAACGTGGCGCAGTCCACAGCGGGCTGTCGCGGATCATGCTGTCGCGACGGCGGAACGGCCGGGACAATGCCACTGAATGGCTTTGTCGCCTTTTCCGGAGGGTCGTTCGTGCCGCTGGGCACGGACGCTCGTTCTTCACTACGGGCGGTCGGTGCGCCGTTCCGGGTGAGCTGGTCGTAGGAGCACTAAACCGATGGGCGAGGGGTACGCATGACCGACACCGGCCAGGTCCCGGCCGAGGGGCAGCCGGAGAGCGCAGGCATGGTGGAGCAGCCGGGCGTCCCCGCGCACGGTGCGTACACCTACCTCGCCGAGGCACCCGCCGAGGACGACGAGCTGCTGCTGCCGGGCGCCCAGGGCGCATGGGGCAACGAGGTGCCGCCACCCGCTCCGGAACCGGTCGTCGAGGCCGTCCACGAGCCGGGCCCGCACGAGACGGCCGGCCGCGACAGCGGCTCCGTCGACCTCAGTGGCGTCCGACTGCCCAACCCGGCCCCGGTGTCCGTGCCGCCGTCACCGATCCTCGCGGCCCCGCAGGAGCAGCCGGCCGCCCCGCAGCCGCCGCGCCGTCCGCTGCACCTCGGCCCGCCGATCCCCGACACCTCCGCCAGCCCGGTCCGCTCCCTCGCCGACCGCGGCCCGGCCGGAGCGCCGCTGCGGCAGCCCGGTCCGGCGGCGACCGGCCCCGAGTACCTCGACGCCCAGCCGCTGCGCGACATGGCGCCGCAGAGCGCGGCCCCCTGGGGCGCGGCGCCCGCAGTCCCCGAGGCGGTCGCGGTGGCCCAGGTGGGTGTGCAGACACCGGCTGCCGAAACGGTTGACCCGGCCGCCGCCTCGGCGGACACCGCCGCCCAGGCCGACCCCTCCGGCGCCGCCCAGGCCGCCGTCGCCCGGCTCGCCAACCAGGCGGCCGCACACGCGCCGGGCCCCGCAGAGGTGGTCCACGGCCACGACGGCATGCAGCCGGTGCATGGCCACGACGGCGTGTACGCGGCTTCCGCGGGCGCGGTACCCGCGGGCGTTCAGCCGCTGGTCCCGGGGCACGGGCCCGAAGGCTCCGAGGGAGTGGAGACGCCTGTCCCCGGCGAGGGCACCGAGAACGGCCGGCAGCTCTCCGGCGAGGCCGGTCAGGGCGGGACCGGTGCGCAGCCCGTGGACACCACGGCCGCCGTGGAGGGTGGCCTCGACGCCGGCGCCGGTGCGCCCGTGGCCGAGGCACAGGCCGGCCTGGCAGTCGAGGCTGCCGTGGTGGCGCCCGAGGCCGAGCAGGCCGCCGCCGTGGGGGCCGACGCGGCCGCCGATCCGGCTGTGGCCGCCCTCGCGCCGGAGACGGCGCCGGGGCACCCCGCCGATCCGGATGCCGCTCATGCGGCCCAGGTTCAGGCGGTGCCGGACGAGCCTGTGCCCGGTCAGGTGCCGGAGGACGCTGGGGCAGCAGCCACCGGCGCCGAGCCGTCCGCGCCGGTGCAGTCCTCGGAGCAGAGCGAGGGCGCGCCCGTCGCCGACTCCGGGCAGGCCGTCACGAACGCTCCGGAGACGGTCGCCGCGCAGGGCGCCGCCGAGATCGCGGACTCCGTTTCCGCGCAGCAGGCGCCGGGCGCGGCCCAGTTCGCCGAGGAGGGCGTCCCCGCCCAGGACGGGGCCGCCGCCCCGGCCCAGCCGGACCCGAACAGCCCCGTCGCCGCGGAGCCGCAGCCCGGCGCGGCGGAGGGCCGGCCTGCCGCCGCCGAGTTCGCGCCCGGCGCCGCCCAGGACGCGCCCGCCGCCGAAGCCGTACCGGCGCCCGAGCCGGTGGCCGTGGTCGAGCCCGGCGCTCAGGCCCACGCTCCGGAGCCGACGCAGGCAACGGCCGCCGCTGACGGCGCCGACACGCCCGGGCCGCACCCCTTCCCGGCCCAGGGTCCCCAGTTGGCCGGACCCGTCGCGGCCGCCACCGAGGCCGTCCCCGGCATGGCGCAGCCCGCCGCCGTGCCGCAGCCGCCGGATGAGGCCCAGGCCGAGCCGGTCGCCCAGGACGCGGTCCACCAGGTCGGCCAGGCCGCCGTCGCCGAGACAGCCCCCGCGAACGGGGTGGACGCGCCCGCCGACCCGCAGACCCAGCCCGCCCAGGCCGCCGCCGATCCGGTCGCCGACGGCACCCCCGTACCGGCCGCCGCGCACCCCGAGAGCGCCGAGCAGGCCGAGCCGCTGCCCTCCAACGTTCCGCTTCAGGCGCACCCGGAGCAGCCGCTCGGACAGTTCGTGCAGGTCGAGGGCCAGGTGCCGACGACCCCGCACCTGGCGCCGACCCCGCCGCAGCCCCTGGTCCTCCCCGCGGAGGACGCGCAGGAGCCGGTGGCCGCGGTGCCGGCGCCCCGCGAGGCCGAGCCCGCATCCACCGCGGCCCCCGATGTCGTACAGCACGCGGAGGACCTGCGGACCAGGGCCGCCGACCAGGAAGACCGGGAAGACCCGGAAGACAGGGAAGAAGAGAGCACGGCCGCCGTGGCGGAGGCACCCCAGCCCACCGTCCCCGCCGCGCCCGGCTACGCCGACGCCGAGCGCGAGGCCGTCCTGAAGGTCATGCGCGAGCGCAGGGACATCCGCAACGGCTTCCGCAGCGACCCCATCCCGCACGAGGTGCTGCTGCGTGTCCTGGAGGCCGCCCACACGGCGCCCTCCGTGGGCCACTCGCAACCCTGGGACTTCGTCGTCATCCGCTCCGCCGAGACCCGGCGGACGATGCACGAACTGGCGATGCGACAGCGCGAGGCCTACGCCAAGTCGCTGCCGAAGGGCCGGGCCAAGCAGTTCAAGGAACTGAAGATCGAGGCCATCCTCGACACCCCGGTCAACATCGTCGTCACCGCCGACCCCACCCGCGGCGGCCGGCACACCCTCGGCCGTCACACCCAGCCGCAGATGGCGCCCTACTCCTCGGCGCTCGCGGTGGAGAACCTCTGGCTCGCCGCCCGCGCCGAAGGCCTCGGCGTCGGCTGGGTCAGCTTCTTCGACGAGCGGGAGATGGTCCGCGCGCTCGGCCTGCCCGAGCACCTGGAGGTCGTCGCCTATCTGTGCGTCGGGTACGTCGACGAATTCCCGGACGAGCCCGAGCTGATGCAGGCCGGCTGGTCCAAGCGACGCCCCCTGTCCTGGGTGGTGCACGAGGAGACCTACGGCCGCCGCGCCCTGCCCGGAGAGGAACCCCACGACCTGCTTGCCGAGACCGTCGCACAGATCCGCCCGCTCGACGCCAAGGCCCTCGGCGAGGCCTGGGAGCGCCAGAAGCGCATGACCAAGCCGGCCGGTGCTCTCGGCATGCTGGAGATCATCTCCGCACAGCTGTCCGGGCTGTCCCGGCAGTGCCCGCCGCCGATCCCGGAGCCTGCCGCCGTCGCCATCTTCGCGGGCGACCACGGCGTGCACGCCCAGGGCGTCACCCCCTGGCCGCAGGAGGTCACCGCCCAGATGGTGGCCAACTTCCTGGGCGGGGGAGCGGTCTGCAACGCCTTCGCCAACCAGGTGGGCGCCGAGGTGTGCGTCGTGGACGTCGGTGTCGCCGCCGACCTGCCCGCAACCCCCGGCCTGCTGCCCCGCAAGATCCGCGGTGGTACGTCCGACATGACCACCGGCCCCGCGATGACCCGCGAGGAGGCCAAGGCGGCCATCGAGGTCGGCATCGAGACGGCCCGCGACCTGGTGGCGGCCGGCAACAAGGCGCTGCTCACCGGCGAGATGGGCATCGCGAACACCACGGCGTCGGCCGCCCTCATCTCGGTCTTCACGGGTGCCGACCCGGCCGAGGTGACCGGTCGCGGCACGGGCATCAACGACGAGACGCTGGCCCGCAAGACCGAGGTCGTCCGCCGCGCCCTGGACCTCCACCAGCCGGACCCGGCCGACCCGATCGGCGTCCTCGCCGCGATCGGCGGCTTCGAGCACGCGGCCATGGTCGGCCTGCTCCTCGGCGGCGCCTCGCTGCGTACGCCGGTGATCCTGGACGGCGTCAGCGCCGGCGCCGCGGCCCTGGTCGCCCGCGCCATCGCCCCCGAGGTCCTCGCGGCCTGCATCGCGGGCCACCGCAGCGCCGAGCCGGGCCACGTGGCGGCGTTGAACAAGCTCGGCCTGCGCCCCCTGGTCGACCTCGACCTCCGTCTGGGCGAGGGCACGGGCGCGCTGCTCGCGCTGCCGCTGGTGCAGAGCACGGCACGGGCGATGCACGAGGTGGCTACGTTCGATTCGGCGGGGGTCACCGAGAAGTAGCGGCCTGCGCAAGGGGTCCGGGGCTGTGGTGCCGGACCCCTTACCAGCGCGCCGCGGTTGTGGCCGACCACGTTGCCCAGCCACCGGACACCTGCCCCGCGAAGACCCCACGCCCCATAAAATCCGCACGTCAGCGCCACCGCCCAGCCACCGCAGGAGCCACCGCCATGGCCGAACACCCCGCCTACCCCGTAGGCCTCCGCCTCTCCGGCCGCCGCGTGGTCGTCCTCGGCGCCGGCACGGTGGTCCAGCGCCGCCTCCCTGCACTCATCGCGGCCGGCGCGGACATCGTCGTCGTGTCCCCCGAGGCGACCCCCTCCGTCGAGGCCATGGCGGACGCGGGCGAGCTCACCTGGATCAGGCGCCCGTACCAGGACGGCGACCTCGCCGAGGCCTGGTACGCCCTCATCGCCACCAGCGACCCCGACACCAACACCGCCGCCTCCGCCGAAGCCGAGCGCCACCGCGTCTGGTGCGTGCGCTCGGACGACGCCGACCAGGCCACGGCCTGGACCCCGGCGACCGGTCACAGCGAGGGCGTCACCGTCGCCGTACTCACCACGGACGCACGCGGCCGCGACCCCCGCCACACCGCCGCCATCAGGGACGCGGTCGTCGAAGGCCTGCGGGACGGCACGCTCGTCGCACCCCATCACCGCACCCGCACCCCCGGCGTCGCCCTGGTCGGCGGCGGCCCGGGCGACCCGGACCTGATCACGGTCCGCGGCCGCCGGCTGCTCGCCGAGGCGGACGTGGTCATCGCCGACCGGCTCGGCCCGCGGGACCTGCTCGACGAACTCCCGCCGCACGTCGAGGTGATCGACGCGGCGAAGATCCCGTACGGCCGGTTCATGGCCCAGGAGGCCATCAACAACGCGCTCATCGAGCACGCCAAGCAGGGCAAGTCGGTCGTACGGCTCAAGGGTGGCGACCCGTTCGTCTTCGGCCGCGGCATGGAGGAGGTCCAGGCGCTCGCCGAGGCCGGCATCCCCTGCACCGTGGTCCCCGGCATCTCGAGCTCGATCTCCGTGCCGGGCGCGGCCGGCATCCCGGTCACCCACCGGGGCGTGGCGCACGAGTTCACGGTCGTCAGCGGCCATGTCGCCCCGGACGACGAGCGTTCGCTGGTCGACTGGCCGTCGCTGGCGAAGCTCACCGGCACGCTCGTGATCCTGATGGGCGTCGACAAGATCGGGAAGATCGCCGAGACGCTCGTCGCGCACGGCAAGTCCCCCGACACGCCGGTCGCGCTGGTGCAGGAGGGTACGACGGCCGCGCAGCGCCGCGTCGACGCGACCCTCGCCACTGTCGCCGAGACGGTACGGACCGCGGAAGTGAAGCCACCGGCGGTCATCGTCATCGGCGAGGTCGTGACGGTCGGCCCGGAGCCCGCCGCCTGATCATCTACCGCTTGATCACGCGTAACCCGGGGTAACGTACCCGTTCCCAGCCGTTGGCAGCACACCCAGGACAAGGCAGTATCACCCTGTGGCCGATCTCATCACCGTCGAGGATCCCGACGACCCGCGCCTGCGCGACTACACAGGCCTGACCGACGTCGAGCTGCGCCGCAAGCGCGAGCCCGCCGAGGGCCTGTTCATCGCCGAGGGCGAGAAAGTCATCCGCAGGGCCAAGGAAGCGGGCTACGAGATGCGCTCCATGCTGCTCTCGGCCAAGTGGATCGACGTCATGCGCGACGTCATCGACGAACTCCCCGCCCCGGTCTACGCCGTGAGTCCCGAGCTCGCCGAGCAGGTCACCGGCTACCACGTGCACCGCGGCGCCCTCGCCTCCATGCAGCGCAAGCCGCTGCCCACGGCCGGCGAGCTCCTGCGCTCCGCCCGCCGGGTCGTGGTCATGGAGTCGGTCAACGACCACACCAACATCGGCGCCATCTTCCGCTCGGCCGCCGCCCTCGGCATGGACGCGGTCCTGCTGTCGCCGGACTGCGCCGACCCGCTGTACCGCCGTAGCGTCAAGGTCTCCATGGGCGCGGTGTTCTCGGTGCCGTACGCCCGTCTTGAGACCTGGCCGAAGGGCCTGGAGTCGGTCCGCGAGGCCGGCTTCACGCTGCTCGCTCTCACTCCGGACGAGAAGGCGCGCAGCCTGGACGAGGCCGCCCCGCACCGGATGGACCGGGTGGCCCTGATGCTCGGCGCCGAGGGCGACGGACTGTCCACCCAGGCCCTGGTCGCCGCCGACGAATGGGTCCGCATCCCGATGTCCCACGGCGTCGACTCGCTCAACGTGGGCGCGGCCGCGGCGGTCGCCTTCTACGCGGTGACCACCGGCCGCCCGGAGGCCTGACCGCCCCGGCCGGCCGGGTACCTCTCGATGTCCTGGCTCGGCTTCGGCCCGTACCGGTCGGACACCGGCTGACCGGCGTCCGCCAGACGGCTCGGCTGTGCGTGCCGCTGACGCCGGCCGCCGTCGTCGCCGAGGCCGCGGGCCGGCCCCTGGCAGCCCTGCGCCACCGCGATGCCGAGCGCCACGAGCAACGTGACCACGACGAAGACGAACAGCCGCTGGCGCAGCAGCCGGGGATTGGCGGGCCGCAGTTTGGTGCCCGTCGTACGCTGCGCCGGCCGCCCGGAACCGCCCCGGGCAGCGGGACGGTTCGCGCCGCCCGAGCGTGCACCGGAGCCGCGCGGCGCCGGGGTCGAGCGCGCGGAGCCCGGCCGCGCCGTGGAGCCCGTACCGTTGCCGCGCCGGCCGCCGCCGGTCCGCGAGGGCGCTGCGCCGCGCGACGGCGCGCCGCCCCGGGCGGGGGTACCACCGCGCGGCACCGGCGTGCCGGGGGCGGCTCGCCGCTGGGTGCGCTCCTGCTCGGGGTAGGTGTCGACGAGCCGCCCGGTGGGCCGGTCCGCCTCCGCGGCGCGCGGCGCCGGCGGCCGTCCCTCGCTCATGCCCTGCGCCTCGCGGGCTGCGATCTCCTTGAGCCGCAGCGACAGTTGCAGCGTGCTGGGCCGGTCCTCGGGGTCCTTCGCCAGACACGCCCGCACCAGCGGGGCGAGCGCGTCCGGTACGCCGAGCAGCTGCGGTTCCTCGTGGACCACCCGGTACAGCATCACCTCGGAACTGCCGTGCCCGAAGGGCGAGTCGCCGGTGGAGGCGTAGGCGAGGGTCGCCCCCAGGGAGAAGACGTCCGTCGCCGGGGTGACGGCCGCGCCGCGCACTTGCTCGGGCGCCAGGAAGCCGGGGGAGCCGACCGCCGTACCGACGTGGGTCAGCGTGGAGGCGCCGGTGGCCCAGGCGATGCCGAAGTCGATGATCCGCGGCCCCTTCGGGGACAGCAGGATGTTGGAGGGCTTGAGGTCCCGGTGGACGACACCGGCCTCGTGCACCGCGACCAGGCCCTCGGAGAGCGCCGCGCCGACCGCCGCGGTGTCGGCCGCGCTCAGCGGGCCCTCGTCGGCGACCTTGTCGTGCAGGGAGGGCCCGGGTACGTACTGCGTGGCGAACCACGGCCGCTCGGCCTCCAGGTCCGCGGCGACCAGCCGGGCCGTGCAGCCGCCCCTGATCCGCCGGGCCGCCGAGACCTCACGGGCGAACCGCGACCGGAACTCCTGGTCCTCCGCCAGATCGGGCCGGATCACCTTCAGGGCGACCCGCTGCCCCTTCTTGTCGGAGCCGAGGTAGACCACGCCCATCCCGCCCGCGCCGAGCCGTCGGTGAAGCCTGAACGAGCCGACGACGCGCGGGTCCTCGCGCCTCAGGCGCATCATCGCCATGTTCATCCCCGCTGCCCGGTCCCTGTGACGTGGCACAGCTTACGTTTCCACGGCCGCCTGCGCGCAGAGGCCGCGCCCTCCGGGCCGGACGGATTGCGCCGAGCACCGGTACGACATGAAACGCGGTCAGGAAGTGAGCCCGCATCGGGGCCTTGAGCCGAGGCGACCCTCAACCGATCCTGGACATCCGGGTGTTGAGGTCGCGACATGGCAGGCGGCGCGGGTGCGGCCAGCCGTCCGGCACCCACCGCGGAACGGCCGTGGACCCGGGCGCGGGACGGGCCACGCACCGGAGGCGACGCAGGTCCCGCACCCGCCCGGAGTGATCGAAGTCACTCCCTGTGTCCGTCGGATGCTTCGGAAATGACCGGACACAGTGGGCACCCCTTCCGGGAAGACCCCGAGACCCTGACCCGCGTCTCCACCCAGGGGAGTACGTCCCGAGTTGTGGCTCATCCTCGGGGAGGCCCGGCAATCGATACGAGGGCATGACGCCCGGCAGCCGCCCCGCGCCTAGATTTGAGGTCAAGCGGCGGGTGCAGCACTCGTCCCCCGAGGTCAGACACCCGCCGCTGCCGAGGACATCCGACACGGTCAGGAGAGGGACCATGGCCCACACGGCACCGCGACGCCCGGCGTTCGCACCGCGCCGGACGGGCCGCCGCCACCCCCTGGTGGCGACGCTCATGGCCCTTCCTCTGGCGGCCCTGCTCCTGCTCGTCTGCGACGGCTGGGAGACGGTGGCCACACAGGCGTCGTCCGTGGGTGCGATGCTGGGGCGCTGAGCGGCGACCCCAGGCCCGGAAGAGCGGTCCGGGCGGGGACATCCATCCAGGAAACCCCGTGGGGACGGGGGTGCGGCGGACGGCACAAATGCCGGCGCAGCTGGGGAGCTGCGCCGGCATGCGCCGTTTTTGGGCGGGGCGCGGTGCATTGCCGTCTGGGGGAGACGCCCCGCCGACGCGGGCGAGCGTCCCCCGTCCCCGGCCGGCGCCAGTACGCTCAGCCGCGCAGCCGACCCTCCCGAGGCACCGTTGACCGCAGACAGCCCCGCCCTCATACCCGCGCTCACCGCGAAGGCCAGAGCCGTCGCCCACCCGAACGGCACCGGCGACGCCCGCTGCGCGTGTGGCAGCGCCCCTCTCGCCGACCGCCCCGACGCCACCGTCGTACGGCACGCACACACCGTCGCGAAGGCCCACGCCCCCGGTACGGACCCCGCCGAGCTGACTCGACGCCTCGCCGTGGCCGGCCGCCTGCGGGACGTCCTCCTAGCGCCGCTCACCCCGGCCCCCAGCCCCGTGCGGGATCGCCTGGTGACCTTCTGGCCGTACGGCGCTCCCGTGGACCCCGACGACCGGGACGCGGCGCCCTGGGAGGCCACCGCCGCCCTGCTCGCCCGCCTGCACCGCACGCCCCCGCCCGACGGCCTGCCACCGATGCGCGGCCCCGTCAAGGCCGCCCGTGCCGTCGCCCGGCTGCGCACGGCTCTGCGAGCCGAGCCCCACCCGGCGGCGGGCCCCGTCCTCGCCGCCTGGGCGGGGCTCCCCGACTGGGCCCGCGCCGAGGCCCCGATGCCCGGCCCGCCCGCCCTCTGCCACGGCGACCTGCACCTCGGCCAGCTCGTCCGCCACCCGGCACCGGACGGCCCCTGGCGCCTGATCGACGTCGACGACCTGGGCCACGGCGTCCCGGCCTGGGACCTCGGCCGCCCCGCCGCCTGGTACGCCTGCGGGCTCCTGCCGCCCGACGAGTGGACCCGTTTCCTCGCCACGTACCAGCGAGCCGGCGGCCCGGCCGTACCCGCCGCCGGCGATCCCTGGCCCGCCCTCGACGTCCCGGCCCGCGCGCTGACCGTGCAGACGGCCGCCCTCGCCGTCGCCAAGGCGCTCGCGGCCGGCCGCCCGCTGGACGAGGTGGAACGGGCAGTCGTCGACGCCTGTGCCCGAATGGCCCCGATTTCACACCAGTTGGCGCCCGAAGTCACGGACTAGGCTGCAACCGGCCAGGGCGGGACGGAGTCTGTCCTGGGGAAGCACGAAGCAGGACCGACCGGCGAGGAGTTGAGCCGACCATGCATTGTCCGAAGTGCCACGCGCCGATGCACACCTACAACCGCAGCGGCGTCCAGATCGAGCAGTGCAGCGGGTGCCGCGGCATCTTCCTCGACTACGGCGAGCTGGAGGCGCTGACCCAGCTGGAGGCCCAGTGGTCCAAGCCCGTCCCGCCCGCCCCGCAGGCGTACCCGGCGCCGCCCGCGCCCGCCTGGGGCGCCCCGCACGGCGGTCACCACGGCCACCATGGGCACCATGAACACCACGGTCATCACAAGAGCTGGGCGCACATGCTGTTCTCCAGCTGAGCGCACGAAGAAGCCCCCGGTCGCGAGACCGGGGGCTTCCTGGTGTGTGGACGATACTGGGATTGAACCAGTGACCTCTTCCGTGTCAGGGAAGCGCTCTCCCGCTGAGCTAATCGTCCGCAGGCCGTGACCCGGGGGTCACGGACAGTGCGCGATACTGGGATTGAACCAGTGACCTCTTCCGTGTCAGGGAAGCGCTCTCCCGCTGAGCTAATCGCGCGGGCGAGGATCTTCGAGAAGACCCGTGGATCCTCCGAGAAGATCCAGTGGACGATACTGGGATTGAACCAGTGACCTCTTCCGTGTCAGGGAAGCGCTCTCCCGCTGAGCTAATCGTCCTTGGAGGTGGAGACGGGATTTGAACCCGTGTAGACGGCTTTGCAGGCCGTTGCCTCGCCTCTCGGCCACTCCACCAGGAGTGTAGGGGATCGGGACGACCCCTTCTTCCTTCGAGCGGACGACGAGGCTCGAACTCGCGACCTCAACCTTGGCAAGGTTGCGCTCTACCAACTGAGCTACGTCCGCTTGTCGTTTCGATCCGCTTGCGCGTCCCGGCGACGTGTTGAACTCTAGCGGATTCCCGGGCCAGTACAAAAACGCGTTTGCGCAGCGTGCTGCGCTGCCCCCGGCGCACCCCGTGGTCACAGCCGCCTCCGGGACATCCCGGGGCCGCCTGCGGGACACCCGACCTAGACTCGACCACGTGCTGCACCACCCTTCCGGCCTCCCTCCCCTGGCCCGTTTCGGCGACCGCGTCGCCACCGGCCTCCTCGACGTGACCAGCGACCCCGCCGCCCTGGACTCCTCCGGCTTCTGGGCCGTCTGCGCGGACTTCGAGGGGCGGCTGACCTGCGCACGCTTCGCGGACGTGTGCGAGGCGCCGGTGCCCGCCCCGGTGCCGGGCGGCTGGCGGGGTCCGGCGGTGGAGGACTGGACCTCCAGCCTGGACCGGGCCGCGTACACGGCCGCCGTCCGCCGGATACGCGCGCACATCGCGGCCGGCGAGGTCTACCAGGCCAACCTCTGCCGCGTGCTCGGCGCGCCGGTCGCCCCGGACGCCGACGTGGACGCCCTGACCTCCCTGCTGGCCCGCGGCAACCCGGCGCCGTACGCCGGGACGATCCGGCTGCCCGAGCACGGCGTGGAGATCGCCACCGCCTCGCCCGAGCTGTTCCTGCGCCGGGTCGGGCGTGTCGTGGAGTCGGGGCCCATCAAGGGCACCGGACGCACCGAGGCGGACCTGCTGGAGAAGGACTACGCCGAGAACGTGATGATCGTGGACCTGGTCCGCAACGACATCGGGCGTGTCTGCGCCACCGGCAGCGTGACCGTGCCCGATCTGTGCGCCGTGGAGAAGCACCCCGGCCTTGTCCACCTGGTCTCCACGGTCCGCGGCGAGCTGCGGGACGGGGCCGGCTGGCCGGACCTGCTGGCCGCCGCCTTCCCGCCCGGCTCGGTCACCGGCGCGCCCAAGTCGAGCGCCCTGCGGATCATCGAGGCCCTGGAGACGGCCCCGCGCGGGCCGTACTGCGGCGGCATCGGCTGGGTCGACGCCGACCGGGGCACCGGCGAGCTGGCCGTCGGCATCCGCACCTTCTGGATCGACCGCGCCGAGGGCGTGCTGCGCTTCGGCACCGGCGCCGGCATCACCTGGGGCTCGGACCCCGAGGGGGAGTGGCGGGAGACCGAACTGAAGGCATCCCGGCTGCTCGCGGTAGCGTCGGGGACGTACGAGGCAAGCGGAGGGGTGTTGGCATGAGGATCTGGCTGGACGGCGGGCTGCGGGACCTGGAATCCGCGCGTGTCTCCGTCCTCGACCACGGGCTGACCGTCGGCGACGGCATCTTCGAGACGGTGAAGGCGGTCCACGGCAGGCCGTTCGCCCTCACCCGGCACCTGGACCGGCTGACCCGCTCGGCCCGGGGCCTCGGCCTGCCCGACCCCGACCACGACGAGGTCCGCGAGGCCTGCGCGGCGGTCCTGGAGGCGAACCCGATGCCGCTCGGCCGGCTCCGGATCACTTACACCGGCGGCCACGGCCCGCTCGGCTCCGACCGCGGCGAGCACGGCCCGACCCTCGTGGTCGCCCTCGGCGAGACCACCCGCCGCCCGGACACCACCGCCGTGATCACCGTCCCCTGGACCCGCAACGAGCGCGGCGCGCTCACCGGTCTGAAGACGACCTCGTACGCCGAGAACGTCGTCGCCCTGGCCCGGGCCCACGAACACGGCGCGTCCGAGGCGCTGTTCGGCAACACGGTCGGACAGCTCTGCGAGGGCACCGGGTCGAACGTCTTCGTCGTCCTCGGCGGCGAGATCCACACCCCGCCGGTCGCCTCCGGCTGCCTCCCCGGCATCACCCGCGCGCTGACCGTCGAGTGGACCGGCGCCAAGGAGACCGACCTGCCGCTGGACGTCCTGCGGAGCGCCGAGGAGATCTTCCTCACCTCGACCCTGCGCGACGTCCAGGCCGTCCACCGGGTCGACGACCGCGAGCTGCCCGGCACCCCGGGCCCGGTGACCGCCAAGGCCATGCGGATCTTCGGCGAGCGGTCCGGGCAGGACCTGGACCCCTGAGCCGGGGGACGGGCCGACGGCGGCGCGGAAAAACGGGCTGACTCGGTCGTCGGCTGCGGGTAGAACACCAGGGATGACCACGACCCTGCGGCCGCTCGAGCCGCTGCAGCAGCACCCCGACGGCACCCGGTCCCGCCGTTACCAGGTGTGCGTGAACAGCCGTCCCGTCGGCGAGCTCCACCTCGGCACCTCGCCGTCGCTGGGCGACTCGGTGGCCCGCGTGATCGACCTGCGGATCGACGAGCCCGACCGGCGGCGCGGCCGGGGCACGGTGGCCGCGCTCGCCGCCGAGGAGGTGGCGCGAGGCTGGGGCTGCACGCAGATCGAGACCCTCGTCCCCGCCTCCGCCGCCATAGCCCTGCGCCTGTTCGGCGCCCTCGGCTACACCCTGCGCAACCGCGGCATGGAGAAGCGCCTCGGGGCCACCCCGCCCGGATTGCCGCCGGGCAGCAGCGCGCGGCCCATGACCGCGGTGGAGTACGAGGCGTGGCACGCGTACGAGAGCGAGCACTACGCACGCATGTGGATCGAGCGCGGCGTCCCCGAGGCCACGGCCCGCGCCAAGTCCCGCCGCGACCACGAGACACTGCTGCCGCACGGTCTCGCGACCGACGGCATGATCTTCAGCGTCCTGGAGCATCAAGGGGCCCGGGTGGGCACGCTGTGGGTGGCCCTGAAGGACGACAAGGCGTTCGTGTTCGACGTCGAGACAGACGCGGCCCACCGGGGCCGGGGGCACGGCCGTACGCTCATGCTGCTGGCCGAGCGCCAGGCGATCGAGGCCGGCCGGCCGGTCCTCGGCCTCAATGTGTTCGCGGGCAACACGCCGGCCGAGCGGCTGTACGAGTCACTCGGCTACGAGACGACGACCCGCGCCCTCTCCAAGCCCCTGCTGTAGGGGTTCCCGCCGGGTCAGGCCCCCTGTTCGCCCAGCAGCCGGTCGGCGATCTCCTCGATGCGCTCGCGCAGCCCCTCCTGGCTCTTGCCACCGTCGAGGCGTTCGTCGCCGATGACGTACGTCGGGGTGCCGGTCACCCCGATCGCCTTGCCCTCGGCCTGGTCGGCGTCCACGATCAGGATGTGCCGGCCGTCGATCAGCGCGGTGTCGAACTCCTCGGCGTCCAGGCCGAGTTCACGGGCCACCTCGACCAGGAGGGGTTCCCCCTCGCGGTCCAGCTCCTCGACCCGCTCCAGCACGGCCTCCACGTACGGCCAGCCCTTGCCCTGCTCCAGCGCCTCCTCGGCGGCCTGCGCGGCGGCGAAGGAGTGCTTGTGCTTCTCCAGCGGGAAGTGCCGCAGCCGCAGGTCCAGCCGGTCGCCGTAGCGGGCGCGCAAGGCGCGGACGTCGTCCAGCGCGGTGCGGCAGTCGGGGCACTGCAGTTCGCACCAGACGTCGAGGATCAGGGCATCGGCGCGTACGGGGGAGGAGTCGCTCATGCCGACCAGTCTTCCAGGCCGGACGCGGGCGACCCAATCGGGACGGTACGGCGGCCTTCCCGGTCGGAGGGTGTTCAGGGGGCGCGGCACCGCACCGGCACCCCAGTAGGAGACGACCCGGAGATGTCCCTGATGTCCGGCCGGGGCATGGCATCGCGAGGAGGCGGCGGTGCAGGATGGAGGGGACGGAGGCGGGCGCCGTTCCGGTGTGCCGCGCCCGCCGCGCGTCGCACCGCACCCGACCGAGCTCGCCAGGAGGACCGGATGATTGCCGAGACCGTCTGCTCCGCCGTGTCCGCGGCGGGCCTGGGCATCGCGGTGGTCACGGCCTACCGCAAGCGATTCCTCGCGGCGACCCGCATCGCGGCCTACTCGCTGGTGCCGGTCGGCCTGGTGATGACCGGGGTCGTCGGCTGGCTCGCGGACACCGCCTTCAGCCCCACCGCCTGGGCGGGCTTCGGGGTGCTGGGCGCGGCCTGGCTCCTGTTCGCCGGCACCCGGGCGGTCGAACGCCGGCGCGGCGGCACCCGCGCCCAGCGCAAGGCGGCCCGCGGCGAAGGCTCCGAGGCCGTGACGCCGGGGGCGTCCGCTCCTTCGCTGGGGCCGGGCAACCGGCCCGCGACCGGCTCTGCCACCGCCCCGCGCGCCACCGGCTCCGGCGACGACTTCAGCGACATCGAGGCCATCCTCAAGAAGCACGGCATATGACGTCAGGAACCGTTCACAACCGGAAGCAAGTCGGACGAGACGGCGCGATATCCGGCAACTCCCGCATATAGCGGGTACGTTGATCGCGCTCGGGGCCCCTCCTGCGCCATGATCGGCAGCGAGATGCTGGACACGAGACAGAGCGAGGCCGCGCCGCCGAAGGACGAGCCGCGCGGGTGCCTCTTCGCCCTATCCCAGCCACCGCTGATGATCTTCCTTGCGGTGATCGGGTGTCTGCTCCTCATGGCTGCGCTGCACGATCTGCTGTTGCTGTGAGCCGTACACGTCCGTCCCGGCGCCACCCGCCGGGACCGACGTCGCTCTCAGCCCCGGATCATCCGCACGCGGCGCACGACAAGATCCCCTACGGCGCCTCGCCCGGCGTTCGTCAGCCCGTCGCCTCCTTGCGGCGGGCCCGGTACGCGGCCACGTGCAGTCGGTTGCCGCAGGTGCGGCTGTCGCAGTAGCGGCGCGAGCGGTTGCGGGAGAGGTCGACGAAGGCGCGCCGGCAGTCCGGTGCCTCGCAGCGCCGCAGCCGTTCCCGCTCCCCGGCCACCACGAAGAAGGCGAGCGCCATCCCGCAGTCGGCGGCGAGGTGGTCGGCCACCGAGGCGCCGGGTGCGAAGTAGTGCACATGCCAGTCGTAGCCGTCGTGGTCCGTCAGACGCGGGGTGGTGCCCGCCGCGGCGACCAGCTCGTTGATCAGCCCGGCGGCCGAACGCTCGTCCGGCGCGGCGAAGATCGCCGCAAAGCGCCCCCGGATCCTGCGCACAGCCGAGAGATCGAACTCCGACAGCACACCGACATCGCTGATCTCGTGGTTTCGTACGAATTCCACGAGAGCCGGGACATCGGGCAGTCCGTCGGCCGCCGCGTCGTCCTCCGGCGCGGTGTTCACCAGATCCACCACGGTGTCGAGGGCGCACCGGGTGTCGTGGGTGATCAGCACGTTTCGCTCCCTGGCCTGAGGGTCGGGCGGACGCCCGCCGATGCTGGCCGATGGTAGCGACAACCCAGCCCACCGCACCGGCCCCCGCCGACCTCGATTGCCGGTAGAACGCCTGCGCGGCCGAGCTGGTTCCCGCCCGCGGCACCGTGCGCCGATCCTTTCCGTGGCGGCTCCGGGTGCACAGGCCGGCGCCGTCCCGCGTGAATCGCTCACGGTGACGGCGCCGGGCTGTGCCGTATGCGGTTGTCTTGGCCCGAGCCGTCTCCCCGAGTGGACGGCGCCGGGCTGCTTTCGGGGGCCGCGGCCTAGCTCTCCGCCAAGATGTGCGAGAGCTCCTGATCCAGATCGAAGTGCCGGTGCTCCGTGCCGGGTGGCACGGCGGCGTCGGTTCGCTTCAGGAAGGACTCCAGGGCCCGCGCCGGGGCTTCGAGGAGGGCCTCCCCTTCCGGGGAGCTGAGGGCGATGCACACGACGCCCTGACCATGGCTCCGCGACGGCCAGACACGGACGTCGCCGGTTCCGGTGGGCCGGTGGAGCCCCTCGGCGAGGAGGTCGCGGGCGAACACCCACTCGACGGTCTCCTCGGCTCCGGTGTGGAAGGTGGCGTGCACGGCGTAGGGGTCGGCCGTGTCGTACCGCAGGCCTGCGGGGACAGGCAGGGAGGACTCGCTCGACACAACGAGGCGCAGGTGCAGCTCGCAGCTGACCGTGGTGTTCATAAGCGCCAGGGCCTTTCGCTCAGTGTGCGCTCGGGGATTCGCACGTCGGCGAAATCGACATGCCACCTACGATGCCGTTGTAAACCCCTCTGAGGGTTTTGCGTGTGTTTACGTAACTCTTCCGGCCGAGAACTCGTACGAGATCTACGACCATTCCGGTGACTGGATTCACTCCGGTAGGGTTTGTCTGTATGAATACGGGGAGTGACGAGCCGGGCGAGGTCGTCGTGACGGCGGACAGGGAGAGGGCGGATCGGCAGGAAGCGGGGCAAAGCGCCGGACCTGAGACCGGTACCGGGCTCGGCTCCCGGGCGCCGGAATTCGTCAAGGCCCGCCGGCTGCTGCACCTGAGCTGGCAGGTCGGCGTCTTCGTGGTCGGCCTAGCGGTCGTCGTCGCCGGCGTCATCATGCTGCCGCTGCCGGGCCCCGGCTGGGTGGTGATCTTCGGCGGCATGGCGATCTGGGCGACCGAGTTCGTCTGGGCACAGCTCGCGCTCCGCTGGACCAAGCGCAAGGTCACCGAGGCCGCCCAGCGGGCCCTCGATCCCAAGGTGCGCCGCCGCAACATCACGCTTACCGTGGTCGGGCTGGTGATCGTGGCCGTGCTGGTCGGGATCTACGCGTGGAAGTTCGGCCTCGTGATGCCGTGGAAGATCAAGAATCAGTGACGCGGCTCCGCCGACCGGCCGTCCGCCGCCCCGGCCCGTGGTCGGAAGCACCCCCTGACATGGGGTAATGTTCTTCCTGCGCCCGGGCGATTAGCTCAGTGGGAGAGCGCTTCGTTCACACCGAAGAGGTCACTGGTTCGAACCCAGTATCGCCCACCCGGACCGACGGCCCACCTGCGAAAGAGCAGGTGGGCCGTCGGCTTTTTGCAGAACCGGCAACATCCCTCGTGGCCTCCGGTCCGCCCACTGCACCATCGTCGGCACCGACCGCAATCGACGCGGCACGGCCGCCGGGTCGTCGTCGCACCGCATCCACGAGCCGCCCGCCACCGCCCGGCCCGCCTCGCTCCGCCCCTCTCCGTACGCCGCCCGACCGGCAGGCAATCCGAACAGACCAGCGCACCGACAGAACCGACGCCGCACCGCCCTCGAGAGGCCCGGCGCCCCCCAGAACCCATGCCGCCCGAGAACACCCCGGGAGCCCCCATGCCGAAGCCCCCCGCCCCCACTCCCACCCCCACCCACCGCCTGGTCCCGTCACCTGCCGGGCGTGTGCATCTCGTGGAGCAGGGCAGTGGCCCCCTCGTGCTGCTGGTGCACGGGTTCCCGGAGTCCTGGTACTCCTGGCGGCACCAGTTGCCGGCCCTGGCCGCCGCTGGTTACCGCGCCGTGGCTGTCGACGTGCGGGGCTACGGCCGTTCGTCCAAGCCGGTGGCCGTGGACGCGTACCGGATGCTCGACCTGGTCGCGGACAACGTGGCCGTGGTGGAGGCCCTGGGGGAGGAGTCGGCGGTGGTCGTCGGGCACGACTGGGGCGCCACGATCGCCGCCACCTCCGCTCTGACCAGGCCCGACGTGTTCCGGGCCGTGGCTCTGCTCGGCGTGCCGTACACCCCGCCCGGCGGCCCGCGGCCCAGCGAGGTCTTCGCGCGGATGGGCGGGGACGAGGAGTTCTACGCGTCCTACTTCCAGCAGCCTGGCCGGGCCGAGGCGGAGATCGAGCCGGACGTGCGCGGCTGGCTCGCGGGCTTCTACGCCGCCCTGTCCGCCGGCACCATGCCCGCGCCGGGCGCCCCCGACCCGCACTTCGTCGGCCGCGGCGGCACCCTGCGCGAACGGTTCCCCGCCGGCCCGCCGCCGGCCTGGCTGAGCGAGGCTGACCTCGACTTCCTGGCCGGGGAGTTCGAGCGGACCGGGATGACCGGGCCGCTGAACCGTTACCGGAACATGGACCGGGACTGGGCGGACCTGGCCGGTCACGAGGGCGCCCCGATCACGCAGCCCTCGCTGTTCGTCGGCGGCGCCCTGGACGCCTCGCTCGCCTGGCTGGCCGACGCGGTCGAGGCGTACCCGAAGACCCTGCCCGGCCTGCTCGGCTCACACGTCCTCGACGGCTGCGGTCACTTCGTCCAGCAGGAGCGCCCGGAGGAGACGAACCGGATCCTGACCGACTGGCTCACCACCCTGCCCACCTGAGCTCGGGCCGCCCGACCCGCACCGCGCTGCCTGAGCTGCGGCGCTCGCACCGTGTCGCGCGACGTCCCGTCGCTCCGCGCCGGTTTCGCGGACGTCTGGCTTACCGGCGGTCTTGGGCCGGACCTCGGGGCAGCTGCCTCGCATCGTGTCCGCTGGGCTGCGGGGGCCCCTATGTGTTTGGTCAAGGTCGAAGACCAGTAGGTTCGTGTCGTCGGGGGCGGTGGCCGAGTTGTGGGGGCGTTCGTGGGCGAGAGCCAGGTCACGATCAAGCTGACGAGTGACGAGGCGCTGGTGCTGTCGCACTGGCTGCAGAAGCTGCAGATGACGGACTTCAGCCGCGTCGTCGACGATCCGGCGGTCTGGGCCCCGATCCATCGGATCGCCGGAACGCTGGACAAAGCGCTTCCTGAGCTGTTCGCGCCTGACTACGACCAGCGGCTTGAGGCCGCTCGTCAGCGACTTCGGCCGGAGGACTGACCAACGGTCTGAACTCCTCACCTGGCCGCAGCGGGTTGAGGTTCGTCGAAGGTTCCGTCGCGGCGCATGGCGAAGAGGACGTCGGCCCGTCATCGGGCGAGGCAGAGGGGTGCTTGGGTGTGGTGCTTGCCGTGCGCGATCTTCTTGTCGTAGTAGGCCCGCGATTCCGAGTCGCCCAGTGCGGCGAACGCGGAGAGGAAGGCCGGCCGGACCCCGGGGCCGCTGCCTCGCATCGTGCTGCCTGAGCTGCGGCGGGCTCGCACGGTGTCGTTGTCGTTCCGGCCGCCCCGCACCCGTTCCGCCCGACATCCGGCCGCTCCACGGCTCTCGGCCGGACCCACGGCCACTCCGCACCGTGCTCCCTGAGCCCCGGCGGGCACGACGACCGGGTGCGGGGGCGGAAGCGGTGCCGGGGATGGGGCGGTGACGGTCCGTTACTCCTGGTGGGGTGCCGAGGAGCGGGCCAAGAAGATCAACCGGACCATCGCGCTCTTCGAGAAGAAGTACCCGAAGACCAAGGTCAAGACGGACTTCCAGACGTACGCGTCCTTCTGGGAGAAGTTCCAGACCCAGGCGGCCGGCGGAAATCCCCCGGACGTTTTCCAGAATGCCGTCACCTTTCTTCGGAAATACGACAAGCGGGGAATTCTCCTCGACCTCAAGTCTCAGGTGCAGGCAGGTGATCTGACTCTGGATCACTTCCGGAACGGCGTCACGAAGGTCGGCGAGGTCGACGGAAAGCAGCTCGGAATTCCCGTCGGCTCCAACGCCATGGCACTCGTCGTCGGTCCAAGGAGGCCTACCTGGACTACTGCCGTTACTTCAACGCCACCAAGGCCGAGCAGAAGGCCCGTTACGGCTCCGACTTCGGCACCCTGCTGCTCTTCCAGGGCCACTCGCGCCTCGACGCCTACGCCGCCGTACAGACCGGGGACGCCACCTTCGCCAGGCGCGCCTGGACCAAGTTCTACGGCTCGGACGGCTACACCGAGTCCTTGCCGTGGGAGACCGAGAGACTGACCGGCCCCGTCACCCTGGTCGAGGGCGGCGAGGCGAGCTGGATGTCCAGCAACGACACCGCGCTACGGCCTCGCGGCCATCGAGAACCTGGCGTTGCTCGGCGAGAGGATGCCCTAGCCGGTGTAGGGGGAGCGCCGTCGCACGGGCGGCGGCGCTCGCCCACCGAGTCTGGCCCGGCGCTCGGTGCGGCGCCATGAGTACGCGTACTCAGATCTCCCGCCTCACCGGGCAGACTCATTCCCATGGACTGGACCCACTACCGCTTCCGCAGCCGGTGGTCCCTGCCCGCCCCGCCCGCCGTCGTGTACGCGGTGCTGGAGCGGCCCGAGGACTATCCGGGCTGGTGGCCGCAGGTCCGCTCGGTGACCAGGCTGGACGCCGACACCGGGGTGATCACCGTCCGCTCCCTCCTGCCGTACGACATGACCTTCACCGCGCGGCAGGCCCACCGCGACCCCGACGCCGGTGTGCTGGAGGTCACCCTGTCCGGCGACATCGAGGGCTGGGCGCGCTGGACGGTCACGGCGGAGGGCTCCGGGACCCTGGCGCGCTACGACCAGGAAGTGGACGTGCACAAGCCGCTGCTGCGCCGGCTCGCCGTGCCCGGCCGCCCGGTCTTCCGCGCCAACCACCGCCTGATGATGCGGTCCGGACGGCGCGGGCTGCTGCGCCGCCTCCAAGCGGTTTGAAGGATCCGCGCCGGGACCTGTATTGTTCACTGCGTTCCCGGGCGATTAGCTCAGTGGGAGAGCGCTTCGTTCACACCGAAGAGGTCACTGGTTCGAACCCAGTATCGCCCACCGGGAAAGAGCCGGTCCGCCCAGCGGACCGGCTCTTTTGATGCCCTGGGGGGCGTCATGGGCGAGGAACAGGGCGGGGAAGGACCGAGACTTGGCGCGCAGGTGCGCCGGCTCCGGGTCCGCAGTGTGATCAGGATCCTCCTGCTCGCACTCGTGCTGGGCGGCGTCGTGGCGCTCGCCAGGATCACCTTCAACACCGAACGGGTCACCACGATGTGGGTCGGCGCACGGATCGCCGCCGACGGCAGCGCCCGGATCACCGAGGTCATCGACTACGACTTCGGCTACCCGCACCTGGAACGGCACGGCATCTACCGCGACCTGCCGGACCTGCCCTTCGACGAGGATGAGGTCCACATCGCCGTCAGCATGGACGGCCACCGCGTCCCCTGGGAACTCACCACGGGCGACTACTGCACCTAGCCGAACGGCCACCGGGAGATCGCCGCCCGCATCAAGACCGGCGACCCCGGCAAGGCCGTGACCGGCGTGCACCGCTACCGCGTCCAGTACACCTCCAGGACGTCGTGAAGAAGGGCAGGCCGGCCTGGGACGCGGTCGGCACCGGCTGGCAGGTCGACCGGTCCCGCGTCGAGCTCCACGCCGTGGCCCCCTACCTGCTGGCTGCTCGGCGCCGTCGCCGACGGCCACCTCGTCCTCGGCGGCGAGGGGCACGCTCCGACCCTGCGCCGCAGCAGCAGGGGCGCCGGGTCCGACGATCCGGTCGCCAGGGAGGTCCTGCGGTACATCTTCGCCGGGCGCGACCGGATCACCCTGGGCATGTACGACTCGTCCTTCCAGACTGGCCGGCATGCGCTCGCCCGCCACCTGCGGCAATGGCAGACCGGCTCCGGTCTGTGGGACCCGGCGTCCGTGCGCCGGGCCCGCACCGGACGGTACGCCGGCAGGGCCGCCGCCGTGCTCGGCTTCGTCGCGGCAGCAGTGGGCGCGGGCCTCGGCGGCAGCCGCCTCGCGGCGGGTGGACCGGTGCTCATCGCGGGCGCGGTCGTCTTCGGTGCCGGCCTCGCGCTGGCGCGGCGCGCCTGGGAGCTGCACCGCTGCACCCGCGAGGGCAGCGCCCAGTGACGGCGGGTGGAGGCGTTCCGGCGCTACCTCGCCGCCCCTCGGTGACTCCCGCCGAGCAGCCCCTCGACGACGAACAGGTCCGGCTCTACACGGCCAGGGCGGGCCGCCCTCGGCCTGGGCGACACCTGGCGGCACGCCGTCGAGACGTCCGCCGTGCCCACCCGGCAGCCCTCCCCGCCCGCCGTGCGGCTGGGGCCGGCGCCGGCCCTGGGACTCGTCGTCAACGCCGCGCTCTCCTCCAGGACGCCGTCCTCCAGCGGCGGTGGCTCCGGTGGCGGCTCCGGCGGGGGAGGCTCCTCCGGAGGCGTCGGCGGTGGAGCGGGCGGTGGCGGAGGCGGCTCCTGGTGACCGCCGTACCGGGGGCGGTACCCGCTCCGCCTATGCCGCCGCCGGCAGTTCCGGCCTGAGCGGCCAGTCCGTGCTGACGGTCTCCTCCGAGCCGCTGCGTGCGAACCATGCCTGCAGCCCGCGGGCCTGTGCCGCGTGCCAGCCCGTCTGGAGTGTGTGCAGCTCGGCGGGGGTCAGGCGCTCCAGCCGGGTCGCGAAACGGCGGCCCAGGGCCCGTACGACCTCCAGCGCGGCCAGGGCGTCCGCTCCCGCGTCATGCGCGCCCTGCAGTGTCACGCCGTAGTGCGCGCACAGGTCGGTCAGGGTGCGGCGGCCCTTGCGGTAGCGGTCCAGGTGCTTGTCCAGCACGCGCGGGTCCAGTACGTGCAGCGGGGTCGCCTCGAACCAGCGGTCCAGCGAGGACGCCCGGTGCCGGCGCAACTCCCGGTCCAGCAGGGTGAGATCGAAGGGCGCGTTCATCACCACCAGCGGGCGGCCCATCGCGGCGTGCTCCGCCAGATGCTCGGCTATCTCGTACATCACCGGCGCCGGCCAGCGGCCGTTGCGCTGCAGGTGCTCCTCCGTCAGCCCGTGCACCGCGGTGGCCTCCTCGGGCACCGGGACACCCGGGTTCACCAGCCAGCGGGTGACCCGGGGCCGGGTGCCCGGCGCGTCCTGGACGACGACGGCGGCCGACACGATCCGGTCGGTCTCGACGTCCACGCCCGTCGTCTCCGTGTCGAAGGCGGCCAGCGGCCCCTCGTACCAGTACGTCATCCCAACCCAACTCCTCGTTCACCCGGGGCAGGTGACGTTCCGTCTTCTGCCCGTTTGGTGATACCCGGGCCGTTTGCGCCGTACGCCGGGGGGAGACAACAGGAGTACGGGTCTTTGCAGTTCAGCGGCCCGCAGCGGGGAAACTCTTGGCTTGGAAGGCTGTTGGTCATGGCCATAGCGCAGCCCGAGCGGGGCGGGCTGCTGCCCGATCGCACGGGCCACCTTCGCGGCACGCTCGCCACCACCGCCTGCATGGAGACACTGCAGGTCGGCTACTTGCACGCGGTCGCCGCCGCGGCCGGCTGCTCGCTGTCCCAGCCCTTCCCTGACAACGGCATCGACTGGCACGTCAGCCACAGCGCGCCCGGACACACCGTCGACGACGAGGTCACCATCAAGGTGCAGCTGAAGGCCACGTACCAGGTCGCGCCGAACCCTCCGGGACGCACCTTCTCCTTCACCCTCGACAACGACCATCTGCGCAAGCTCGCCCGCACACCCGTCTCGGTGCACAAGATCCTGGTCGTCATGCTCGTCCCGCGCTCGCAGGACGACTGGCTGCGGGCCAGCCACGACCGGCTCGACCTCAGGCACTGCTGCTACTGGGTCAACCTCGCCGGCCACCCCATCACGGGCCGGCACCGGACCACCGTGCGGATACCGACCACACGCATCTTCGACGACCGGGCGCTCTGCGAGATCATGACGCGGGTCGGGACGGGAGGCAGGCCATGAGGAGCCGTCCGTACGAGGAACTGCCGCGCCAGGTCCGGCCGCATCCCGACGACCTCGCCTGGAACCGGCCCCCGGAGCCCGCCGAGGTCGACCCCGCCGTGCTCGGCGCCCTGCTGCACCGGCATGGCTGGCAGCGGCGTGGCGGAGCCCCCGGGCGCTACGGCCGCTGGACCCCGCCGGGACCGGGCGCCGGCGGGACCAGCCTGCTGGTGCCCGAGAGCCGCGCCTTCCCCGACAGCGACGACCTGCTCGGCGAGGCCCTCGACGCCCTCGCCCGCAGCCACACCCCCGCGGCGCGCGAGGTGCTGATCTCCCTCGCCGTGCCCAGCGACGAGATCCGCTGGTGGCGTGACACCCCGAGCGGACCCGTCGGCGCCGCGCCCTGGTCGGCCGACGAGCAACTGCGCGGCGCCGCCCGGCAGATGCTGCTCGCCGCCGCACTCGCCACACGCGCGCGTGCCGGGTACTACGGCGCCCGCCACCGCCGCTCCGCCGCCGCACTGCTGCAGGACGTCCTCGTCGGCCCCGCCGCCGAGGGCCGGCACCTCACCGCCTTCGTGCCCGTGCCCACCGGCCGCGCGCTCGCCGTCCGCCTGCACCAGGCCCTGTACGCCGCCCGTGAGGCCGTCGACTACCAGCGGGCCACCGGCGGCATGGACGCCTTCGACGGCGCGGTCGAGGCGGGCGTCAGCCGCGAACTGACCGAGGCGCTGGCCGCGCTCGTGCGGGGCACCGAGGGCGCCCGGATCGCCGTCGCCTGGGCACCCGGCGTCGGCGTCCCCGAGGGCTGCGCCCCCTCCGCCGAGCCCGTCGAGTTCTCACCCGGCGACCTGCCCGTGCTGCGCGAGGCCGCCGCCCGCTATCTGCGCGAGGAACCCTCCGTACCGGTCCGGATCACCGGCGCCGTGGTCCGCATGCGCCGCTCCGGACCCGGCGGCGAGGGCACCGTACGGCTGCGCGTCCTCGCCGGAGCCGACGTCCCGCACGTCCGCGTCACCCTGGACGAGGAGGACTACCGCATCGCCGGCCACGCCCACCTCGTCGGACTCCCGGTGCGCGTGCACGGCCGGCTGGAGCGCCGGGGCGGCTTCCGCCGGCTCACCGGCGCCTCCGGGGTCGTACCCGTACAGGTGGACGAGGGCGAGCGGGACCGGCTGCTGAAGTCGCTGCAGGAGAACCTCGACTTCTTCGAGGAGGCCTGCGGGGAGGCGTACGGGGACGAGGACTGAGGAGTGACGACAGGGGACTGTGGGTGACCGTTTCGCGGTCGGCGCCGTGGGGTCGGTACGATCGCCTGTGCGCGCGCTCCTGGTATGGCGCCGCACCCACCTTCAGTCAGGAGAGACCGGTGTCAGACGTCCGTGTGATCATCCAACGCGATTCCGAGCGGGAAGAACGCGTGGTGACGACGGGCACTACGGCCGCCGACCTCTTCGCGGGCGAGCGCTCGATCATCGCCGCGCGTGTCGGGGGCGAGCTGAAGGACCTCGCCTACGAGGTCGAGGACGGCGAGACCGTCGAGGGCGTCGAGATCTCGTCCGAGGACGGCCTGAACATCCTGCGCCACTCCACCGCGCACGTCATGGCGCAGGCCGTGCAGGAGCTGTTCCCCGAGGCCAAGCTGGGCATCGGCCCGCCCGTCAAGGACGGCTTCTACTACGACTTCGACGTCGAGAAGCCGTTCACGCCCGAGGATCTCAAGGCCATCGAGAAGAAGATGCAGGAGATCCAGAAGCGGGGGCAGCGCTTCGCCCGCCGTGTGGTCACCGACGAGGCCGCCCGTGAGGAGCTGGCCGCCGAGCCGTACAAGCTGGAGCTGATCGGCCTCAAGGGCTCGGCCTCCTCCGACGACGGCGCGGACGTCGAGGTCGGCGCCGGCGAGCTGACGATCTACGACAACCTGGACGCCAAGACCGGCGAGCTGTGCTGGAAGGACCTCTGCCGCGGTCCGCACCTGCCCTCGACCCGCCTCATCCCGGCGTTCAAGCTGATGCGCAACGCGGCCGCCTACTGGCGCGGCAGCGAGAAGAACCCGATGCTCCAGCGCATCTACGGCACCGCCTGGCCGTCCAAGGACGAGCTGAAGGCCCACCTGGACTTCCTCGCCGAGGCCGAGAAGCGCGACCACCGCAAGCTCGGCACCGAACTGGACCTCTTCTCCATCCCGGAGCAGATCGGCTCCGGCCTCGCCGTCTTCCACCCCAAGGGCGGCATCGTCCGCCGGGTCATGGAGGACTACTCGCGGCGCCGCCACGAGGAGGAGGGCTACGAGTTCGTCTACACCCCGCACGCCACGAAGGGGAAGCTCTTCGAGACGTCCGGGCACCTGGACTGGTACGCCGAGGGCATGTACCCGCCCATGCAGCTCGACGAGGGCGTGGACTACTACCTCAAGCCCATGAACTGCCCGATGCACAACCTGATCTTCGACGCGCGCGGCCGCTCCTACCGCGAACTGCCGCTGCGCCTCTTCGAGTTCGGGACCGTGTACCGGTACGAGAAGTCGGGCGTCGTGCACGGCCTGACCCGCGCCCGCGGCTTCACCCAGGACGACGCGCACATCTACTGCACCCGTGAGCAGATGTCCGAGGAGCTGGACAAGACGCTCACCTTCGTCCTCGGCCTGCTGCGCGACTACGGTCTGACCGACTTCTACCTGGAGCTGTCCACCAAGGACCCGGAGAAGTTCGTCGGCTCCGACGAGGTCTGGGAGGAGGCGACCGAGACCCTGCGCCAGGTCGCCGAGAAGCAGGGCCTACCCCTGGTCCCGGACCCGGGCGGCGCCGCCTTCTACGGCCCGAAGATCTCCGTCCAGGCCAAGGACGCGATCGGCCGGACCTGGCAGATGTCGACCATCCAGCTCGACTTCAACCTGCCCGAGCGGTTCAACCTGGAGTACACCGGCCCCGACGGGTCCAAGCAGCGTCCGGTCATGATCCACCGCGCGCTGTTCGGCTCCATCGAGCGGTTCTTCGCGGTCCTGCTGGAGCACTACGCGGGTGCCTTCCCGGCGTGGCTGGCCCCGGTCCAGGCGCTGGGCATCCCGATCGGCGACACGCACGTGGAGTACCTGGAGAAGTTCGCGGCGGCGGCCCGGAAGCAGGGCCTGCGCGTCGAGGTGGACTCCTCCTCGGACCGCATGCAGAAGAAGATCCGCAACGCCCAGAAGCAGAAGGTGCCCTTCATGGTCATCGCGGGCGACGAGGACATGTCGAACGGCTCGGTGTCGTTCCGCTACCGCGACGGCTCGCAGGAGAACGGCATCCCGTTCGACGCGGCCATCGCGAAGATCGCGCAGGTCGTTCAGGAGCGGGCCCAGGTCTGATCCGGCACCGGCTCCGTACGAAGGCCCCCGGGGAGGTTCACTTCCCCGGGGGCCTTTCGTCTCCCTCGCGGGTGAAGGTCTGCATCAGCCAGGACGAGAACGAGCCCGTCACCGCGCCGAGCAGGGCGAGGCCGCCGATCATCATCCCGATGGCGATCGTCCGGCCCATCGGGGTGACCGGGGTGATGTCGCCGTAGCCGACCGTGGTGAGGGTCGACGCCGCCCACCACACGGCGTCCCCGAACGTGCGCATGGTGGTGCCGGGGGCTCCGCGCTCCGCCTGGTAGACCGCGAGAGCACCGGAGAAGCCGAGCAGCAGGGTGGACAGGCCGGCGTAGGAGATCACGCGTGCGTGCAGCGAGAGCCGGGGCTGGCCGGCCTTGCGCTGTACCGCGTCGTACAGCGGAACGATCCGCAGCGGGCGCAGCAGCGGCAGAATGACCACCATCGTGTGCAGCATGTGCGTGGAGACGAAGCGCAGCCCCTGCCCGCTGAGCCGCCAGCGCACCCCGTAGTCCGCGGCGAACAGCACCCAGAGGGCGAGCATCACCAGCTTGCACACGCTGTGCCAGAACGCGGGCAGGCCCGGAGCCAGGACATGGGTGGCATACGCGGCCAGGAAGACCAGCGACGCCAGAAAGAGGGGGATCTCGGTGCGCTGCTCCCAGAGCGCCCGGCGGCTGTCGTCGTCCACCGGCCAAGCTTGGCCGGTGACCTTTCTCCCGCCGCCCCGGCGACACGCCGCGAACGGGCGAAGCCATATGCTGCCTAGCATGACGAGTGAGCCGGAGCAGCAGATCGGAGTGGGGACGCAGGACGCGTTCCAGCGCCTGTGGACGCCCCACCGGATGGCCTACATCCAGGGCGAGAACAAGCCGAGCGGCCCGGGGGCCGACGACGGCTGCCCCTTCTGCACGATCCCGGCCAAGTCCGACGAGGACGGGCTGATCGTCCGGCGCGGCGAGCATGTCTACGCCGTCCTCAACCTCTACCCGTACAACGGCGGCCATCTGATGACGGTGCCCTACCGCCATGTCGCCGACTACACGGACCTGACCGGTCCGGAGACCGCGGAGCTCGCCGAGCTGACCAAGCAGGCGATGACGGCCCTGCGCACCGCGTCCGGCGCGCACGGCTTCAACATCGGCATGAACCAGGGCACGGTCGCGGGCGCCGGGATCGCCGCCCACCTGCACCAGCACATCGTCCCGCGCTGGGGCGGCGACACGAACTTCATGCCGGTCGTCGGCCACACGAAGGTGCTGCCGCAGCTGCTGGCCGACACCAGGAAGATGCTGGCGGAGGCCTGGCCGGCGTAGTCGCGGGGTGCCCTCTGCCGAGGGCACCGCTCACGCGTCGTAGAGGTCGGCCTTCTTCGGCGTCGGGTCCTGGACCTGTCCGCTGAGGAAGGACGAACGGGTGCCGAACTTCTCCGTGTCCACGCCGTTCTCCTCCAGCACCCGGATCGCCGCCGAGTGCACCACCCGCAGCACCGGGGTGGCCGCGCGCAGCGCGTCGTCGGCCATGAAGCGGTGCCGCCAGGGCTGGTCGGCCCAGGCGTGCCGCAGACCGAACGGCTCGGGCAGGACGAGCGAGCCGCCGAGCCAGTTGAGCACCGGCGGGTACCAGGTCAGCGGGGCGCGCGCGGCGAGCCGTACCACCTCGTCGGTGGTGACCAGCGGCAGCATGATCTTCCTGGTCTCCCAGGGCTTGAGGGACTTGGCCACCTCCTTGCTCGGCGGCTCCGGCTTGGAGGTGAACAGCGCGTTCACCGGACCCAGCGCATGCCCGGTCACCTCGATGCGCAGCGTCTCGTGCAGCACCGTCACCGTGATCAGCATGGTGAGGACCAGCTGCCCGTCCCACAGCGTCCACTGCACGCCCAGATAGTGCCGGTCGCCGCTGCCGAACTGCTGCTTGTTGCAGATCTCCTGTATCGCGTGCGTCTTGACCTGGAAGGCCTCGACGTCGGTGCCCTCGGGCCGGGACACCGCCGTGGCCTTCTCGCCGATCGGCGTGACGATCCAGTGCTTGATGGACGGCCTGGGGAACCCGCCGGTGTTCAGCGGGCCGCGCTCCAGCAGGGAGAGCTGGTCGTGGATCGCGCGTATCACGTCCCAGCTGCGGAAGGGGTGGATCTCCCGGGCCGGGTCGGCCGGCACCAGGTCCTCGGCGAGCTGCCAGGCGCCCCACCGGGTGCCCATGCCGAGTATGCCCTTGGGACCGGCGTAGAAGACCGAGTTGGACTGCTGCTCGGCGCTGAGCCGGGCCAGCGACTGGCGCAGCTCCTCGGCCGCGGTCTGGTTGGGGCCGCGCGGCACGGCCTCGGGCACCTTGGCGCCGACGCTGGTCCCCGAGAGCAGGCCGTCCCAGCGGGCCCGCAGATCCTTGGCCGTGCGCTCGCAGATCCGCTTGGCCCAGAACCAGCCGAGCACGGGGAGCACGACCGACGCCCGGGCGTACCACGCCCAGAAGCCGGTGAACGGCATCTTGATGAGGAACAGCGCGGCGAGCACGCCGACCCCGAGGAGCAGGGCGGTGGCGAGCGCACCCGCCCGTTTGTCCTCGCGCGTGGCGACGAACGTGCGCAGCTGGAAGACGAGCAGCCAGGCGAGCAGCCCGGGCAGGAAGAGGACGCCGCACAGGACCGTCACGGCGGTCAGGCGGTTGTCGCGCTCCCGGCGGATGTTGTTCGCCGCGAGGCAGTGCTCGACGACGAACTGGGGCTCGGTGCCGAAGGACTGGATGAGCGGCTTGCGGTCGGGAGCGAGCATCCGGCCGATCACGGCCCGCGAGAACGCCTCACCGAGGTTCGGCCGCAGCAGGGCGATCCTGCCGGGCTTGAGGGTCGACTCGTGCCACTCGTTGTCGGCCTTCTTGATCTCCTCCATCGGGCTGTCCCGGTACGCCGCGGAGGCCAGCGCGGCGGTCGCCGCCTGACTCGCGTCGCCCGAGACGGGCACCTGAGGCCCGTCCCACTCCGTTCCGAACGACATTCCCGCCCCCATCGCCGCCGGTGTCGCTTCTGCGGCCTTCCCGACTTCCCTGCTCCGCACACCTGTTGAACGGGCCGTCGCATCGATTACCCGTCACAACCGGACGGCTGCGGAACGACCCGATCAGGTGATCAGCGTATCCGCCGCCACCGACAACCCGCGGGCGGACGGCCGAAGCCGCCCGCCCGCGCACCCGGCTCGCGGGTGCTGAACTACCCGTTCTCACCTGCCTGTTCCCGGATCCGTTCGGCGATCTGCGGCGGCATCGGCTCGTGCCGGGCGTAGGCGCGGTCGAACCGTGCCGTGCCGTGCGACAGCGAGCGCAGGTCGACGGCGTACCGGCCGATCTCGAACTCGGGCACCTCGGCCTTGATCAGCGTCCGCCCGGAACCCACCTGTTCGGTGCCGAGCAGCCGGCCGCGCCTGCTGGACAGGTCGCTCATCACGGCGCCCACGTAGTCGTCGCCGACCAGCACGGACACCTCGGCCACCGGTTCCAGCAGATGGATCTTCGCGTCCGCGGCGGCCTCGCGCAGCGCGAGCGCGCCCGCGGTCTGGAAGGCGGCGTCGGAGGAGTCCACCGAGTGCGCCTTGCCGTCCAGCAGCGTGATCCGCACGTCCACCAGCGGATATCCCGCGGCGACACCCTTGGCGGCCTGTGCCCGTACGCCCTTCTCCACGGACGGGATGAACTGGCGCGGTACCGCGCCGCCGACCACCTTGTCCACGAACTCGATGCCCGAGCCGCCCGGCAGCGGCTCCACCTCGATCTCGCAGATGGCGTACTGCCCGTGCCCGCCGGACTGCTTCACATGCCGCCCGCGTCCGCCGGCCTTGTTCGCGAACGTCTCCCGCAGGGAGACCCGGTGCGGGACGACGTCGACCTGGACGCCGTAGCGGCTGCGCAGCCGTTCCAGGGCGACGTCCGCGTGGGCCTCGCCCAGGCACCAGAGGACCACCTGGTGGGTGTCCTGGTTCTGCTCCAGACGCATGGTCGGGTCCTCGGCCACCAGCCGGGACAGGCCCTGCGAGAGCTTGTCCTCGTCGGCCTTGCTGTGCGCCTGGATGGCGAGCGGCAGCAGCGGGTCGGGCATCCGCCAGGGCTCCATCAGGAGCGGGTCGTCCTTCGCGGACAGCGTGTCCCCTGTCTCGGCCCGGCCGAGCTTGGCCACGCACACCAGATCGCCGGCGACCGCGTGCGTCACCGGGCGCTGCTGCTTGCCGAAGGGCATGGACAGGGCGCCGACCTTCTCGTCGACGTCGTGGTCCTCGTGGCCGCGGTCGGCCAGCCCGTGCCCGGAGACGTGCACCGTCTGGTCGGGGCGCAGGGTGCCGGAGAAGACACGCACCAGGGAGACCCGGCCGACGTAGGGGTCGGAGGAGGTCTTGACGACCTCGGCGACCAGCGGGCCGCCGGTGTCGCACGGCTTCAGCGCGCGCGCCTTGCCGTCGATGGTGGTGACCTCGGGCAGCGGGTGCTCGAACGGGGTCGGGAACCCGCCGGTGACCAGCTCCAGCAGTTCCACCGTGCCAAGCCCCTGTTTGGCGCCCTCGACGGCGGGGGCGGCCGCCAGGACGGGGAAGAACGAGCCGCGGGCGACGGCCCGCTCCAGGTCCTGGATCAGCGTCTTGACGTCGACCTGCTCGCCGCCGAGATAGCGGTCCATGAGGGTCTCGTCCTCGCTCTCGGCGATGATCCCCTCGATGAGCCGGTTGCGGGCCTCCTCGATGTCCGGCAGCTGGTCCTCGCCGGGCTCGGACTCCTTGCGCTCCCCGGTCGAGTAGTCGAACAGCTTCTGCGACAGCAGTCCGACGAGCCCGGTCACGGGCGCGTGCCCGTCGGGTCCCTCGGGGCCGCGCAGCGGGAGGTACAGCGGCAGCACGGCATCGGGGTCGTCGCCGCCGAAGGCCTCCGCGCAGACGCGGGTCATCTCCTCGAAGTCGGCGCGGGCCGCCTCCAGGTGCGTGATCACGATCGCGCGCGGCATGCCGACGGCCGCGCACTCCTCCCACACCATCCGGGTGGAGCCGTCCACGCCGTCCGAGGCCGAGACGACGAAGAGGGCCGCGTCCGCTGCGCGCAGACCGGCCCTGAGCTCCCCGACGAAGTCGGCGTATCCGGGGGTGTCGAGCAGGTTGATCTTGATGCCGTCCCAGGCGACCGGCACCAGGGAGAGCTGTACCGAGCGCTGCTGCCGGTGCTCGATCTCGTCGTAGTCCGAGACGGTGCCGCCGTCCTCCTTGCGGCCCGCCCGGTTCACCGCCCCCGCGGCCAGCGCGAGGGCCTCCACCAGAGTCGTCTTGCCCGAACCGGAGTGGCCGACCAGCACCACGTTCCGTACGGATGCGGGCTGGTCGGCCTCCAGAGCCCTGCCGGCGGCCCCGGGGTGGTGCGTTTGAGTCTTGTCGCCCATGATCCTGCCTCCCGTGCACGGTGAGGTCACTGTGGGCGCGGACACGCGGGACCCGCGTGCACTGGCGGCTCCGGCGACGCCCGCGGTTATTCGAGCTTTCCACTCCCGTCATGCTGCGTCCATACGAACGACAATCGCGCACGCCGATCGCGCCACGCGCGCGCCGTGCACGGCGGCCCGCACCGGTTCGTGCCACGGGCCGCGGGTGCCCGCCCGTCACGCGCACGCGCGCGTGGCTACGATGGGCCAGCCGGAGGCCACCAGGGCCGCGGCGACACCGACCGTCGGGAAGGCCATGCTGAACAAGTACGCGCGTGCATTCTTCACGCGTGTCCTCACGCCGTTCGCCGCGTTTCTCATCCGCCGGGGCGTGAGCCCCGACACGGTCACGCTCATCGGCACGGCCGGTGTGGTCGCGGGCGCGCTGGTCTTCTACCCCCGGGGCGAGTTCTTCTGGGGCACGGTCGTGATCACCCTGTTCGTCTTCTCCGACCTGGTCGACGGCAACATGGCCCGCCAGCTGGGCCGCTCCAGCCGCTGGGGCGCCTTCCTGGACTCCACCCTCGACCGGGTCGCCGACGGCGCGATCTTCGGCGGCTTCGCGCTCTGGTACGCGGGCAACGGGAACAACGACGTCCTGTGCGCCGTCTCGATCTTCTGCCTGGCCAGCGGGCAGGTGGTGTCGTACACCAAGGCGCGCGGCGAGTCCATCGGGCTGCCGGTCGCGGTCAACGGCCTGGTCGAACGCGCCGAGCGGCTGGTGATCTCGCTGGTCGCGGCCGGTTTCGCGGGCCTGCACAAGTTCGGTGTGCCGGGCATCCAGTGGCTGCTGCCGATCGCCCTGTGGATCGTCGCCGTCGGCAGCCTCGTCACGCTGATCCAGCGGGTCGTCACCGTCCGCCGCGAGTCCGCCGAGGCGGAGGCCGCCGCGGCCCGGCAGAGCCCCAGCGAGGCCGCGAAGTGAGCGCCGCCGAACGGCTCACCGACGGGCTGTACGGGCTCGGCTGGAGCACCGTCAAGAAGCTCCCCGAACCCGTCGCGGTGCGGCTCGGGCAGAGCATCGCCGATCTCGCCTGGAAGCAGCGCGGCAAGGGCGTGCAGCGGCTGGAGAGCAACTACGCGCGCGTGGTGCCCGGCGCAGGCCCCGAGCGCCTGCGCGAACTGTCCCGCGCGGGCATGCGCTCGTACCTGCGCTACTGGATGGAGTCCTTCCGGCTGCCCGCCTGGAGCCGCGAGCGCGTGAAGTCGGGCTTCGATCCCAAGGACATACATTTCCTGACCGACGGACTGGCCGCCGGCGGGGGTGTGATCCTCGCGCTGCCGCACATGGCCAACTACGACCTGGCCGGCGCCTGGGTCACCACCAAGCTGGAGACGCCGTTCACCACGGTCGCCGAGCGGCTCAAGCCCGAGACGCTGTACGACCGTTTCGTCGCCTACCGCGAGGGCCTCGGCATGGAGGTCCTGCCGCACAGCGGCGGCTCCGCCTTCGGCACCCTCGCCCGCAGGCTGCGCGACGGCGGCCTGGTCTGCCTGGTCGCCGACCGCGATCTGTCCGCCTCCGGCGTCGAGGTGGACTTCTTCGGCGAGAAGACCCGGATGCCCGCGGGCCCGGCGCTGCTCGCCCAGCAGACCGGCGCGCTGCTGCTGCCGGTCACGCTCTGGTACGACGACTCGCCCGTCATGCAGGGCCGTGTGCATCCCCCGGTCGAGGTGCCCGAGTCAGGTACCCGGGCCGAGAAGACGTCTGTCATGACACAGGCGCTGGCCGACGCCTTCGCCACCGGGATCGCCGACCATCCGGAGGACTGGCACATGCTGCAGCGGCTGTGGCTCGCCGACCTCGACCCCGCGAAGGGACCCTCGTGAGAATCGGGATCGTCTGCCCGTACTCCTGGGACGTGCCCGGCGGCGTCCAGTTCCACATCCGCGACCTCGCCGAGTACTTCCTCCGCCTCGGCCACGACGTGTCCGTCCTTGCCCCGGCCGACGACGACACGCCGCTGCCGCCGTACGTCGTCTCGGCCGGCCGCGCGGTCCCGGTGCCGTACAACGGCTCGGTGGCCCGCCTGAACTTCGGCTTCCTGTCGGCCGCGCGAGTGCGGCGCTGGCTGCACGACGGCGCCTTCGACGTGGTCCACATCCACGAGCCGACCTCGCCCTCGCTGGGCCTGCTGACCTGCTGGGCGGCCTCCGGCCCGATCGTGGCCACCTTCCACACCTCCAACCCCCGCTCGCGCGCGATGATCGCCGCGTACGCCATCCTCCAGGCGGCCCTGGAGAAGATCAGCGCCCGGATCGCGGTCAGCGAGTACGCCCGCCGGACGCTGGTCGAGCACCTCGGCGGGGACGCGGTGGTCATCCCCAACGGCGTCGACGTGGACTTCTTCGCCAAGGCCGAGCCGAAGCCGGAGTGGCAGGGCGACACGATCGGCTTCGTCGGCCGTATCGACGAGCCGCGCAAGGGCCTGCCGGTCCTGATGAAGGCGCTGCCGAAGATCCTTGCGGCCCGCCCGCAGACGCGCCTGCTGGTCGCGGGGCGGGGCGACGAGGAGGCGGCCGTGGAGGACCTGCCGAAGGAGCTACGGGCGCGTGTGGAGTTCCTCGGCATGATCAGCGACGAGGACAAGGCGCGCTTCCTGCGCAGCGTCGACCTGTACGTCGCGCCCAACACCGGCGGCGAGAGCTTCGGCATCATCCTGGTCGAGGCGATGTCGGCGGGCGCGCCTGTGCTCGCCTCCGACCTGGACGCCTTCGTGCAGGTCCTCGACAAGGGCGAGGCCGGCGAGGTCTTCGCCAACGAGGACGCCGACGCGCTCGCCGGGGCCGCCGTCCGCCTCCTGGCGGACCCGGCCCGTCGCATGGAGCTGCGCGAACGCGGCAGCGCCCATGTACGGCGCTTCGACTGGTCCACGGTCGGCGCGGACATCCTGTCGGTGTACGAAACCGTCACCACCGGCACGGCGGCGGTCGCCACGGACGAGCGGTCGGGCCTCCGCGCCCGCTTCGGCCTGGCCCGGGACTGACGGGACTGCCCGCTGGCTTCGGGTGGGCTGGGCTGACGGGACTGGGTGCTGGCTTCGGGTGGGCTGGGCTGACGGGACTGGGTGCTGGCTTCGGGTGGGCTGGGCTGACGGGGCGGGGCAGTGGATTCGGGCGCGCCCGGGACAGACCGGGCTGGCGCCGTAGCTTCCGGCGGGCTCGGGACTGACGGAGTCGCGGGTGGCGCTCGGGCCGGTGCGGGGGGTGCCTGTGGGTGCGACCGACGCGTTTCGGGCCGATGCGGGGCGCCGGTGGGTGCGACAGCGTTTCGGGCCGATGCGGTGGGCGGCCGGCCCGCGGGCGGGGTTCGGGCCGGTGCGGGAACGGTGGGATTGCGGGGAGCCTGTTTCCGGCTGGCCCAGGACCGGTGGGGCGGGACCGACGGAGTCGCGGGTGGCGCTCGGGCCGGTGTGGGAATGGTGGGATCGCGGAGGCTCGCTGCCCACTGGCCGGGGCCGAACGGGCTTCGAGGGCGGACCGAGCGTGCCGATAGCCTTCGCCCGTGACCGCAACCCTCATCTGGATCCTCGTCGCCCTCCTCGCGATCGGCGTGTACCTGAGCTGGACGGCCGGGCGGCTGGACCGGCTGCATGTGCGGATGGACGCCGCGCGGGCCGCGCTCGACGCGCAGCTGCTGCGCCGGGCCTCCGTGGCACAGGAACTGGCCACCTCGGGCGTGCTGGACCCAGCCGCCTCGATCGTGCTGTACGAGGCCGCGCACGCCGCCCGGCAGGCCGAGGAGGAGCAGCGGGAAGTCGCCGAGAGCGAGCTGAGCCAGGCCCTGCGCGCGGTCTTCGGGGATCCGGCGCAGGTGGAGGCCGTAAGGGAGGCCCCAGGAGGGGAGGAGGCGGCGCGTGAGCTGGCCGAGGCGGTGCGCCGGGTCCCGATGGCCCGCCGCTTCCACAACGACGCCGTAGGAGCCGCCAGAAGGCTCCGTGAGCATCGCAAGGTCCGCTGGTTCCGGCTGGCCGGCCACGCCCCGTTCCCCCTGGCCTTCGAGATGGACGACGAGCCCCCCGCGGCCCTGGTGGAGCGGGCCTCCTGAACCCCGGGGAAACCCTCCCTGGACGAAAAGGATCCACCTGCTTGCCATTGGCCCTTGCTGTGGCCTGGTCCACTCGCGTTTCCTCGGTGGTGCAGAAAATCCTCTTCACCATCAGTGAGGTCACCCGTGTCCACCATCGACAACCAGGCTCCCGAGACCGGCACCGCCCGCGTGAAGCGCGGCATGGCCGAGCAGCTCAAGGGCGGCGTGATCATGGACGTCGTCACGCCGGAGCAGGCGAAGATCGCCGAGGACGCGGGCGCCGTCGCCGTCATGGCCCTGGAGCGGGTCCCGGCCGACATCCGCAAGGACGGCGGCGTGGCCCGTATGTCCGACCCGGACATGATCGAGGGCATCATCGACGCCGTCTCGATCCCGGTCATGGCCAAGTCCCGCATCGGCCACTTCGTCGAGGCCCAGGTGCTCCAGTCCCTCGGCGTCGACTACATCGACGAGTCCGAGGTCCTCACCCCGGCCGACGAGGTCAACCACTCCGACAAGTGGGCCTTCACCACCCCGTTCGTGTGTGGTGCCACCAACCTGGGCGAGGCCCTGCGCCGCATCGCCGAGGGCGCCGCGATGATCCGCTCCAAGGGCGAGGCCGGCACCGGCAACGTCGTGGAGGCCGTCCGCCACCTGCGCCAGATCAAGAACGAGATCGCCAAGCTGCGCGGCTTCGACAACCACGAGCTGTACGCCGCCGCCAAGGAGCTGCGCGCCCCGTACGAGCTGGTCAAGGAGGTCGCCGAGCTGGGCAAGCTCCCGGTGGTCCTCTTCTCCGCCGGCGGCGTGGCCACCCCGGCCGACGCGGCCCTGATGCGTCAGCTCGGCGCCGAGGGCGTGTTCGTCGGCTCCGGCATCTTCAAGTCCGGCGACCCGGCCAAGCGCGCCGCCGCCATCGTGAAGGCCACCACCTTCTACGACGACCCGAAGATCATCGCCGACGCGTCCCGCAACCTCGGTGAAGCCATGGTCGGCATCAACTGCGACACCCTCCCCGAGACCGAGCGCTACGCCAACCGCGGCTGGTGACCACCTGCCGAGGACTCTTCCAAGGACTGCACGACACACATGACTGATGCACCCGTCATAGGCGTCCTGGCCCTCCAGGGCGACGTACGGGAGCACCTCATCGCCCTGGCCGCGGCCGACGCCGTGGCCAGGCCGGTGCGGCGCCCCGAGGAACTCGCCGAGGTCGACGGCCTCGTCCTGCCCGGCGGCGAGTCCACCACCATCTCCAAGCTGGCCGTCCTCTTCGGCGTGATGGAGCCCCTTCGCGCGCGCGTGGCCGACGGCATGCCCGTCTACGGCACCTGCGCGGGCATGATCATGCTCGCCGACAAGATCCTCGACCCGCGCTCGGGCCAGAAGACCATCGGCGGCATCGACATGATCGTGCGCCGCAACGCCTTCGGCCGGCAGAACGAGTCGTTCGAGGCCGCGGTCGACGTGAAGGGCATCCCGGGCGATCCTGTGGAGGGCGTGTTCATCCGCGCTCCCTGGGTGGAGTCCGTGGGCGCCGGGGCCGAGGTGCTCGCCGAGCACGACGGCCACATCGTCGCCGTCCGCCAGGGCAACGCGCTCGCCACGTCGTTCCACCCGGAACTGACCGGCGACCACCGCGTGCACTCCCTGTTCGTCGACATGGTGCGCACCAACCGGGCGTCGGAGTCCTTGTAGGATCTCTGACGTTCGTACAGAGATTGGTTACGCGAAGGAGACAGGCAGATGTCCGGCCACTCTAAATGGGCCACGACGAAGCACAAGAAGGCCGTGATCGATGCCAAGCGCGGCAAGCTCTTCGCGAAGCTGATCAAGAACATCGAGGTCGCGGCGCGCATGGGCGGCGTCGACCTCGACGGCAACCCGACGCTCTACGACGCCGTCCAGAAGGCCAAGAAGCAGTCGGTGCCGAACAAGAACATCGACTCCGCGATCAAGCGCGGCGGTGGTCTCGAGGCCGGCGGTGCCGACTACGAGACGATCATGTACGAGGGCTACGGCCCCAACGGTGTCGCGGTGCTCATCGAGTGCCTCACCGACAACCGCAACCGCGCCGCCTCCGACGTCCGCGTGGCCATGACCCGCAACGGCGGCTCCATGGCCGACCCGGGCTCGGTGTCGTACCTGTTCAACCGCAAGGGCGTCGTGATCGTCCCCAAAGGCGAGCTGACCGAGGACGACGTGCTCGGCGCGGTCCTGGACGCCGGTGCCGAGGAAGTCAACGATCTCGGCGAGAACTTCGAGGTCATCAGCGAGGCCACCGACCTGGTCGCGGTCCGCACCGCCCTCCAGGAGGCCGGCATCGACTACGAGTCCGCCGAGGCCAACTTCGTCCCGACCATGCAGGTCGAGCTGGACGAGGAGGGCGCCAAGAAGATCTTCAAGCTGATCGACGCGCTCGAGGACAGCGACGACGTGCAGAACGTCTTCGCCAACTTCGACGTGAGCGACGAGATCATGGAGAAGGTCGACGCGTAACCCTCCGCGGGTTCAGCGGATTCCCGGCGGGCCGGTGGGACACGTCCCACCGGCCCGCCGTCATTGTCAGTGGGACCCGATAGCCTGCACAAACACGTGATCGAGGCGATCGGAGGGAGGGGCCCGGTGCGGGTACTGGGGGTGGACCCGGGACTGACCCGGTGCGGTGTCGGCGTCGTCGAGGGGATGGCGGGCCGCCCGCTCACCATGCTCGGCGTCGGTATCGTGCGCACGCCCGTGGACGCCGATCTCAGCCACCGCCTCCTCGCCGTCGAACAGGGCATCGAGCAGTGGCTGGACGAGCACCGGCCCGAGTTCGTCGCCGTAGAGCGCGTCTTCAGCCAGCACAACGTGCGCACGGTGATGGGCACCGCCCAGGCCAGCGCCGTGGCCATGCTGTGTGCCGCCCGGCGCGGCATCCCGGTCGCGCTGCACACCCCGAGCGAGGTCAAGGCGGCCGTCACCGGCTCCGGGCGCGCCGACAAGGCGCAGGTCGGCGCCATGGTCACCCGGCTGCTCCGGCTCTCCGCGCCACCGAAGCCGGCCGACGCCGCCGACGCTCTCGCGCTGGCCATCTGCCACATCTGGCGCGCCCCCGCCCAGAACCGGCTTCAGCAGGCGGTCGCCCGCCACACAGTCCACGCAACGAAAGGCCGTACGACATGATCGCCTTCGTCAGCGGCACGGTCGCCGCGCTCGCCCCGGACGCCGCGGTCGTCGAGGTGGGCGGCGTCGGCATGGCCGTCCAGTGCACGCCGAACACGCTGTCCGCGCTCCGCATGGGCCGGCCCGCCAAGCTGCACACCTCGCTCGTCGTCCGCGAGGACTCGCTGACCCTGTACGGCTTCGCCGACGACGACGAGCGTCAGGTCTTCGAGCTGCTGCAGACCGCGAGCGGAGTCGGCCCGCGCCTGGCCCAGGCCATGCTCGCCGTGCACACCCCGGACGCGCTGCGCCGCGCCGTCGCCACCGGTGACGAGAAGGCCCTCACCGCCGTCCCCGGCATCGGCAAGAAGGGTGCGCAGAAGCTCCTGCTGGAGCTGAAGGACCGGCTCGGCGAGCCCCTCGGCACGGCCCCCGCGATCGGCGCGCCGGTCACCCAGGGCTGGCGCGACCAGCTGCACGCGGCCCTCATCGGCCTGGGCTACGCCACCCGCGAGGCCGACGAGGCCGTCGCCGCCGTGGCGCCCCAGGCCGAGGCCGCCGGCGGCACCCCGCAGGTCGGACAGCTGCTGAGAGCCGCCCTGCAGACCCTGAACCGCGCCCGCTGACCCACGCGAACCCGGCCCGCCGCACCGCGCCCGCTGACCCACGACGATCGAGGCACACCACATGAACTGGGACGACACGACCGACACCCCCGCCCCCGAGCGGCTCGTCGCTGCGTCCGCCGACCGGGAGGACCAGGCCGTCGAGGCCGCCCTGCGCCCCAAGGACCTCGGCGAGTTCATCGGCCAGGAGAAGGTCCGCGAACAGCTCGACCTCGTCCTGCGGGCCGCACGCGCGCGTGGCGCCACCGCCGACCATGTGCTGCTGTCGGGCGCGCCCGGCCTCGGCAAGACCACCCTGTCGATGATCATCGCCGCCGAGATGGGCGCCCCGATCCGGATCACCTCCGGCCCCGCCATCCAGCACGCCGGCGACCTCGCCGCGATCCTCTCCTCCCTCCAGGAGGGCGAGGTCCTCTTCCTGGACGAGATCCACCGCATGTCCCGGCCCGCCGAGGAGATGCTGTACATGGCGATGGAGGACTTCCGCGTCGACGTCATCGTCGGCAAGGGCCCCGGCGCCACCGCCATCCCGCTGGAGCTGCCGCCGTTCACCCTGGTCGGCGCCACCACCCGCGCGGGCCTGCTGCCGCCGCCGCTGCGCGACCGTTTCGGCTTCACCGCGCACATGGAGTTCTACGAGCCGCGCGAACTGGAGCGGGTCGTGCACCGCTCGGCGAGCCTGCTGGACGTGGAGATCGTGCCGGACGGCGCCGCGGAGATCGCCGGCCGCTCCCGCGGCACGCCCCGTATCGCCAACCGCCTGCTGCGCCGCGTCCGCGACTATGCGCAGGTCAAGGCGGACGGTGTGATCACCCGCGAGATCGCCGCCGCCGCCCTCGCCGTCTACGAGGTCGACGCGCGCGGCCTCGACCGCCTCGACCGCGCCGTCCTGGAGGCCCTGCTGAAGCTCTTCGCCGGCGGCCCCGTCGGCCTGTCCACGCTCGCCGTCGCGGTGGGGGAGGAGCGGGAAACCGTCGAGGAGGTCGCCGAACCGTTCCTCGTGCGGGAGGGACTGCTCGCCCGCACCCCGCGCGGCCGGGTCGCCACCCCGGCGGCCTGGGCACACCTCGGCCAGACCCCGCCCCACTCGGCGAGCGGGGGGCCGACCGGGGGAAACGGACAACAGGACTTGTTCGGGTCCTGACGGCGCGATGATGTCTCGGTGGCGGCGAGGACATTGGCCCGGTCAGGAACTCAGGTGCCATGCTGAGCGTTGTTCCATGCACACGGACTCGCTTAGACTCCGCCGATGCCGCCCTTGTGGGCGGCGCCGACCCACACCCCCATCAACAGGCCGCTCTCCGTCGCGGTCGCGCGAAGGAAACCCCGTCCCGTGAATGCCTTTACCCTTCTCCCCTTCATCGTGCTCATCGCGGCCATGTTCCTGATGACGCGCTCGGCCAAGAAGAAGCAGCAGCAGGCCGCCAATATGCGGAACGAGATGCAGCCCGGCTCCGGTGTCCGCACGATCGGGGGAATGTACGCGACGGTCAAGGAGGTCAACGAGGACACCGTCCTCCTCGACGCCGGCCCCGGCGTCGAGCTCCTCTTCGCCAAGAACGCGATCGGCGCCGTCCTCACGGACGACGAGTACAACCGCATCGTCCACGGCATCGAGCACGACCTGAAGTCCGACGCCGACATCGTCCCGGACGACGCCTCCTCCCTCACCGAGACCGACGAGTCCGACTCGCCCGCTGCCGCCGCCTCCGACGACAAGGCCGTCGACCTCGGTAAGAAGGACGCCGATGAGGACGGCACCGACACGGCCGAGGCCGCCGAGACCAAGGCGGACGACGAGCCGAAGAAGACCGACGGCGACTCCGACGCGAAGTAGTCACGCCCCGGTGGTGCGCCGCGCGGCATAATCGCGCCCCGCGCACCACCGGGCGTCTGTTTCCCGGAACAGCCCGACACCATGTCATGGCCGACCGCGCCGACCGCGCGGGACGGCCCGAGAGGGAGTACGAGAAGGTGGCAGCACCTAAGAGGGGCCGGAGCGCGAGCGCCCAGAGCAAGCCGGGACGCTCGCTGGCCCTCATCCTGATCGCCATCGTGGCGCTCACCGGAGGCATGTTCCTCTCCGGGAACAAGACTCCGCGTCTCGGTATCGACCTCGCCGGTGGTACGAGCATCACGCTCAAGGCGAAGGCGGACCAGGGGTCCGCCGTCAACAAGGCCAACATGGACACCGCGGTCGACATCATGAACCGCCGTGTCAACGGCCTCGGCGTCTCCGAGGCGGAGGTGCAGACCCAGGGGACCGACAACATCATCGTCAACATCCCCAAGGGCACCAACTCCAAGGAGGCCCAGCAGCAGGTCGGTACCACCGCCAAGCTGTACTTCCGCCCGGTCCTGGCCAGCGAGCCCAGCGGCGGCGCCACGCAGCGCCCCTCGCCGAGCGCCTCCCCCAGCGGCAGCTCCTCGCCGAAGCCGAGCACGAGCCCCTCCGCGAGCTCCTCCTCCAAGGAGAAGGCGTCCTCGTCCTCCACCGCGTCCCCCAAGGCCTCGGCGACCTCCCAGGGCCGTGCCGTCACCGACGCGCTGAAGGCCGGCTCCACCCCCACGCCGAGCCCGTCCGCCTCCGGCAGCTCCACGCCGTCGACCACCCCCTCGGCCTCCTCCAGCGCCGGCACCACCGCCGCCAAGCTCCAGGCCCAGTACGCCGCCCTGGACTGCACCAAGCCCGCCGAGCGGGCCAAGGTGGGCGGCGCCGCCAAGCCCGGTGAGCCCACGGTGGCCTGCGGCCAGATCCGGAAGGTCTGGTACAAGTACGTGCTCGGCCCGGCCGCCGTCGACGGCACCGAGGTGAAGAAGGCGCAGGCCATCTTCGACACCCAGGGCGCCTCCGGCTGGCAGGTCCAGATGACCTTCAGCTCCAGCGGCTCCAAGAAGTTCGCCGACATCACGGGCCGGCTGGCGAAGAACCAGTCCCCGCAGAACGAGTTCGGCATCGTCCTCGACGGCGAGGTCGTCTCCAGCCCGTACGTCAGCCAGGCCATCACCGGCGGCCAGGCGGAGATCTCCGGCAGCTTCACCCAGCAGGACGCCCAGAGCCTCGCCAACATGCTGTCGTACGGCGCCCTGCCGTTGTCCTTCCAGGAGCAGTCCGTCACCACCGTGACCGCCGCGCTCGGCGGTGAGCAGCTGCACGCCGGTCTGCTCGCCGGCGCGATCGGCCTCGCCCTGGTCGTGATCTACCTGGTGATCTACTACCGCGGCCTGTCGGTCGTCGCCATGGCCTCCCTCGTGGTCTCCGCGATCCTCACCTACGTGATCATGTCGCTGCTCGGCCCGGCCATCGGCTTCGCGCTGAACCTGCCGGCCGTCTGCGGTGCCATCGTCGCCATCGGTATCACCGCGGACTCGTTCATCGTGTACTTCGAACGCATCCGGGACGAGATCCGCGAGGGCCGCTCGCTGCGCCCCGCCGTCGAGCGGGCCTGGCCGCGCGCCCGGCGCACCGTCATGGTCTCCGACTTCGTGTCGTTCCTCGCCGCCGCCGTCCTGTTCATCGTGACCGTCGGCAAGGTCCAGGGCTTCGCCTTCACCCTCGGCCTGACCACCGTGCTCGACGTCGTCGTCGTCTTCCTGTTCACCAAGCCGCTGATGACCCTCCTCGCCCGCCGCAAGTTCTTCGCCGGCGGACACAAGTGGTCCGGCCTCGACCCGAAGAGCCTGGGTGCCAAGCCGCCGCTGCGCCGCACCCGCCGTCCCGCCGGCCCCGCCGCCGGCTCTGTCGACCCGAAGGAGGCCTGAGCAATGTCGAAACTCGGCAACCTCGGCGCTCGACTGCACCGCGGCGAGATCTCGTACGACTTCGTCGGCAAGCGCAAGATCTGGTACGGCGTCTCCATCCTGATCACCATCACGGCCATCCTCGGCCTGGCGGTGCGCGGGCTGAACATGGGCATCGAGTTCAAGGGCGGCGCGGTCTTCACCACGCCGACCCACATGAGCACCTCGGTGACCCAGGCGGAGACCTACGCCAAGGACGCCTCCGGCCATGAGGCGATCGTGCAGAAGCTCGGCAACGGCAGCCTGCGCATCCAGATCGCCGGCATCGACACCGGCCAGTCCGACAAGATCAAGCAGGAGCTGGCCAAGGACCTCAACCTCAACCCCGAGAAGCTCGCCGCCGATCTGGTCGGCCCGAGCTGGGGCCAGCAGATCGCCAACAAGGCCTGGGAGGGCCTGGCGATCTTCATGGTGCTCGTCGTGATCTACCTGGCCATCGCCTTCGAATGGCGCATGGCCATCGCGGCCCTGGTCGCGCTGATCCACGACATCACGATCACGACCGGTATCTACGCCCTCGTCGGTTTCGAGGTCACGCCCGGTACGGTGATCGGTCTGCTGACGATCCTCGGTTACTCGCTCTACGACACGGTCGTCGTCTTCGACAGCCTCAAGGAGCAGACGCGGGACATCACCAAGCAGACCCGGTTCACCTTCAGCGACATCGCCAACCAGTCGATCAACGGCACCCTGGTCCGTTCGATCAACACCACGGTCGTCGCCCTGCTGCCGGTGGCGGGCCTGCTGTTCATCGGCGGTGGATTCCTCGGAGCCGGCACGCTGAACGACATCTCGCTGTCGCTGTTCGTCGGCCTCGCGGCCGGCGCCTACTCGTCGATCTTCATCGCCACGCCGCTCGTCGCCGACCTCAAGGAGCGCGAGCCGGCGATGAAGGCCCTCACCAAGCGGGTCATGGCCAAGCGTGCCCAGGCCGCGGCCGAGGAGGGCCTCGTCGCGGAGCGTGCCGCCGCCGATGACGACGATGCGGCCCCCGCCGTCGTGGGCCCGCGCAACCAGCCCGCGTCCCGCAGCCGGGGCCGTGGCCGCCCCTCCGGGAAGCGCCGATGACCGACATCGAGGAGCTGCTGCTCAGCCGGATCCGTGACGTCGCCGACTACCCCGAGCCGGGCGTGATGTTCAAGGACATCACCCCGCTCCTGGCGGACCCGGCCGCGTTCACGGCGCTCACGGACACACTGGCCGAGATCGCCACGAACACCGGCGCGACCAAGGTCGTCGGCCTGGAGGCCCGGGGCTTCATCCTGGGAGCCCCGGTCGCCGTCCGCGCGGGCCTCGGCTTCATCCCCGTCCGCAAGGCGGGCAAGCTGCCCGGAGCGACGCTGCGCCAGGCGTACGACCTGGAGTACGGCTCGGCCGAGATCGAGGTGCACGCGGAGGACCTGGCATCCGGTGACCGGGTGCTGATCGTGGACGACGTCCTCGCCACGGGAGGTACGGCCGAGGCCGCGATCCAGCTGATCCAGCGCGCCGGGGCGGATGTCTCCGGCCTCGCGGTGCTGATGGAGCTGGGCTTCCTGGGCGGCCGGGTCCGGCTGGAACCGGCGCTGGACGGGGCGCCGCTGGAGGCGCTGCTTCAGGTCTGAGCGGATCGCTGCACAAGCGGCCTCGGCATCGCCGAAGGCCGCTTCGTGCTTCCCGCCCGCACCACCCGAGCCGCACGCGCGTGCAGGTACCACCCACGGTCGAGGCCACCCCCGGGACACCTCCCGCACGACCCCGAATCACCCGGAATCCACCTCCCGGAATCCGGCGGAGGCTCCCCGCGTTGCACAGGTGGACGGTCCTCACTTCCGGCTGAAGGCGATGACCAGCCGCAGGATCGCTACCATGGGGTCTCCGGAGCCTGACCGGGGGACCCGGATCGCGCACGAGGAGCCCTCTTGCCAGACGAGGCCCAGCACCTGACCGCCGCAAAGCCCGAGTCCGCCTCGGCCGCCGCGGCGAAACCCGCGTCGCACGTGTCCAACGCGAAGAACGACACCCGCGGGCCGATCGAGCACGCCCAGTCCGCGCCCGTCGAGAAGGCTGCCGAGGCCTCGCGTCCCAAGCCCGCACCCGCCGAGCGCCCGGCCCAGCCGCCCGTGGTGCGCCCGCCCGTCGTCCAGCCCGGCCGCACCGGCTCCTCCAACCGCGTCCGCGCCCGCCTGGCCCGCCTCGGCGTGCAGCGCGCGAACCCCTACAACCCGGTCCTGGAGCCGCTGCTGCGGATAGTGCGCAGCAACGACCCGAAGATCGAGAACTCGACGCTGCGCCAGATCGAGCGCGCCTACCAGGTCGCCGAGCGCTGGCACCGCGGACAGAAGCGCAAGAGCGGCGACCCGTACATCACGCACCCGCTCGCCGTGACCACCATCCTCGCCGAGCTGGGCATGGACCCCGCCACGCTCATGGCGGGGCTGCTGCACGACACTGTCGAGGACACCGAGTACGGCCTCGACCAGTTGCGCCGCGACTTCGGCGACACCGTCGCCCTGCTCGTCGACGGCGTCACCAAGCTCGACAAGGTCAAGTTCGGCGAGGCCGCCCAGGCCGAGACCGTGCGCAAGATGGTCGTCGCGATGGCCAAGGACCCGCGCGTCCTGGTGATCAAGCTCGCCGACCGCCTGCACAACATGCGCACCATGCGCTACCTCAAGCGCGAGAAGCAGGAGAAGAAGGCGCGCGAGACCCTCGAGATCTACGCGCCGCTCGCCCACCGCCTCGGCATGAACACCATCAAGTGGGAGCTGGAGGACCTCGCCTTCGCGATCCTCTACCCCAAGATGTACGACGAGATCGTACGGCTGGTGGCCGAAAGGGCGCCGAAGCGTGACGAGTACCTGGCCATAGTGACCGACGAGGTCCAGGCCGACCTGAGGGCCGCCCGCATCAAGGCGACCGTCACCGGACGCCCGAAGCACTACTACAGCGTCTACCAGAAGATGATCGTGCGAGGCCGCGACTTCGCCGAGATCTACGACCTGGTGGGCATTCGTGTCCTCGTCGACACGGTCCGCGACTGTTACGCCGCCCTCGGCACCGTGCACGCGCGATGGAACCCGGTCCCCGGCCGGTTCAAGGACTACATCGCGATGCCCAAGTTCAACATGTACCAGTCGCTGCACACGACGGTCATCGGGCCCAACGGCAAGCCGGTCGAACTGCAGATCCGCACCTTCGACATGCACCGCCGCGCCGAGTACGGCATCGCCGCGCACTGGAAGTACAAGCAGGAGGCCGTCGCCGGCGCCTCCAAGGTCCGTACGGACGCGCCCAGGACGTCCGCGAAGGACAAGGACGCCATCAACGACATGGCGTGGCTGCGGCAGTTGCTGGACTGGCAGAAGGAGACCGAGGACCCGGGCGAGTTCCTGGAGTCCCTGCGCTTCGACCTGTCCCGCAACGAGGTCTTCGTCTTCACCCCCAAGGGCGATGTCATCGCGCTGCCCGCGGGGGCCACGCCCGTCGACTTCGCGTACGCCGTCCACACCGAGGTCGGCCACCGCACCATAGGCGCGCGGGTCAACGGCAGGCTCGTACCGCTCGAATCCACCCTGGACAACGGCGACTTGGTGGAGGTCTTCACCTCCAAGGCGCCCGGCGCCGGACCGTCCCGCGACTGGCTCGGCTTCGTCAAGTCGCCCCGGGCGCGCAACAAGATCCGGGCCTGGTTCTCCAAGGAGCGCCGGGACGAGGCGATCGAGCAGGGCAAGGACGCGATCGTACGGGCGATGCGCAAGCAGAACCTGCCGATCCAGCGCATCCTCACCGGCGACTCCCTCGTGACCCTCGCGCACGAGATGCGCTACTCGGACATCTCCGCGCTGTACGCGGCGATCGGCGAGGGCCATGTCTCCGCGCAGCACATCGTGCAGAAGCTCGTGCAGGCCCTCGGCGGCGAGGAGGCCGCCACCGAGGAGATCGACGAGGCGGTCCCGCCGTCCCGTACCCGTGGCCGCAAGCGCCGCTCCAGCGCCGACCCGGGCGTCGTCGTGAAGGGCGTCGACGATGTGTGGGTCAAACTGGCCCGCTGCTGCACGCCGGTGCCGGGCGACCCGATCATCGGGTTCGTCACGCGGGGCAGCGGCGTGTCCGTTCACCGCAGCGACTGCGTCAACGTCGACTCGCTGTCCCGTGAGCCCGAGCGCATCCTCGACGTCGAGTGGGCGCCGACCCAGTCCTCGGTCTTCCTGGTCGCCATCCAGGTCGAGGCACTGGACCGCTCCCGGCTGCTGTCGGACGTCACCCGAGTCCTGTCCGACCAGCACGTCAACATCCTCTCCGCGGCCGTCCAGACCTCGCGCGACCGGGTGGCCACCTCCCGGTTCACCTTCGAGATGGGCGACCCCAAGCACCTCGGCCACGTCCTGAAGGCCGTACGGGGCGTGGAGGGCGTGTACGACGTGTACCGCGTGACCTCGGGACGCTCCCGGTCGTGAGCACGCAAGCGAAAGGCCCCGTACGCGCGCCGTACGGGGCCTTTCGCATGTGCACCGCGGGGGGTTTCAGCCGCCGAACTCCTGCAGGCCCTTCAGAGCCTGGTCCAGGAGCGCCTGGCGGCCCTCCAGCTCGCGCTCCAGCTTGTCGGCCTTGGAGTTGTTGCCCTGGGCGCGGGCCTGGTCGATCTGCGCCCGCAGCTTGTCGACGGCGGCCTGCAGCTGACCGGTCAGACCCTCGGCACGCGCGCGTGCCTCCGGGTTCGTCCGGCGCCACTCGGCCTCCTCGGCGTCCTGGATCGCCCGCTCGACCGCGTGCATCCGGCCCTCGACCTTCGGCCGGGCGTCCCGCGGGACATGGCCGATGGCCTCCCAGCGCTCGTTGATCGAGCGGAAGGCGGCCCGCGCGGCCTTGAGGTCCGTGACCGGGAGGATCTTCTCGGCCTCCTCGGCCAGCTCCTCCTTCAGCTTCAGGTTCTCCGCCTGTTCCGCGTCCCGCTCGGCGAACACCGAGCTACGGGCGGCGAAGAACACGTCCTGGGCGCCGCGGAAGCGGTTCCACAGGTCGTCCTCGTGCTCGCGCTGGGCGCGGCCCGCGGCCTTCCACTCCGCCATCAGCTCGCGGTAACGCGCCGCCGTCGGACCCCAGTCCGTCGAACCCGACAGCGCCTCGGCCTCGGCCACCAGCCGCTCCTTGGTCCGGCGGGCCTCCTCGCGCTGCGCGTCCAGCTGCGCGAAGTGCGCCTTGCGCCGCTTGGAGAACGCCGACCGGGCGTGCGAGAAGCGGTGCCACAGCTCGTCGTCGGACTTGCGGTCCAGACGCGGCAGACCCTTCCAGGTGTCCACCAGCGCCCGCAGCCGCTCACCGGCCGCCCGCCACTGATCGGACTGCGCCAGCTGCTCCGCCTCGGTGACCAGGTCCTCCTTGGCCTTGCGCGCCTCGTCCGACTGCTTGGCCCGCTGCTGCTTGCGCTCCTCGCGGCGGGCCTCGACGGTCTCCACCAGCTTGTCCAGCCGCCCTCGCAGCGCGTCCAGGTCGCCGACCGCGTGGTGCGCCTCCACCTGCTCCCGCAGGTGGTCGATCGCGGCCATGGCGTCCTTCGCCGACAGGTCGGTGGTCCGCACTCGCTTCTCGAGGAGGCCGATCTCGACAACCAGGCCCTCGTACTTGCGCTCGAAGTAGGCCAGCGCCTCCTCAGGGGAGCCGGCCGCCCAGGAGCCGACGACCTTCTCGCCGTCGGCCGTACGCACGTACACGGTCCCCGTCTCGTCGACGCGGCCCCACGGGTCGCTGCTCACAGCGCCTCCTCCACATGATGCCTGCGGTGGGTCTCAGCACCCCCGGGCATCGTCCACAGTTTCGTCACGGCCAACATAGGCGACCAGCGGGTTGCCTGTCCGCATCCAGCGCGACCGAAATTCCGCAGCTGGCCGTCTTGAGTTCCAGGACGGCGTCAGGACTTCGTCACCGTCGCCTTGTTGATCACCACGGTCGCGTTGGGCGCGGTGTTGCCCGAGGTCGGATCGGCTGCCTGGGCACCCGCGGCGGCGATCTTCTGCAGCACCTTCATGCCCGCGTCCGAGACCGTGCCGAACGGCGTGTAGCTGGGCGGCAACGGGCTGTCCTTGTAGACCAGGAAGAACTGGCTGCCGCCGGTGTGCTTCTGACCGGTGTTGGCCATCGCCACCGTGCCCGCCGGGTACGTGTTGCCCTTCAGGCTCGTGTCCTTGAGGTTCTCGTCCGGAAGCGTGTAGCCCGGCCCGCCCATGCCGGTGCCCTGCGGGTCGCCGCACTGGAGCACGTAGATGCCGGACGTGACCAGGCGGTGGCACTTGGTGTGATCGAAGTAGCCTTTGCCCGCCAGGAAGTCGAACGAGTTGACCGTGTGCGGGGCGGCGGCCGTCTTCAGCGCGATGTCGATGTCACCGCACGTCGTGGCGAGCTTCATCGTGTACTTCGCCGACGTGTCGATCGCCATCGCCGGCTCCTTCTTCCAGCTCAGCTTCTTCGCCGAGCCGGCCGCCGGCTTCGCGCACGGGTCCGGGGCCTTGCTCGGCGTGGCGCTGGGCGTGACGTCGGCGGCGGCATTGGTCTTCTTGTCGTCGCCCTTCAGCGCCCCGGTCGAGTACAACGCGACACCGCCGATGACGACCACGCCCAGTACCGACGCGATCACGGAGTTGCGCGTGCGGGACTTGCGGCGCGCCTGGGTGCGCCGCTGCTGCTGCCGCAAGAACTTCTCCCGGGCGAGCTGACGCCGCCGCTGCTCCTGGCTGACCACCGGGTTCTCTCCTCATACGTGTCGTGTGTCGACCGGTACGCGTGCGTGCTCGTGAGCCGACTGGTGCGTGTAGCCCCGTACCGTATATGGGTTCGCTGAGGAAACGGCAGCGCCGGTAGGCTCTGGACCACAGCTTGTGGCCATCCGTGTCGACACAACGAAGGACGATCGTGCTCATTGCCGGGTTCCCCGCCGGGGCCTGGGGGACGAACTGTTATCTCGTCGCCCCCGCCGCCGGTGAGGAGTGCGTGATCATCGACCCCGGCCACCAGGCCGCCGAAGGCGTCGAGGAAGCACTGAAGAAGCATCGGCTCAAGCCCGTCGCCGTCGTCCTCACCCACGGGCACATCGATCACGTGGCCTCGGTCGTCCCGGTCTGCGGCGCGCACGACGTGCCGGCGTGGATCCACCCCGAGGACCGGTACATGATGAGCGACCCCGAGAAGTCACTCGGCCGGTCCATCGGCATGCCCCTGATGGGCGAGCTGACCGTGGGGGAGCCGGACGACGTCCGCGAGCTGACGAACGGCACCACCCTCGAACTGGCCGGTCTGGAGTTCTCCGTCGCGCACGCGCCGGGCCATACCAAGGGGTCGGTGACCTTCCGGATGCCCGAGACCTCCGACATCCCGTCGGTGTTCTTCTCCGGGGATCTGCTGTTCGCCGGCTCCATCGGACGCACCGACCTGCCGGGCGGATCCATGGCGGAGATGCTCGAGTCGCTGGCCCGCGTGTGCCTGCCGCTCGACGACTCCACCGTGGTGCTGTCCGGTCACGGCCCCCAGACGACCATCGGCCAGGAGCGCGCCACCAACCCCTATCTGCGGCAGGTGGCGGCCGGCCAGGGAGCGCGGACCGACGACGCTCCCCGACGAGGAATGTGACGAGAGACTTCCGTGAGCACTTTCAAGGCCCCCAAGGGCACCTACGACCTGCTGCCGCCGGAGAGCGCCGAGTTCCTGGCCGTCCGCGAGGCGATCGCCGCGCCGCTCAGGAACTCCGGCTACGGCTACATCGAGACGCCCGGTTTCGAGAACGTGGAGCTGTTCGCGCGCGGCGTCGGCGAGTCCACCGACATCGTGACGAAGGAGATGTACGTCTTCGAGACCAAGGGCGGTGACAGGCTGGCCCTGCGCCCGGAGACGACCGCCCCCGTGCTGCGCGCGGTCCTGGAGGCCAACCTGCACAAGACGGGCAACCTCCCGGTGAAGGTCTGGTACTCGGGCTCGCAGTACCGCTACGAGCGCCCGCAGAAGGGCCGCTACCGGCACTTCTCCCAGGTCGGCGCCGAGGCGATCGGCGCGGAGGACCCGGCGCTGGACGCCGAACTGATCATCCTGGCCGACCAGGCGTACCGCTCGCTGGGCCTGCGCGACTTCCGGATCCTGCTGAACAGTCTGGGCGACAAGGAGTGCCGTCCGGTGTACCGGGCCGCGCTGCAGGAGTTCCTGCGCGGCCTCGACCTGGACGAGGACACCCGCCGGCGCGTCGACATCAACCCGCTGCGGGTCCTCGACGACAAGCGCGAGTCGGTGCAGAAGCAGCTGACCGGCGCCCCGCTGCTGCGCGACTACCTGTGCGACGCCTGCAAGGCGTACCACGAGGAGGTCCGCGAGCTGATCACGGCGGCGGGGGTGTCGTTCGAGAACGACCCGAAGCTGGTGCGCGGCCTGGACTACTACACCCGCACCACCTTCGAGTTCGTCCACGACGGCCTGGGCTCGCAGTCCGCGGTGGGCGGCGGCGGCCGCTACGACGGACTGTCCGAGATGATCGGCGGCCCCGCGCTGCCGTCCGTCGGCTGGGCCCTCGGCGTCGACCGCACGGTGCTCGCCCTGGAGGCGGAGGGCGTGGAGCTGGCCCTCCCGTCGACGACGTCGGTGTACGCCGTCCCGCTCGGCGAGGAGGCCCGCCGAGTGCTGTTCGCGAAGATCACCGAGCTGCGCAAGGTCGGCATCTCGGCGGACTTCAGTTACGGCGGCAAGGGCCTGAAGGGCGCCATGAAGAACGCCAACCGCAGCGGGGCGCGCTACGCGATCGTCGCCGGCGAACGCGACCTCGCCGAAGGCGTCGTCCAGCTCAAGGACATGGAGTCCGGCGAGCAGACGCCGATCGGCGTGAACGAGATCGTGGCGGAGCTGGAGTCCCGGCTCGGCTGAGTTCAGCGACGACAAGAGGGCGCCGGGCATTCCCGGCGCCCTCTCACTGTTCCAGCAACCCGTACCGCATCGCGCTGGTGACCGCTGCCGTCCGATCGTCGACTCCCAGCTTGCCGAAGACACGCAGCAGATGGGTCTTCACGGTCGACTCGCCGATGAACAGCCGGCGTCCGATCTCGGTGTTGGTGCAGCCGTCGGCCACCAGGCGGAGGACCGCCGTCTCGCGCTCGGACAGCCGGGGGCGTTCCGGCTTGGTGCGCAGCTGGTCGACCAGGCGGGCCGCCACCGATGGAGCCAGTACGGTCTCGCCCCGCGCTGCGGCCCGCACCGCGTCCGCCAGTTCCCGCCGGGGCAGGTCCTTGACCAGATAGCCCGCGGCGCCCGCCTCCACGGCCCGCAGGATGTCCCGGTCCGTCTCGTACGTCGTCAGCACGATCACCCGGCACGGCAGACCTGCCGCCGTCATCCGCACGATCGAGTCCACACCGCCGCCGCCCGGCATGCGCAGGTCCATCAGCACGATGTCCGGGCGCAGTTCGGCCGCCAGCGCCTCGGCCTGCGGCCCGCTGACCGCGTCGCCGACCACCTCCAGGTCCTCCTCCGGGTGGCGCGGACGCGGGTAGTAGCGGGCGAAGTGCCGTACCGTCTCGCGGACCGTCAACTCCGCCGGTGCCGATTCGTCCTGCCAGACGATCCCCACTCGGGACCTCCACGCGCGCGTGCCCGTCGCCGGGTCCGCGCCGAGGACGGACACCTCGCCCCCGTCCCGGTCCCGGTTGCCCTGGAGGATCTCCACCGTGGTGCTCTTGCCGGCGCCGTTGGGCCCGAGCAGGCCGAACACCTCACCGCGCCGGATGCCGAGATCGAGCCCGTCCACCGTGGTCACGTCCCCGTAGCGCCTTGCGCAGCCCCCGGACGTCCACCGCGAGTTCGTTCGCGTGTGCTGTCATGTCCCCGAGCATCGGCCGGAACCGAACGCTCCGTGACCACCGTGCGTACCTCCTTATGTCCATTGAACGGTGGACACACACGTGCGTGCGGCACAATGAGCCGTGCCCGAAGATGGTCCAACTCTCAAGTGACGGAATCGGCGGATGAGCAAGACGACAGTCAACGACGTCTCCACGGAGTCGGGTCCCGAGCGGGCCACCGATGCCCCGCGCGCGGTGGGCGGCAGCCGTGCCTTCGCCCTCCTGCTGGTGATCACCGGCGCGGCCGGACTGCTGGCCGCCTGGGTCATCACGATCGACAAGTTCAAGATCCTCGAGGCCAAGGTCGCGGGCAAGACCTTCACGCCCGGCTGCAGCGTGAACCCGGTCGTCTCCTGCGGCAGCGTCATGGAGAGCAAGCAGGCGTCGGTCTTCGGCTTTCCGAACCCCATGCTCGGCCTGGTCTGCTACGGCATCGTGATCTGCGTCGGCATGAGCCTGCTGGCCCGCGCCCGCTTCCCGCGCTGGTACTGGCTGACCTTCAACTTCGGCACGCTCTTCGGCGTCGGCTTCGTCACCTGGCTGCAGTTCGAGTCCCTGTACCGGATCAACGCGCTGTGCCTGTGGTGCTCGCTGGCCTGGGTCGCCACGATCACCATGTTCTGGTACGTGACCTCGTTCAACGTCCGCAACGACTTCCTGCGCGCCCCGCGCCGGCTGAAGTCCTTCTTCGGCGAGTTCACCTGGGTGGTGCCGGTCACGCACTGCGGCATCATCGCCATGCTGATCCTGACCCGCTGGGGCAGCCAGCTCTGGGCCTGACCCCCGGCCCGGCCGCGTTGTCAGTGGCGTGTCTTAGGGTTTCAGCGTGGAACCCGACCTCTTCACCGCCGCAGCAGAAGAACGCCAGGAGAAGGACCCGGCAGCCAGCCCCCTGGCCGTGCGGATGCGCCCGCGCAGCCTCGACGAGGTCGTGGGCCAGCAGCATCTGCTGAAGCCCGGCTCCCCGCTGCGCCGGCTGGTCGGCGAGGGCTCCGGCGGCCCGGCCGGACCGTCCTCGGTGATCCTCTGGGGTCCGCCCGGCACCGGCAAGACCACCCTGGCGTACGTCGTCTCCAAGGCGACGAACAAGCGGTTCGTGGAGCTGTCCGCGATCACCGCGGGGGTCAAGGAGGTCCGCGCGGTCATCGACGGTGCCCGCCGCGCCACCGGCGGCTTCGGCAAGGAGACCGTCCTCTTCCTGGACGAGATCCACCGCTTCAGCAAGGCCCAGCAGGACTCCCTGCTCCCGGCGGTCGAGAACCGCTGGGTGACCCTGATCGCGGCCACGACCGAGAACCCGTACTTCTCGGTGATCTCACCCCTGCTCTCCCGCTCCCTGCTGCTGACGCTCGAACCGCTCACCGACGACGACATCCGCGGCCTGCTGGGCCGCGCCCTGACCGACGAGCGCGGCCTGAAGGACGCCGTCGGCCTCCCCGAGGACACCGCGGAGCACCTGCTGCGCATCGCCGGCGGCGACGCCCGCCGGGCCCTGACCGCCCTGGAGGCCGCCGCCGGAGCCGCCCTCGACAAGGGCGAGAGCGAGATCAGCCTGGAGACGCTGGAGCAGACGGTCGACCGGGCGGCGGTGAAGTACGACCGCGACGGCGACCAGCACTACGACGTCGCCAGCGCCCTCATCAAGTCGATCAGGGGCTCCGACGTCGACGCCGCCCTGCACTACCTGGCCCGCATGATCGAGGCCGGCGAGGACCCCCGCTTCATCGCCCGCCGCCTGATGATCTCCGCCAGCGAGGACATCGGCCTGGCCGACCCGAACGCCCTGCCCATCGCGGTCGCCGCGGCCCAGGCCGTCGCGATGATCGGCTTCCCGGAGGCCGCCCTCACCCTCAGCCACGCCACCATCGCCCTCGCGCTCGCCCCCAAGTCCAACTCGGCGACCACCGCCATCGGCGCCGCCATGGAGGACGTCCGCAAGGGCCAGGCCGGCCCGGTCCCGCCGCATCTGCGCGACGGGCACTACAAGGGCGCCGCCAAGCTGGGCCACGCCCAGGGCTATGTGTACCCGCACGACCTGCCCGAGGGCATCGCCCAGCAGCAGTACGCCCCGGACGCCCTGAAGGACCGCGAGTACTACACCCCGGGCCGGCACGGCGCCGAGGCGCGGTACGCGGACGCGGTGGAGTGGACCCGCAAGCACCTTGGTCGCAGGCGGTCGTGAGCGCCCTGTAGACTTGCCCGAAGTGCTGAGTCCCGCGCAGTCAGAGCGGGACACCCGGCCGGAGTCCGGCCCCCGGGGCCAGTCCTCGGGAAAACGGACTCCAGGAGCGTCGCGCACCGTCGAACGGTGTCGCGGGCAGCCCACCACCACCCGGAGCCCCGGGACGGTCGGTGGGCCACTCGCGTGCTGCACGTATGTGCCCAGACCAGGGAAGCGGCTGCCCGGCAGGTCCCGCAGGGGCCCGGCGGGTTTTCCCGGCTGCGGATGCGACCTCCCTAACGCTGACGAGCCGAAAACTACGAAAGAGATTGAGACAGTGGCGAACCAGTCCCGCCCCAAGGTCAAGAAGTCGCGTGCCCTCGGCATCGCGCTGACTCCGAAGGCCGTCAAGTACTTCGAGGCCCGCCCCTACCCGCCGGGTGAGCACGGCCGCGGCCGCAAGCAGAACTCGGACTACAAGGTCCGTCTGCTGGAGAAGCAGCGTCTGCGCGCTCAGTACGACATCTCCGAGCGCCAGCTGGTCCGCGCCTACGAGCGCGCGTCCAAGGTCCAGGGCAAGACCGGTGAGGCCCTGATCGTGGAGCTCGAGCGCCGTCTCGACGCCCTGGTCCTGCGTTCGGGCATCGCCCGCACCATCTACCAGGCCCGTCAGATGGTCGTCCACGGCCACATCCAGGTCAACGGCCAGAAGGTCGACAAGCCGTCCTTCCGTGTCCGTCCGGATGACGTCGTGCAGGTCCGCGACCGGTCCAAGGACAAGACGCTCTTCACCATCGCCCGCGAGGGTGGCTTCGCCCCCGAGGGTGAGACCCCGCGCTACCTGCAGGTGAACCTCAAGGCCCTGGCGTTCCGCCTGGACCGCGAGCCGAACCGCAAGGAGATCCCGGTGATCTGCGACGAGCAGCTCGTCGTCGAGTACTACGCCCGCTGACCCCAGCCACGGCGTAACACCTCAGCCCGCCGTCTCCCCACCCGGTCCTGCCGGGCGGGCGAGGCGGCGGGTTCGCGCTTCCGCTCCTTCGGCCAGCACGGGCGGGCGCGGCCTGGCCGCACCCCACGGCGAAGCCGCCCGGCGATACGGCCCACCACCCCTGCGGCCCGCCGCCGCTACGGGTCTGCTGGCCCTGCGATCGGCCCCTTTGCGGTCTGCTTCCCCCGCGGTCCGCCGCCGCAACGATCCGCTGCCTCTGCGGTCCGCGGCCGCTGCGGCCCGCCACCGCTGTGCTCGGCTATCCCTGCGGTCCGTCGTGGCTACCGTCCGCTGCCCTGCGGTCCGCCGCCCCTGCGGTCCGCCGCCCCAGCGTCCCACCACCTCTACTGCCCACCGTCTCTACCGCCCACCACCCCTACGTGGCGCGTGAGCCCCGTGCCGGGTCGGTGGCGGGCTCAGTGGATTCAGTGCGGTTGGCGGCTCCGCCGCTCTGCGGCATCGGTCCACGGGGAGTCGGCAGGGCGCCCAGTGGCCGTACCGGGCCACGGCCCAGTGCCCGGTCCACCGCTGTCGCGCGGTCCAGTCGGGCCCCTTCCGCAGCGCACTCCTCGTAGCGCGCGTCCCCCAGTGCCTGCCGTGCGATCGCCTCGCACTGATCGTGCGGCGCGTTAAAGTACGCCGAGCCGAACAGCGGCAGCCCCACAGACGGCCACATCCGGCCGGCCGCCCCCTGGAGCAGCGCCGCCTCGGCCGGTTCGCCCTGGGCCGCCGTCACCAGTGCCAGCAGCTCCATCGACAGCACCGAACCGAGCAGGTCGTGGAAGGCGTGCGCATTGGCCAGGCAGTCCGTGAGCAGTTCACGCGCCCTGTCCGGGGCGCCCTCCAGCCAGGCCGCGTACGCCAGCGCGTACAGCGCGTAGGAGCGGGCCCAGCGCTCCCCGTGGTCCTCGCACACCCGGCGCACGTCCTCGCACAGCCGTACCGCGTCCGGCAGATCCCCCTGGAAGGCCCGTGCCATCGCCAGCTCCACCTGGCCCATCAGCACATTGCTGTTGAGCTCGCCGATCTCCTGATAGCGGTCCAGCGCCGACCGCAGCAGCGTTTCTGCACGGGCCAGGTCATCGGTGACCAGGGCCAGACAGCCGGTGCGGTGCTCGGCGTACGCCACCGCCGCCGGATCCGCGACCCGCTCGGCCTGCTCCCGGCACTCCCGCAGCGCCGCAAGCGCCGGCACGGTGTCGCCCTGGAGGATCGCCACATAGCCGAGCACCCACAGCGCCTTCAGCCGCGACTGCTCGTACCCCGACTCCAGCTCCACGCTGCGCGCCAGCCAGCGGCGGCCCTCCGCGAGCCGCCCGCAGCCGACCCAGCAGAACCACAGCGACCCCGCGAGGTACTGGCCGAGATGGGCCTCCTCCGGCTCGGTCAGACAGAACTCCAGCGCCGCCCGCAGATTGGGCAGCTCCGCCTCCACCCGCGCGGCGACCTCGCCCTGCCGGGGTGAGAACCAGTCCAGCTCGCACCAGGTGGCCAGGCCCAGGTACCAGTCCCGGTGCCGTCTGCGCAGCCGGCCCGCGTCCCCGATCCCCTCCAGCCACTCGGCGCCGTAGGCCCGGACCGTGTCCAGCATCCGGTAGCGGGGGCCGGCCGAAGTCTCCTCGCGAGTCACGACCGACTGGGCCACCAGCTCCGACAGCACGTCCAGGACGTCCTCGGCCGGCAGCCCGTCCCCGCTGCACACGTACTCCGCCGCCTCCAGGTCGAAGGTCTGCGCGAACGCCGAGAGACGCGCCCACAACAGCCGCTCGGCGGGCGTGCACAGCTCATGGCTCCAGCCGATCGCCGTGCGCAGCGTCCGGTGGCGGGACGGAGGGCCGCCGGGGACCGGGCGCGGGGCACCCTCCCAGCCGCTCGTGGCCAGCAGCCGGAACCGGTCGTCCAGCCGCTGCAGCAACTGCGCCGGCGACAGCGCCCGCAGCCGCCCGGCCGCCAGCTCCAGCGCCAGCGGGATCCCCTCCAGCCGCCGGCACAGCTCGCGCACCTCGGGACCGTCGGACACCTCCTGGCCCTGCGCCCGGGCCCGGTCGGTGAACAGCTCCACCGCCTCGTCCTCGGCGAGCGGCGCCAGCGGGAACAGCCGCTCGCCCGCCAGCCCCAGCGGACGCCGGCCCACCGCCAGCACCCGCAGCCGAGGCAGCTTCCGCAGCAGCTCCGCCGTCAACTCGGCGCAGGAATCCAGCAGATGCTCGAACCCGTCCAGCACCAGCAGGACCGGACGGCCGGCGAGATGCTCCAGCAGCGCCTCCCGGGGCGGCCGGGCGGTGTGGTCGGTCAGCCCCAGCGCCTCCGCCACCGCGTACTCCACGAACTGCGCATCGCGCACCGGAGCCAGCTCCACCCGCCCGGACCCGTCGGTCCACCCGGCGGCGAGCCGCGCGGCCAGCCGCGACTTGCCGACGCCGCCGACCCCGGTCACGGTCACCAGCCGCGCCCCGCCGAGCAGGTCCGTCAACCCGGCGAGCTCGGGCCGGCGCCCGACGAACGTGGTCAGTTCCAGAGGCGGATCGCCGGCGGAGAACGGATCTGGGCGCTGAGGACCTCGCATGGGACACGGAGCGTACTGAAGTGTGTTCAATGCGTACAATCGCTTCCCGCAACTCCGTCCCTGCCGCCCGGTAATCCGGTACGGAGCCCAGGCCATGGCGCGATAGGCTCGGACACGACTTTTTCGATGGTGAGGCACGTTTCAGGGAGCGGGTGCGCACAGTGTCCGGTGGAGAGGTGGCCGGGATCCTGGTGGCCGTCTTCTGGGCGATCCTGGTCTCCTTCCTCGCGGTGGCTCTCGCGAGGCTGGCCCAGACGCTCAAGGCGACCACCAAGCTGGTGGCGGACGTGACCGACCAGGCCGTCCCGCTGCTCGCCGACGCGTCCCAGGCGGTGCGCTCCGCGCAGACCCAGATCGACCGCGTCGACGCGATCGCCTCCGACGTCCAGGAGGTCACGTCGAACGCCTCCGCGCTGTCGACCACGGTCGCCTCCACCTTCGGTGGCCCGCTGGTCAAGGTCGCGGCGTTCGGCTACGGCGTGCGCCGCGCGCTCGGCGGCCGCAAGGAGGACGTGCCCGCGAAGGCGCCCCGGCGTACCGTGATCGTGGGCCGCACGGTCCCTGCCGCACGACGCAAGCGGAAGTAAGGACTGAGACCGAGCGATGTTCCGCCGTACGTTCTGGTTCACCACCGGTGTCGCCGCCGGTGTGTGGGCGACCACCAAGGTCAACCGCAAGCTCAAGCAGCTGACCCCGGAGAGCCTCGCCGCGACCGCGGCGAACAAGGCCCTGGAGACCGGTCAGCGCCTGAAGGACCGCGCGGTCGTCTTCGCGCTGGACGTCCGCGACAACATGGCCCAGCGGGAGGCCGAACTGGAGGAGGCGCTGGGAATCCACGAGAACCCCGAACTCCCCGCCCCTCGGCGCTACACCGCCATCGAGAGCGACCGCAGCAACGACCACAGCGACCACCGCAGCACACCGAAGTACATCGAAGCCCCGATGTACTCGTACAACCGGAATGAGGACCACTGATGGAGTCGGCCGAGATTCGCCGCCGCTGGCTGAGCTTCTTCGAGGAGCGCGGGCACACCGTCGTCCCTTCGGCGTCGCTCATCGCGGACGACCCGACTCTGCTCCTCGTCCCCGCCGGCATGGTGCCCTTCAAGCCCTACTTCCTGGGTGAGGTCAAGCCGCCGTTCCCGCGCGCCACCAGCGTGCAGAAGTGCGTGCGCACGCCCGACATCGAAGAGGTCGGCAAGACCACGCGCCACGGCACCTTCTTCCAGATGTGCGGCAACTTCTCCTTCGGCGACTACTTCAAGGAAGGCGCCATCAAGTACGCCTGGGAGCTGCTGACCACGCCCCAGGACAAGGGCGGTTACGGCCTCGACCCCGAGCGTCTGTGGATCACCGTCTACAAGGACGACGACGAGGCCGAGCGCATCTGGCACGAGGTCGTCGGCGTGCCCAAGGAGCGCATCCAGCGCCTCGGCATGAAGGACAACTACTGGTCCATGGGCGTCCCCGGCCCCTGCGGCCCCTGCTCCGAGATCAACTACGACCGCGGCCCCGAGTTCGGCGTCGAGGGCGGCCCCGCCGTCAACGACGAGCGGTACGTGGAGATCTGGAACCTCGTCTTCATGCAGTACGAGCGCGGCGAGGGCACCGGCAAGGACAACTTCGAGATCCTCGGGGAACTGCCGAGCAAGAACATCGACACGGGCCTCGGCCTGGAGCGGCTCGCCATGATTCTGCAGGGCGTGCAGAACATGTACGAGATCGACACCTCCATGGCCGTCATCAACAAGGCCACCGAGCTGACCGGCGTCCGCTACGGAGACGCCCACGACTCGGACGTCTCCCTCCGTGTCGTCACCGACCACATGCGCACCGCCACCATGCTCATCGGCGACGGCGTCACCCCCGGCAACGAGGGCCGCGGCTACGTCCTGCGCCGCATCATGCGCCGGGCCATCCGCAACATGCGGCTGCTGGGCGCCACCGGTCCGGTCGTCAAGGACCTGCTGGACACCGTGATCCAGATGATGGGCCGGCAGTACCCGGAGCTGGTCACCGACCGCGAGCGCATCGAGAAGGTCGCCATCGCCGAGGAGAACGCCTTCCTCAAGACGCTGAAGGCCGGCACCAACATCCTCGACACCGCCGTCACCGAGACCAAGCAGGCCGGCGGTAAGGTCCTCTCCGGCGACAAGGCCTTCCTGCTCCACGACACCTGGGGCTTCCCGATCGACCTCACCCTGGAGATGGCCGCCGAACAGGGCCTCTCCGTGGACGAGGAGGGCTTCCGCCGCCTGATGAAGGAGCAGCGGGAGCGCGCCAAGGCCGACGCCCAGGCCAAGAAGACCGGCCACGCCGACATGGGCGCCTACCGCGAGATCGCCGACACCGCCGGCGAGACCGACTTCATCGGCTACACCGACACCGAGGGCGAGACCACGATCGTCGGCATCCTGGTCGACGGCCTCTCCTCCCCGGCCGCCACCGAGGGCGACGAGGTCGAGATCGTCCTCGACCGCACCCCGTTCTACGCCGAGGGCGGCGGCCAGATCGGCGACACCGGCCGCATCAGGGTGGACTCCGGTGCCGTCATCGAGGTCCGCGACTGCCAGAAGCCGGTCCCCGGCGTCTACGTCCACAAGGGCGTCGTCCAGGTCGGCGAGGTCACCGTGGGCGCCAAGGCCCACGCCTCCATCGACAACCGCCGCCGCAAGGCCATCGCCCGCGCCCACTCGGCCACCCACCTGACCCACCAGGCCCTGCGCGACGCCCTCGGCCCGACGGCCGCCCAGGCCGGTTCCGAGAACCAGCCTGGCCGCTTCCGCTTCGACTTCGGCTCCCCCTCCGCCGTGCCGACGGCCGTGATGACCGACGTCGAGCAGAAGATCAACGAGGTGCTCGCCCGGGACCTCGACGTGCACGCCGAGATCATGGGCATCGACGAGGCCAAGAAGCAGGGCGCCATCGCCGAGTTCGGCGAGAAGTACGGCGAGCGGGTCCGTGTCGTGACCATCGGCGACTTCTCCAAGGAGCTGTGCGGCGGCACGCACGTGCACAACACCGCCCAGCTGGGGCTGGTGAAGCTGCTCGGCGAGTCCTCCATCGGCTCGGGTGTCCGTCGTATCGAGGCCCTCGTCGGTGTGGACGCCTACACCTTCCTCGCCCGCGAGCACACGGTCGTCAACCAGCTGACGGAACTGCTCAAGGGCCGCCCGGAGGAGCTGCCCGAGAAGGTCTCCTCGATGCTCGGCAAGCTGAAGGACGCCGAGAAGGAGATCGAGAAGTTCCGCGCCGAGAAGGTGCTGCAGGCCGCCGCCGGTCTCGCCGAGTCCGCCAAGGACGTGCGCGGGGTGGCCGTCGTCACCGGCCAGGTCCCGGACGGCACCACGCCGGACGACCTGCGCAAGCTGGTCCTCGACGTGCGCGGCCGCATCCAGGGCGGTCGTGCCGCCGTGGTCGCCCTGTTCACGGTGAACAACGGCAAGCCGCTGACGGTCATCGCCACCAACGAGGCCGCCCGCGAGCGTGGCCTCAAGGCCGGTGACCTGGTCCGCACCGCCGCCAAGACCCTCGGCGGCGGCGGTGGCGGCAAGCCGGACGTCGCCCAGGGCGGCGGTCAGAACCCGGCCGCCGTCGGTGAGGCCGTCGACGCCGTAGAGCGGCTCGTCGCCGACACCGCCAAGTGACGGCGAAGTAAGGAAACGGTCGGAAATGCGCAGAGGACGTCGACTTGCGATCGACGTCGGGGACGCCCGGATCGGGGTCGCCTCGTGCGACCCCGACGGGATCCTCGCCACCCCGGTGGAGACGGTCCCCGGCCGGGACATCCCCGCCGCCCACCGCCGGTTGCGTCAACTGGTGGAGGAGTACGAGCCGATCGAGGTCGTCATCGGACTCCCTCGCTCCCTCAAGGGGGGCGAGGGCCCGGCCGCCGTCAAGGTCCGCGCCTTCGCCCAGGAGCTGGCCAAGGGCATCAAGCCGGTTCCGGTCCGGCTGGTGGACGAGCGGATGACGACCGTGACGGCCAGTCAGGGGCTGCGCGCCTCGGGCGTGAAATCGAAGAAGGGCCGCGCGGTCATCGACCAGGCGGCCGCGGTCATCATCCTGCAGCAGGCCCTCGAATCCGAACGAATGTCAGGTAAAGCACCCGGCGAGGGCGTCGAAGTGGTCATCTGATCGCGATACGGTAACGTTCCGCGCGATGTGCCGGTGTTCGAACAGCCGGCACACAGCAAGAGGCGGAACGGAAGCGGGCCCACCGGCCGCGTGACCGGTCAGCCGCGGCTCTAGGGGATCGATGACTGAGTATGGCCGGGGCCCAGGCCCCGAACCGTGGCATCCGCAGGACCCGTTGTACGGGGACGGCGGATGGGAAGGGCAGCAGGCCGACAGCGGCCAGCAGCCTGCCTACGGCGGCCAGCCGCAGCAGTACTACCCGCAGCAGCCGCAGTACGGCGACTGGAGCCAGCAGCCCCAGCAGGGGTACGGCCATGAGCAGTACCCGTACTACGACGAACAGGGCCATCAGCAGTACGTCGGCCAGACCCCGCAGCAGTACCAGCACCAGGGCGGCTGGGACGCGGCCGGCGGCCAGGGCCAGATGCCGTACCCCACCGACCCGGGCGACCCCTACGGCCAGCAGCTCCATGCCTACGACGGGCAGCAGCCCGATTTCTACGGCACCGAGGACGCGTACCCGCCACCGCAGCCGCCCGGCCGCAGGCGCCCCGAACCGGAACCCGAGCCCGAGGACACGCCCGAGGAGGAGGCTCACCCCTTCTTCGCGGGCGGCGGCGATGACGACGACGAGGAGCACGAGCTCCAGAGCCGCAGCGACCGGCGCGGCAAGGGGAAGAAACCCGGCAAGAAGGGTCAGAAGCGACGCAGCGGCTGTGCCTGCATGGTCGTCGTCCTGGTCCTCGGCGGCGGCGTCGCCACGGCGGGTTACTACGGCTACCAGTTCTACAAAAATCGTTTCGCCCCGGCGCCCGACTACACGGGCGACGGCATCGGCCAGACCGTGGTGGTCGAGATTCCCAAGGGTGCGGGCGGCTGGGACATCGGCAACCGCCTGAAGCAGGCCGGGGTCGTCAAGAGCGCCGAGGCGTTCGTGCATGCGCAGAGCACCGTCCCGGGCGGTGGCACCATCCAGGCCGGCGCGTATCTCCTGAAGAAGGAGATGTCCGCCGCCAGCGCCGTGAAGATGATGCTGGACCCGAAGAGTCAGAACAATGTCATCGTGACCCCGGGCGAGCGCAACGCGGGGGTATACGCGGCCATCGACAAGAAACTCCAACTCGCCGACGGAACCACCCAGACCGTCGCCCAGAAGGAATACAAGAGCCTCGGCCTGCCGAGCTGGGCACAGAACACGCAGTACGCCGGCGAGATCAAGGACCCGCTGGAGGGCTTCCTCTTCCCGGGTACCTATCCGGCCGCCAAGGGCATGAAGCCGGACAGCATCCTCAAGGAGATGGTCGCGCAGGCCAAGTCCAGGTACGACGCCCACGGTCTCACCGCGAAGGCCCGGGCGCTGGGCCTGAACAACGCGTTCGAGCTGGTCACGGTCGCGAGCCTGGTGCAGGCCGAGGGCAAGACGCAGGACGACTTCCGCAAGATGGCGGAGGTGGTCTACAACCGCCTCAAGCCCACCAACACCGAGACGAACCAGTACCTGCAGTTCGACTCGACGTACAACTACATCAAGGGCACCAGCCACATCCACATCTCTCTCAAAGAGATCAACGGCAACCACAGCCCGTACAACACCTACACCCACAAGGGACTCCCGCCCGGCCCGATCGGCAACCCCGGCGAGGACGCGCTGAACGCGGCACTGGATCCGACTCACGACGGCTGGATCTATTTCGTCGCGACGGACGGAGTGAACAACACCGAATTCGCCAAGACCCTTGCCGAATTCCAGCGCCTCAAGGACAAGTTCAATGCCAACTCGGGCAACTGACGCCCGCCGTGCCGCCGTGCTCGGTAAGCCCATCGCCCACTCGCTCTCCCCGGTACTGCACCGCGCCGCGTACGACGAACTCGGGCTCACCGACTGGTCGTACGACCGCTTCGAGGTGGACGAGGCCGGTCTGCCCGGCTTCTTCGGGAAGCTCGGGCCCGAGTGGGCGGGGCTGTCGCTGACCATGCCGCTGAAGCGGGCGGTCATCCCGCTGGTGGACGAGATCAGCGAGACGGCCGCCTCCGTGGACGCGGTCAACACGGTCGTCTTCGCCGAGGACGGCCGCCGCGTCGGTGACAACACGGACATCCCGGGCATGGTGGCCGCCCTGCGCGAGCACGGCGTCGAGCAGGTCGACTCCGCCGCGATCCTCGGTGCCGGCGCCACTGCCTCCTCCGCCCTCGCCGCGCTCGCCCGGATCTGCACCGGCGAGGTCGTGGCCTACGTCCGCAGCGAGGCCCGCGCCGCCGAGATGCGCCAGTGGGGCGAACGGCTCGACGTGGAGGTGCGTACGGCGGACTGGGCCGACGCAGAGCGGGCGCTGTGCGCCCCGCTGGTGATCGCCACCACGCCCGCCGGCACCACCGACGCCCTGGCCGCCGCCGTACCCGAGCGCCCCGCCACCCTCTTCGACGTGCTCTACGACCCTTGGCCCACCGCGCTGGCGGCCCGCTGGTCCATGTTCGGAGGTGCCGTGGTCAGCGGCCTCGACCTGCTGGTCCACCAGGCCGTGCTGCAGGTCGAGCGGATGACCGGCCGCTCCCCGGCGCCCCTGGAGGCCATGCGCCGCGCCGGTGAGAAGGCACTCGCCGGCCGCTGATCGCTTCACCACGTCCGCCTTGTGGACCGGCGTCCGGATTCCGGCCCCGGACGTGGGAGGATCGGAGGTGGCGGGCCGGGGCCGCGCACCCGGTGGCGCCGTCGCCGTACACGAGGACGCGTGTACGCCGGGCAGTACCGGGCGCGAAAACTGAGGAGCACCGTTGAGCAGGCTGCGTTGGCTGACCGCGGGGGAGTCCCACGGTCCCGCACTTGTCGCGACGTTGGAGGGGCTTCCCGCCGGCGTGCCGATCACCACGGAGATGGTGGCGGACCACCTGGCGCGGCGGCGGCTCGGCTACGGCCGCGGTGCGCGGATGAAGTTCGAGCGTGACGAGGTCACCTTCCTGGGCGGTGTCCGGCACGGTCTGACGCTGGGCTCCCCGGTCGCGATCATGGTGGGCAACACCGAGTGGCCCAAGTGGGAGCAGGTCATGGCGGCCGACCCGGTCGACCCGGAGATCCTCGCGGCTCTGGCCCGCAACGCGCCGCTGACCCGGCCGCGGCCCGGCCACGCCGATCTGGCCGGCATGCAGAAGTACGGCTTCGACGAGGCCCGCCCGATCCTGGAGCGCGCCTCTGCCCGCGAGACCGCCGCCCGGGTGGCGCTGGGCGCGGTGGCCCGGTCGTACCTGAAGGAGACCACGGGCATCGAGATCGTCTCGCACGTCGTCGAGCTGTGCTCCGTGAAGGCTCCGCAGGGTGTGTACCCCACCCCGGCCGACGTCGAGAAACTGGACGCCGACCCGCTGCGCTGCCTGGACGCGGACGCCTCGAAGGCGATGGTCGCGGAGGTCGACCAGGCCCACAAGGACGGCGACACCCTCGGCGGTGTGGTCGAGGTGCTGGCCTACGGCGTCCCGGTCGGTCTCGGTTCGCACGTGCACTGGGACCGCAAGCTGGACGCCCGGCTCGCCGGTGCCCTGATGGGCATCCAGGCGATCAAGGGTGTCGAGCTCGGCGACGGCTTCGAGCTGGCCCGGGTGCCCGGCTCCAAGGCGCACGACGAGATCGTCAGCACGCCCGAGGGCATCAAGCGCGTCTCCGGCCACGCCGGCGGCACCGAGGGTGGCCTGAGCACCGGCGAGCTGCTGCGGGTGCGGGCCGCGATGAAGCCGATCGCGACCGTGCCGCGCGCCCTGCAGACCGTGGACGTCACGACCGGCGAGGCCGCCCAGGCCCACCACCAGCGCTCCGACGTCTCCGCGGTGCCCGCCGCGGGCATCGTCGCCGAGGCGATGGTCGCGCTCGTCCTGGCGGACGCGGTCGCCGAGAAGTTCGGCGGCGACTCCGTGGCCGAGACCCGGCGCAACGTGCGGTCGTACCTCGACAACCTGCGGATCCGGTGAGCGTCGTGCCCGCCGTCGTACTGGTCGGCCCGATGGGCGTCGGCAAGTCCACCGTCGGGCGGCTGCTCGCCGAGCGCCTCGGGCTCGGGTACCGGGACACCGACGAGGACATCGTCGCCCACGAGGGCCGCACCATCGCCGAGATCTTCGTCGACGAGGGCGAGCCCGCCTTCCGCGCCATCGAGAAGCGGGCCGTGCACACCGCGCTGGCCGAACACGAAGGGGTCCTCGCGCTCGGCGGCGGGGCGGTCCTGGACGCCGACACGCGCGCGCTGCTCGCCGGGCACCGGGTGGTCTACCTCTCCATGGACGTGGAGGAGGCCGTCAAGCGCACCGGCCTGAACGTGGCCCGGCCGCTGCTCGCGGTCAACCCGCGCAAGCAGTGGCGCGAGCTGATGGAGGCCCGGCGGCACCTGTACGAGGAGGTCGCCACCGCCGTCGTGGCGACGGACGGCCGTAGCCCCGAAGAGGTCACCCAAGCAGCGCTGGACGCACTGGAGTTGAAGGAAGCATGAGCGAGTCAGTCACCCGGATCCAGGTCGCCGGCACCGCGGGCACCGATCCCTACGAGGTGCTGGTCGGGCGTCAACTGCTCGGTGAGCTGGGCGGGTTGATCGGTCCGAAGGCCAAGCGGGCCGCGGTGATCCACCCCGAGGCGCTGGCCGAGACCGGTGACGCGCTCCGCGCCGACCTGGCCGAGCAGGGCTACGAGGCGGTCGCCATCCAGGTGCCGAACGCGGAGGAGGCCAAGACGGCCGAGGTCGCGGCCTACTGCTGGAAGGCGCTCGGCCAGTCGGGCTTCACCCGCTCCGACGTCGTCGTCGGCGTGGGCGGTGGCGCGACCACGGACCTCGCCGGCTTCGTCGCCGCGACCTGGCTGCGCGGGGTGCGCTGGATCGCCATCCCGACCACCGTGCTCGCCATGGTGGACGCGGCGGTCGGCGGCAAGACCGGCATCAACACCGCCGAGGGCAAGAACCTCGTCGGCGCCTTCCACCCGCCGGCCGGCGTCCTGTGCGACCTGGCCGCGCTGGACTCGCTCCCGGTCAACGACTACGTCTCCGGGCTCGCCGAGGTCATCAAGGCCGGCTTCATCGCCGACCCGGTGATCCTGGACCTGATCGAGTCCGACCCCGTGGCCGCCCGGACCCCCGAGGGCCCGCACACCGCCGAGCTGATCGAGCGCTCGATCCGGGTGAAGGCGGAGGTCGTCTCGTCGGACCTGAAGGAGTCGGGCCTGCGCGAGATCCTCAACTACGGCCACACGCTCGGCCACGCCATCGAGAAGAACGAGCGCTACAAGTGGCGGCACGGCGCGGCGGTCGCGGTCGGCATGCACTTCGCCGCCGAACTCGGCCGTCTGGCGGGCCGGTTGGACGACGCGACGGCGGACCGCCACCGCACGGTCCTGGAGGCGGTCGGCCTTCCGCTGCACTACCGCTACGACCAGTGGCCCAAGCTGCTGGAGACGATGAAGATCGACAAGAAGTCCCGCGGCGATCTGCTGCGCTTCATCGTCCTCGACGGCCTGGGCAAGCCGACCGTCCTGGAGGGACCGGACCCGGCGGTCCTCCTCGCCGCGTACGGAGAGGTCGGCCAGTAGGTCCCCCTTCGCTCCGTCTGCCCGGTTCCGACCTCGACTTCCTTTGCGGAACGGGCACTTCGGGCCGCCCCCGGCCGTTTCACCAATCGATGGCGGGGGACGGTACCGTTCGGTAGGCAGCGGGTTCACCCCCGCTGCCAGCACGAACTGCCTGTACGAGACGGAGTGGCAACGGATGCAGCACGCAGTGGGGACTCCGCTGCCGCCGCCCCACCAGCCGGGGCAGGTGCCGAACGCCGGCTGGGCGTCGGCCGCACACCACCCGGGCCCGCACCCGGGAGCCGCCCAGGGGCCTGCCCCCGTGCCCCCGCCGCCGGGCGTCCCGGCCCCGACCGGCGCAGTCCCGCCCACGCCCCCGCAACCCCCGGCGCCCCAGCCCCAGCAGCCTGTCGCGCCTCAGCCTCACCCCCCGCAGCCCCCCGCGCCCCAGCCCCCGGCCTCGCAGCCCGCTGCCCCGCCGGCCCCCGATACCACCGGCCACGTCCCGCTGCCACCCGGCGGCCCCGTCGGCGTGCCCACGGCGCCCCCTGCCCCCGCCGCGGCGCCCGACCCGGCGACGACCACGCTGGCCGTGCTGCTGATCGGCCCGGCCGGCGCGGGCAAGACAAGCGTCGCCAAGTACTGGGCGGACCACCGCCGCGTGCCCACCGCGCACATCAGCCTGGACGACGTCCGCGAATGGGTGCGCTCCGGCTTCGCCGACCCCCAGACCGGCTGGAACGACAACTCCGAGGCCCAGTACCGCCTGGCCCGCCGCACCTGCGGCTTCGCCGCCCGCAACTTCCTCGCCAACGGCATCTCCTGCATCCTGGACGACGCGGTCTTCCCGGACCGCCCGGTCGTAGGCCTCGGCGGCTGGAAGCGCCACGTCGGCCCGGGCCTGCTGCCCGTCGTTCTCCTTCCCGGTCTGGACGTCGTCCTGGAGCGCAACGCCGAACGCACCGGCAACCGCCGCCTCACCGACGAGGAGGTGGCCCGCATCCACGGCCGCATGGCCGGCTGGTACGGCTCGGGCCTCCCGATCATCGACAACTCCCAACTGGACGTCCCGGGCACGGCGAGGGTCCTGGACGAGGTCCTGGCGAGGGCAATAGCCAGCCCACCCAGCTGGTGAACAAGGGGCAAGTGGTCCCACCCCCACCTGCTCCGCACCCCACTCGGCCCCCACAAATCGGCACAACCGCCATAAAACTCCTACGCTCATCTCATGTCAGAGGTGTACGCGACCCGCCGATCCCGGCTGAGGGACCACTTCACCGCGGCCGGCACCGCGGCAGCGCTCGTCACCCGCCCAGCCAACGTGCGCTACCTCGCCGCCGCAGCCCCGCAGGGCTCCGCGCTGCTGCTCGGCAAACGCGAGGACCTCCTCGTATGCATCGGCCAGCCCGACGACCAGCCCTCCGAGGGCCGTCCGGACGAGAGCCTGCGCCTGCATGTCATCCCACCGAACGGCGTCGGCACCGGCGGCGACGCCGCGGTCGTGGCGGCGGACCTGGTCGCGGCACAGGACGCCGACTCCCTGGCCGTCGAGGAACACCACCTCACGGTCACCCGGCACAGAGCGATCGCCTCGGTCGCCCCCACGCTCCGCCTCGGCGACCTCGGCGGAGCGGTCGAGCAGCTCAGGGTGGTCAAGGACGAGGAGGAGATCTCGTGCCTGCGCATCGGCGCCGAGATCGCCGACCAGGCCCTCGGTGAACTGCTGGAGTCCATCCTGGTCGGCCGCACCGAACGGCACCTCGCCCTGGAGCTGGAGCGCCGTCTGGTCGACCACGGCGCCGACGGCCCGGCCTTCCCGACCTCGGTCGCGACCGGACCGAACTCCGGCCGCCGCGGGCACCGTCCCACCGACCGGCGGGTGGAGGAGGGCGACTTCCTCACCGTGTGCCTGGGCGCGACCTACCGCGGCTACCGCTGCGAGATCGGCCGTACCTTCGTGATCGGCACCTCGCCCGCCGAGTGGCAGATCGAGCTGTACGACCTCGTCTTCGCCGCCCAGCGCGCCGGACGCGAGTCCCTGGCACCCGGCGCCGCCTATGGCGATGTGGACCGGGCGACCCGCCAGGTACTGGACTCCGCCGGCTATGCGGAGGCACTGCCACCGCTGACCGGACACGGCGTCGGACTCGAAATCGACGAGGACCCGCAGTTGGCCCCCGCCGCCATGGGTAAACTGGACGCTTGCGTGCCGGTCACCGTCGAACCTGGGGTCCACCTCCCGGGCCGGGGCGGTGTCCGGATCGATGACACGCTCGTCGTACGCCCCGAGGCGGACGGCGGACCCGAGCTACTCACCATCACGACCAAGGAGCTGCTCGCCCTGTAGGCAGTGGCGTGCGCCGGGGTCGTACGTCAGTCCAGGAGATTCCGCAACCGTGGCTTCCACGAACGACCTCAAGAACGGCATGGTGCTCAAGCTCGAAGGCGGCCAGCTCTGGTCCGTCGTCGAGTTCCAGCACGTCAAGCCCGGCAAGGGCCCGGCCTTCGTGCGCACCAAGCTGAAGAACGTGCTGTCCGGCAAGGTGGTCGACAAGACCTTCAACGCCGGCGTCAAGGTCGAGACCGCCACTGTCGACAAGCGCGACATGCAGTTCTCGTACATGGACGGCGAGTACTTCGTCTTCATGGACATGGAGACCTACGACCAGCTGCACATCGACCGGAAGGCCGTCGGCGACGCCGCGAACTTCCTCGTCGAGGGCTTCACCGCCACCGTCGCGCAGCACGAGGGCGAGGTTCTCTTCGTCGAGCTGCCCGCCGCGGTCGAGCTGACCATCGCCGAGACCGAGCCGGGCGTCCAGGGCGACCGCTCCACCGGTGGCACCAAGCCCGCCACCCTGGAGACCGGCCACCAGATCCAGGTCCCGCTCTTCATCACCACCGGTGAGAAGATCAAGGTCGACACCCGTACGAGCGACTACCTCGGCCGGGTGAACAGCTAACCGTGGCTGCCCGCAACACGGCCCGCAAGCGCGCCTTCCAGATCCTCTTCGAGGGCGACCAGCGCGGCGCCGACGTCCTGACGGTCCTCGCGGACTGGATCCGGCTGTCCCGGTCCGACACCCGGCAGCCGCCGGTCAGCGAGTACACGATGCAGCTGGTCGAGGGCTACGCCGAGCACACGCGGCGGATCGACGAGCTGATCGCCCAGTACGCGGTCGGCTGGACGCTCGACCGGATGCCGGTCGTGGACCGCAACATCCTGCGGCTGGGCGCGTACGAGCTGATCTGGGTCGACGAGACCCCGGACGCCGTCGTCCTGGACGAGATGGTGCAGCTGGCGAAGGAGTTCTCCACCGACGAGTCGCCGTCGTTCGTCAACGGCCTGCTCGGCCGGCTGAAGGAGCTCAAGCCGTCCCTGCGCCGGGACGAGGCGTAAGGCCGCCCCGGTACGACAATCGCCGGAGGGCCCGCAGCATGCCTGTGCTGCGGGCCCTCCGGCGATTCCTCAGCGCACGGAAGAGGCCGCCGGGCTGTCCGGAACCGCAAAGTTCCGGCCACCCCGGCGGCACGTTTCTGCTCAGATGTCGAGCGGCTCAGCTCTCCTCGTGCGCGGCCACCGCGCGGCGCGCGTCCGCGTCCAGGACACCCCAGCTGATCAGCTGCTCGGTGAGGACCGAGGGGGACTGGTCGTAGATGACGGCGAGTGTGCGCAGGTCGTCCTGGCGGATGGAGAGCACCTTGCCGTTGTAGTCGCCGCGCTGGGACTGGATGGTGGCCGCGTAGCGCTGCAGGGGGCCCGCCTTCTCGGCCGGCACGGTGGCCAGCCGCTCCAGGTCCAGGACCAGCTTCGGCGGCGGCTCGGCGGCGCCGCCCGGCGTGGTGCCCGGCAGCAGTTCCTGCACCGGAACGCCATAGAAATCGGCCAGCTCGGCGAGCCGCTGCACGGTCACCGCACGGTCGCCACGCTCGTACGACCCCACCACCACGGCCTTCCAGCGACCCTGGGACTTCTCCTCGACACCGTGGAGGGAAAGGCCCTGCTGGGTGCGGATGGCCCGGAGCTTGGCCCCGAGCTGTTTGGCGTATTCGCTGGACATATAGCTCCCCGGACACTGTGTCGACGCGGCCGGACTGGGTTCCCGCCGCGCGGCTGGTAACTCACTGTGAGGTTACGCAGCGTGACTCTGCTGCGTCAAGCCGAATGGTCCACACCGACTCTTCCGTGGAAGCGCCGGCCGATTGCGCCAGGGGGGTGATCGGGGGCCGCCCGATGACCTGCTAGGGTGGTTGGCGCAAATCAGACGTCCTTTAAGGTCCGTCCCGTGAGGCGGAGAAGGAGGTCCTTTCCGTATGGACAAGCAGGACTCGCACGCCACCCCGCACGCGTCCGATGCGCGGCCCGTTCTCGAGGGCCCCGACATCGCGCGGGTGCTGACCCGTATCGCCCACGAGATCGTCGAGCGCGCCAAGGGCGCCGACGACGTGGTGCTTCTCGGCATTCCGACCAGGGGCGTCTTCCTCGCCCAGCGGCTCGCCGTCAAGCTGGAGCAGATCACCGACCGCAAGGTGCCGGTCGGCTCGCTCGACATCACCATGTACCGCGACGACCTGCGCATGCACCCGCCGCGTGCGCTGGCCCGCACCGAGATCCCCGGTGACGGCATCGACGGCAAGCTGGTCGTCCTCGTCGACGACGTGCTCTTCTCCGGCCGTACCATCCGCGCCGCCCTCGACGCCCTGAACGACATCGGGCGCCCCCGCGCGGTCCAGCTCGCGGTCCTGGTCGACCGCGGCCATCGCGAACTGCCCATCCGTGCCGACTACGTCGGCAAGAACCTCCCCACGTCGCTGCGGGAGACGGTCAAGGTCCAGCTCGCCGAGGAGGACGGTCGCGACACCGTGCTGCTCGGTGTGAAGGCCGGCCAGTAGCAGATCCGGCGCAGGGCCGCTCCGGCGTGCCCACCTGCGCAGCGGATTGCCTGAATTCTCCCGACTGAACTGCCTTACGGAGCCTGACAGATGCAGCGTCATCTCATCTCGGCCGCCGACCTCACCCGCGACGACGCCGTCCTGATCCTCGACACCGCCGAGGAGATGGCCCGGGTCGCCGACCGGCCGATCAAGAAGCTGCCGACCCTGCGCGGCCGCACGATCGTCAACCTCTTCTTCGAGGACTCCACGCGCACCCGGATCTCCTTCGAGGCCGCCGAGAAGCGCCTGTCCGCCGACGTCATCAACTTCTCCGCCAAGGGGTCGAGCGTCTCCAAGGGCGAGTCCCTGAAGGACACCGCCCAGACCCTGGAGGCCATGGGCGTCGACGCCGTCGTCATCCGGCACGGCGCCTCCGGAGCCCCGTACCGCCTGGCCAACTCCGGCTGGATCGACGCCGCGGTCATCAACGCCGGCGACGGAACCCATCAGCACCCCACCCAGGCCCTGCTGGACGCCTTCACCATGCGCCGCCGGCTGATCGGCCGGGACACAGGCCTCGGCCAGGACCTGTCCGGCAAGCGCATCACCATCGTCGGTGACGTCCTGCACAGCCGGGTCGCCCGCTCCAACGTGGACCTGCTGCACACCCTCGGCGCCGAGGTCACCCTGGTCGCCCCGCCCACCCTGGTGCCGGTCGGCGTCGAGACGTGGCCGTGCGAGGTGTCGTACGACCTCGACAGCACGCTGCCCAAGTGCGACGCGGTGATGATGCTCCGCGTCCAGCGCGAGCGGATGAACGCCGCCTTCTTCCCGACCGAGCGCGAGTACTCCCGCCGCTACGGCCTCGACGGCGACCGCATGGCCCGGCTGCCCGAGCACGCCGTCGTGATGCACCCCGGCCCGATGGTGCGCGGCATGGAGATCACCGCCGAGGTCGCCGACTCGGACCGCTGCACCGCCATCGAGCAGGTCGCCAACGGCGTGTCCATCCGGATGGCCGTGCTGTACCTGCTGCTCGGCGGGAACGAGCCTGCCGTCACCCACGCCCGCACCAACGAGGAGAAGTAGGACCCCATGAGCAAGATCCTGATCCGTGGTGCGAAGGTGCTCGGCGGTGAGCCGCAGGACGTGCTGATCGACGGCGAGACGATCGCCGAGGTGGGCACCGGTCTCAGCGCCGAGGGCGCGGAGGTGGTCGAGGCGGCCGGCAAGGTGCTGCTGCCGGGCCTGGTCGACCTGCACTCCCACCTGCGCGAGCCGGGCCGCGAGGACTCCGAGACGGTCCTCACCGGCACCCGCGCCGCCGCGTCCGGCGGCTACACGACGGTCTTCGCCATGGCCAACACCTTCCCCGTCGCCGACACCGCCGGCGTCGTCGAGCAGGTCTGGCGGCTCGGCCGGGAGCACGGCTACTGCGACGTGCAGCCCATCGGTGCCGTCACCGTGGGCCTGGAGGGCAGGAAGCTCGCCGAGCTGGGCGCCATGCACGAGTCGGCCGCCGGGGTCACCGTCTTCTCCGACGACGGCAAGTGCGTGGACGACGCCGTGATCATGCGCCGCGCGCTGGAGTACGTGAAGGCCTTCGGCGGTGTCGTCGCCCAGCACGCGCAGGAACCGCGGCTGACCGAGGGCGCCCAGATGAACGAGGGCGTCGTCTCCGCCGAGCTGGGCCTGGGCGGCTGGCCGGCCGTCGCCGAGGAGTCGATCATCGCGCGGGACGTGCTGCTCGCCGAGCACGTCGGCTCCCGCGTCCACATCTGCCACCTGTCGACCGCCGGCAGCGTCGAGATCGTCCGCTGGGCCAAGTCCCGCGGCATCCAGGTCACCGCCGAGGTCACCCCGCACCACCTGCTCCTCACCGACGAGCTGGTGCGGACGTACAACCCGGTCTACAAGGTCAACCCGCCGCTGCGCACCGAGCGGGACGTGCACGCGCTGCGCGAGGCCCTGGCGGACGGCACGATCGACATCGTCGCCACCGACCACGCCCCCCACCCGCACGAGGACAAGGACTGCGAGTGGGCCGCGGCCGCCATGGGGATGGTGGGCCTGGAGACCGCGTTGTCAGTGGTCCAGGAGACCATGGTCGACACGGGCCTGCTGGACTGGGCCGGCGTCGCCGACCGGATGTCCGTCAAGCCCGCGCAGATCGGACAGGCCACCGGACACGGCCGTCCCGTCTCGGCTGGTGAGCCCGCCAACCTCACCCTCGTCGACACGGAATACCGTGGCCAGGTGGACCCCGCGGGCTTCGCCTCGCGCAGCCGCAACACCCCCTACGAGGGGCGTGAGCTGCCGGGCCGTGTGACGCACACGTGGCTGCGGGGCAAGGCCACGCTCGTCGACGGGAAGCTCACGTGACACCTGTAATCCTGCTGGCCGAGGCCAAGAGGTCGGCCGAGGTCACCGACTGGCCGGCCCGCATCGGCTGGCTCGTCGGACTCCTGCTCTTCATCGCGCTCGTCTACTGGCTGATGCGCGAGGGCTGGAAGTGGCGCGGCACCCTGCAGAGCGACCTGCCCGCGCCGCCCAGCGCGCCGGAGGAGACCGGCCCGGCCAGACTTGAACTGAGCGGTCGCTACCACGGCTCGACCACCGCAGGACAGTGGCTGGACCGGATCGTGGCCCACGGCCTGGGCACCCGCAGCCGGGCCGAGCTCACCCTGACCGACCAGGGGCTGGAGGTCGAGCGTCCCGGAGCGAGCGACTTCTTCATCCCCACCGCCGCGCTGCGCGGGGCCCGACTCGACAAGGGCATCGCCGGCAAGGTCCTCACCGAGGGCGGCCTGCTGGTGGTGACCTGGGAGCTCGGCGACAAACTGATCGACTCCGGCTTCCGCTCGGACCACGCGGCCGAACACACCGAATGGGTCGACACCCTGAACCACCTGATCGACAACACGGAAGGCGCACGATGACGACCTCCACAAGGGGAGCCGCCAGGGTTTCCGCCGTACTCGTCCTGGAGGACGGCCGCATCTTCCGCGGCCGGGCCTACGGGGCCGTGGGGGAGACCTTCGGCGAGGCCGTGTTCTCCACCGGTATGACCGGCTACCAGGAGACGCTGACCGACCCGTCGTACGACCGGCAGATCGTCGTCGCGACCGCGCCGCAGATCGGCAACACGGGCTGGAACGACGAGGACGACGAGTCGAGCCGCATCTGGGTCTCCGGCTATGTCGTGCGCGACCCCGCGCGCGTGCCGTCCAACTGGCGCGCCAAGCGCTCCCTGGACGACGAGCTGGAGCGGCAGGGCGTGGTCGGGATCTCCGGCATCGACACCCGCGCGCTGACCCGCCATCTGCGCGAGCGCGGCTCGATGCGCGCCGGCATCTTCTCCGGCGAGGCGATCACCGCCGAGTCCGAGCTCCTCGCGCGCGTGCTGGCCCAGCCGCACATGAAGGGCGCGAGCCTCTACGAGGAGGTCGCGACCCGGGAGGCGTACGTCGTCCCGGCGATCGGCGAGAAGAGGTTCACCGTCGCCGCGATCGACCTCGGCATCAAGGGCATGACCCCGCACCGGATGGCCGAGCGCGGCATCGAGGTGCACGTCCTGCCCGCGACCGCCACGGCCGACGAGGTCTACGCCGTCAACCCGGACGGTGTGTTCTTCTCCAACGGCCCCGGCGACCCGGCGACCGCCGACGGCCCGGTCGCGCTGATGAGCGCCGTCCTGGAGCGGAAGACGCCCCTGTTCGGCATCTGCTTCGGCAACCAGATCCTCGGCCGCGCCCTCGGCTTCGGCACCTACAAGCTGAAGTACGGCCACCGGGGCATCAACCAGCCGGTCCAGGACCGTACGACCGGCAAGGTCGAGGTCACCGCGCACAACCACGGCTTCGCCGTGGACGCGCCGCTCGACCAGGTCAGCGAGACGAAGTTCGGCCGCGCCGAGGTCTCGCACGTCTGCCTGAACGACGACGTCGTGGAGGGGCTGCAGCTGCTCGACCAGCCGGCCTTCTCCGTCCAGTACCACCCCGAAGCGGCAGCGGGGCCGCACGACGCCGCCTACCTGTTCGACCGCTTCGTCTCCCTGATGGAGGGCCAGCGTGCCTAAGCGCACCGATATCCAGTCCGTCCTGGTCATCGGCTCCGGCCCGATCGTCATCGGCCAGGCCGCCGAGTTCGACTACTCCGGCACGCAGGCGTGCCGTGTGCTCAAGGCCGAGGGCCTGCGCGTCGTCCTCGTCAACTCCAACCCGGCGACGATCATGACCGACCCGGAGATCGCCGACGCCACCTACGTCGAGCCGATCACCCCGGAGTTCGTCGAGAAGATCATCGCCAAGGAGCGCCCCGACGCCCTGCTGCCCACCCTGGGCGGCCAGACGGCCCTGAACACCGCCATCTCGCTGCACGAGAACGGTGTCCTGGCCAAGTACGGCGTGGAGCTGATCGGCGCCAAGCCCGAGGCGATCCACAAGGGCGAGGACCGCGACCAGTTCAAGGCCGTCGTGGAGGCCGTCAAGGCCAGGATCGGGCACGGCGAGTCCGCCCGCTCGGTGATCTGCCACTCCATGGACGACGTGCTCAAGGGCGTCGAGACCCTCGGCGGCTACCCGGTCGTCGTCCGCCCGTCCTTCACCATGGGCGGCGCCGGCTCCGGCTTCGCGCACGACGAGGAGGAGCTGCGCCGCATCGCGGGCCAGGGCCTCACGCTCTCCCCGACCACCGAGGTGCTCCTGGAGGAGTCCATCCTCGGCTGGAAGGAGTACGAGCTGGAGCTGATGCGCGACAAGCACGACAACGTCGTGGTCGTCTGCTCCATCGAGAACTTCGACCCCATGGGCGTGCACACCGGCGACTCGATCACCGTCGCGCCCGCGATGACGCTGACCGACCGCGAGTACCAGATCCTGCGCGACATCGGCATCGCCGTCATCCGCGAGGTCGGCGTCGACACCGGCGGCTGCAACATCCAGTTCGCGGTGAACCCCGAGGACGGTCGTGTGATCGTCATCGAGATGAACCCGCGCGTGTCGCGTTCCTCGGCGCTCGCCTCCAAGGCGACCGGCTTCCCGATCGCCAAGATCGCCGCCAAGCTGGCCGTCGGCTACACGCTGGACGAGATCCCGAACGACATCACGCGAGAGACCCCGGCCTCCTTCGAGCCCACGCTCGACTACGTGGTCGTCAAGGCCCCGCGTTTCGCCTTCGAGAAGTTCCCGCAGGCCGACTCCACGCTGACCACCACCATGAAGTCGGTCGGCGAGGCCATGGCCATCGGCCGCAACTTCCCCGAGGCCTTCCAGAAGGCGCTGCGCTCGCTGGAGAAGAAGGGCAGCCAGTTCACGTTCACCGGCGTGCCCGGGGACAAGGAAGCGCTGCTGCGCGAGGCCGTACGGCCCACCGACGGCCGGATCAACACCGTCATGCAGGCCATCCGCGCGGGCGCCACGCCCGAGGAGATCTTCGAGTACACCAAGATCGACCCGTGGTTCGTGGACCAGCTCTTCCTGATCAAGGAGATCGCGGACGAGCTGGCCGAGGCGTCCGAGCTGACCGCCGAGCTGCTCGCGGAGGCGAAGCGGCACGGCTTCTCCGACCAGCAGATCGGTGAGATCCGCGGCCTGCGCGAGGACGTCGTCCGCGAGGTCCGGCACGCGCTCGGCATCCGCCCGGTCTACAAGACGGTCGACACCTGCGCCGCCGAGTTCGCCGCGAAGACGCCGTACTTCTACTCCTCCTACGACGAGGAGAACGAGGTCGCGACCCGCGAGAAGCCGGCCGTCATCATCCTCGGCTCCGGCCCCAACCGCATCGGCCAGGGCATCGAGTTCGACTACTCCTGTGTCCACGCCTCCTTCGCGCTGAGCGACGCGGGCTACGAGACCGTGATGGTCAACTGCAACCCGGAGACCGTCTCCACCGACTACGACACCTCCGACCGGCTGTACTTCGAGCCGCTGACGCTGGAGGACGTGCTGGAGATCGTCCACGCCGAGCAGCAGGCCGGGCCGGTCGCGGGCGTGATCGTGCAGCTGGGCGGCCAGACCCCGCTCGGCCTGTCGCAGGCCCTGAAGGACAACGGCGTGCCGATCGTCGGCACCTCGCCCGAGGCCATCCACGCGGCCGAGGACCGCGGCGCCTTCGGGCGCGTCCTCGCCGAGGCGGGCCTGCCGGCCCCGAAGCACGGCACGGCCACCACCTTCGGCGAGGCCAAGGCCATCGCCGACGAGATCGGCTACCCGGTCCTGGTCCGGCCGTCGTACGTGCTCGGCGGGCGCGGCATGGAGATCGTCTACGACGAGACCCGCCTCGCCGCCTACATCGCCGAGTCGACCGAGATCAGCCCCTCCCGGCCGGTGCTCGTCGACCGGTTCCTGGACGACGCGATCGAGATCGACGTCGACGCCCTCTACGACGGCGAGGAGCTCTACCTCGGCGGCGTGATGGAGCACATCGAGGAGGCCGGCATCCACTCCGGCGACTCGGCGTGCGCCCTGCCCCCGATCACCCTCGGCGGCTTCGACATCAAGCGGCTGCGCGCCTCCACCGAGGCCATCGCGCGCGGTGTCGGCGTGCGCGGTCTGATCAACATCCAGTTCGCGATGGCCGGGGACATCCTCTACGTCCTGGAGGCCAACCCGCGCGCCTCCCGCACGGTCCCCTTCACCTCCAAGGCGACCGCGGTGCCGCTGGCGAAGGCCGCCGCCCGGATCTCGCTGGGCGCGACCGTCGCCGAGCTGCGCGCCGAGGGCCTGCTGCCGAAGACGGGCGACGGCGGCGAGCTGCCGCTGGACGCGCCCATCTCGGTCAAGGAGGCCGTCATGCCGTGGTCGCGCTTCCGCGACATCCACGGCCGCGGCGTCGACACCGTCCTCGGCCCGGAGATGCGCTCCACCGGCGAGGTCATGGGCATCGACTCCGTCTTCGGCACGGCGTACGCCAAGTCGCAGGCGGGTGCCTACGGCCCGCTGCCCACCAAGGGCCGCGCGTTCATCTCGGTCGCCAACCGGGACAAGCGCTCGATGATCTTCCCGGCGCGCGAACTGGTCGCCCACGGCTTCGAGCTGCTCGCCACCTCCGGCACCGCCGAGGTCCTCAAGCGCAACGGCATCAACGCCACGGTCGTGCGCAAGCAGTCCGAGGGCACCGGCCCGAACGGCGAGAGGACGATCGTCCAGCTGATCCACGACGGCGAGGTCGACCTCATCGTCAACACCCCGTACGGCACCGGCGGCCGCCTCGACGGCTACGACATCCGTACGGCCGCGGTGGCCCGCTCCGTGCCGTGCCTGACCACGGTCCAGGCGCTCGCCGCGGCGGTCCAGGGCATCGACGCCCTCAACCACGGTGACGTGGGCGTCCGCTCGCTCCAGGAACACGCGGAACACCTGACCGCGGCCCGCGACTAGCAGCCCTTGAGGGGGACACCGGAAACGGTGTCCCCCTCTTCATGAGGCTCCCTGAAGCTTCAAGAGGACACAGGACATGTACAAGCTTTTCTTCCGTCTGGTTTTCCAACGGATGGACGCCGAGAAGGCCCACCACCTGGCCTTCCGCTGGATCCGCCTCGCCGTCCGCATCCCGGTGCTGCGCACCTTCGTCGCCGCCGCCCTCGCGCCGCGCTACAAGGAGCTGCGCACGGAGGCCTTCGGGTTGCGCATGCACGGCCCCTTCGGGCTCGCCGCCGGCTTCGACAAGAACGCCGTCGCGATCGACGGCATGTCCATGCTGGGCTTCGACCACATCGAGGTCGGCACGGTCACCGGCGAGGCGCAGCCCGGCAACCCCAAGAAGCGGCTGTTCCGCCTCGTCGCGGACCGCGCGCTGATCAACCGCATGGGATTCAACAACGACGGCTCGCTCGCCGTCGCCGCCCGTCTCGCCACCCGGGAGCCGGTCTTCAGGACGGTCGTCGGTGTCAACATCGGCAAGACCAAGGTCGTCCCGGAGGCGGAGGCCGTGGGCGACTACGTGAAGTCGGCCGAGCGGCTCGCGCCGTACGCGGACTACCTGGTCGTCAACGTCTCCTCGCCGAACACGCCCGGACTGCGCAACCTGCAGGCCACCGAGGCGCTTCGCCCGCTGCTCACCGCCGTCCGCGAGGCCGCCGACCGCACGGTCGCGAACCGGCGTGTCCCGCTGCTGGTGAAGATCGCCCCGGACCTCGCCGACGAGGACATCGACGCCGTGGCCGACCTGGCCGTGGAGCTGGGCCTGGACGGCATCATCGCGACCAACACCACCATCGCGCGCGAGGGACTAGGTCTGAAATCCCAACCCTCGCTGGTGAGCGAGACCGGCGGCCTGTCCGGCGCCCCGCTCAAGGCGCGCTCCCTGGAGGTCCTGCGCCGCCTGTACGCCCGCGTGGGCGACCGGATCACCCTCGTGGGCGTGGGCGGTATCGAGACCGCCGAGGACGCCTGGCAGCGCATCCTGGCCGGCGCCACCCTGGTCCAGGGCTACAGCGCCTTCATCTACGAGGGCCCCTTCTGGTCCCGCGCGATCCACAAGGGCCTCGCCGCCCGCCTGCGCACCAGCCCGTACGCCACCCTCGCCGACGCGGTCGGCGCCGACGTGAGGAAGCCCGCATGACTTCGTACGAGCCCTTCGGCGCCCGGCTGCGCCGCGCCATGGACGAGCGTGGCCCGCTGTGCGTGGGCATCGACCCGCACGCCTCCCTGCTCGCCGAGTGGGGCCTGAACGACGACGTGGCCGGTCTGGAGCGGTTCAGCCGCACGGTCGTCGAGGCGGTGGCCGACCGGGTCGCCGTGATGAAGCCGCAGAGCGCCTTCTTCGAGCGCTTCGGCTCGCGTGGCGTGGCCGTCCTGGAGAAGGTCGTCCAGGAGGCCCGCGCGGCCGGCACCCTCGTCGTGATGGACGCCAAGCGCGGCGACATCGGCTCGACCATGGCCGGGTACGCCGAGGCCTACCTGCACAAGGACGCCCCGCTGTTCTCCGACGCCCTGACCGTCTCGCCCTACCTCGGCTACGGCTCGCTCAGCCCGGCCGTCGCGCTGGCCCGGGAGAGCGGCGCCGGCCTGTTCGTGCTGGCGCTGACCTCCAACCCGGAGGGTCCCGAGGTCCAGCACGCGGTCCGCGCCGACGGCCGCACCGTGGGCGCGACCATGCTGGCCCACCTGGCCGCCGAGAACGCGGGGGAGGAGCCGCTGGGCTCCTTCGGCGCCGTGGTCGGCGCCACGGTCGGCGACCTGTCGTCGTACGACCTCGCCATCAACGGTCCGCTCCTCGCGCCCGGCGTCGGCGCTCAGGGGGCGACCGCGGCCGACCTTCCCGCGGTGTTCGGGCAGGCGGTGCGCAACGTCGTGCCGAACGTCAGCCGGGGCGTGCTGCGGCACGGGCCCGACGTGGGGGCCCTGCGCGCGTCCGCCGGGCGCTTCGCGGAGGAGATCCAGGCCGCCGTCGCGGGTGCCTGAGACCTCCTGGGGGGCTTCGTGGAGCGGCGGAGCGGCGATTTGAGTGTGAATACATCCTCAAATCGGGGGCATTATGTCTGAAATGTCCGTCCTGGCGGAGGCTGACCAGGACTTTTCCGCTGTTCTCGCTGACTCTGGCGGACTTGACCGCTAGTCTCCGAGCTGTGGGGACACCCCCACACCCATTAGGTAGTGGGGGAGAACGGGCGAAGCGTGTTGCTCGTAGCTCCCCAGGTGTGGGGCGACTAGGTTCCTCACCGGTCCGTATCCGACAGTTCGACATCCGAGGTGACGTAGGCGTGGCTCTTCCGCCCCTTACCCCCGAACAGCGCGCAGCCGCGCTCGAAAAGGCCGCCGCGGCTCGCCGGGAGCGGGCCGAGGTCAAGAATCGACTCAAGCACTCCGGCGCCTCCCTGCACGAGGTCATCAAGCAGGGCCAGGAGAACGACGTCATCGGCAAGATGAAGGTCTCCGCACTGCTCGAGTCGCTGCCCGGCGTGGGCAAGGTCCGCGCCAAGCAGATCATGGAGCGTCTGGGCATCTCCGAGAGCCGCCGGGTGCGCGGTCTCGGTTCCAACCAGATCGCTTCCCTGGAGCGTGAGTTCGGCAGCACCGGCTCCTGAGTCCGGGGCCGGCCGGACCGGGAGTCCCGGGCACTCCGGGATTGCTGGAATAATCGCTGCATGAGTGAACGTCCGCGGCTGACCGTGCTCTCCGGCCCCTCGGGGGTCGGCAAGAGCACGGTCGTCGCCCATATGCGCAAGGAACACCCCGAGGTCTGGCTCTCGGTGTCGGCCACCACCCGCAAGCCGCGCCCCGGCGAGAAGCACGGAGTCCACTACTTCTTCGTCACCGACGACGAGATGGACAAGCTGATCGCCAACGGCGAGCTGCTGGAGTGGGCCGAGTTCGCCGGCAACCGCTACGGCACGCCCCGCGCGGCCGTGCTGGAGCGGCTGGAGAAGGGCGAGCCGGTTCTGCTGGAGATCGATCTCCAGGGTGCCAGGCAGGTCCGGGAGTCGATGTCCGACGCCCGGCTGGTGTTCCTGGCTCCGCCCTCCTGGGAGGAGCTGGTGCGCAGGCTGACCGGCCGGGGCACCGAGCCGCCCGAGGTCATCGAGCGCCGCCTGGAGGCTGCCAGGACCGAGCTGGCGGCCGAGCCGGAGTTCGACACGACCTTGGTCAACACCTCCGTCGAGGACGTGGCGCGCGAGCTGCTAGCCTTGATGGATGTTGTGTGATCGCGAATGTGTGATCACGACTGATCTTTTCCCACCCATCGGAAGGTAGAGCGTGTCCTCTTCCATCACCGCGCCCGAGGGCATCATCAACCCGCCGATCGACGAGCTTCTCGAGGCCACCGACTCGAAGTACAGCCTCGTGATCTACGCGGCCAAGCGTGCCCGCCAGATCAACGCGTACTACTCGCAGCTCGGCGAGGGCCTCCTCGAGTACGTCGGTCCGCTCGTCGACACCCACGTCCACGAGAAGCCGCTCTCGATCGCCCTGCGTGAGATCAACGCGGGTCTGCTCACGTCCGAGGCCGTCGAGGGCCCGGCGCAGTAACCGTTCGTTTCGCATGACAGGCCCGGCGGCGCGACTGCCGGGCCTGTGGTGTGTCATGGAGGCGTAGGTTCAACGAATGGGAGTCCCGGTGGACAAGCCGAGGGTCGTTCTGGGCGTCAGCGGCGGCATCGCCGCCTACAAGGCCTGTGAGCTGCTGAGAAGGTTCACGGAGTCGGGCCACGACGTCCGCGTGGTGCCCACCGCCTCCGCGCTGCACTTCGTCGGCGCCGCCACCTGGTCCGCCCTGTCCGGCAACCCCGTCTCGACGGAGGTCTGGGACGCCGTCCACGAGGTCCCGCACGTGCGCATCGGCCAGCACGCCGACCTGGTGGTTGTCGCACCCGCCACGGCCGACACGCTCGCCAAGGCGGCCCACGGGCTCGCCGACGACCTGCTGACCAACACCCTCCTCACCGCCCGCTGCCCCGTGGTCTTCGCGCCCGCCATGCACACCGAGATGTGGGAGCACCCGGCCACCCAGGAGAACGTGGCCACGCTGCGCCGCCGCGGCGCCGTCGTCATCGAGCCCGCGGTAGGCCGGCTCACCGGCGTCGACACCGGCAAGGGCCGGCTGCCCGACCCGGTGGAGATCTTCGAGGTGTGCCGCCGGGTGCTGGCCCGCGGCGTCACCGAGCCCGACCTCGAAGGCCGGCACGTCGTCGTCTCCGCCGGCGGCACCCGCGAGCCCCTCGACCCGGTCCGCTTCCTCGGCAACCGCTCCTCCGGCAAGCAGGGCTACGCCCTCGCCCGCACCGCCGCCGCCCGCGGCGCCCGGGTCACGCTGATCGCGGCCAACACCGGCCTGCCCGACCCGGCGGGCGTGGACGTCGTACCGGTCGGCACGGCCGTGCAGCTGCGCGAAGCCGTACTGAAGGCGGCGGCGGACGCCGACGCGGTCGTCATGGCCGCCGCCGTGGCCGATTTCCGCCCCGCGGCCTACGCCACCGGCAAGATCAAGAAGAAGGACGGCCAGGACCCCGACCCGATCGTCCTGGTCCGCAACCCGGACATCCTCGCGGAGATCTCGGCCGAGCGCGCCCGTCCCGGTCAGGTGATCGTCGGCTTCGCCGCCGAGACCGACGACGTCCTCGTCAACGGCCGCACCAAGCTCGCCCGCAAGGGCTGCGACCTGCTCGTGGTCAACGAGGTGGGGGAGCGCAAGACGTTCGGCTCCGAGGAGAACGAAGCCGTGGTGCTGGGTGCCGACGGCAGCGAGACCCCGGTGCCGCACGGCCCCAAGGAAGCCCTGGCCGACATCGTCTGGAACCTCGTCGCGCAGCGCCTGAGCTGACGTCCGCGCGCGCTCGACGGCAGCTTCACGCCACACCGAAATCAGGTGTGGCGACCCTGGCCAAGGCCGCCCGGCATTGTGCAGAATGCCCGTGCCGCAGGTCACAGCGCTCCCGAGTGGCGAGACGGGTGACCCATCGGCCGAGTGCGACCGATAAACTGTTCACGGTCGACGCCGGGCGCAGCCCCGAGCGTCGCCGCAAATGATCAGCCAGCAGCCGCTGCAACCACAGGGAGCGTTGTGTCCCGTCGCCTGTTCACCTCGGAGTCCGTGACCGAGGGTCACCCCGACAAGATCGCTGACCAGATCAGCGACACCATTCTCGACGCGCTTCTGCGCGAGGACCCGTCCTCCCGGGTCGCCGTCGAGACGCTGATCACCACCGGCCTGGTGCACGTGGCCGGCGAGGTGACGACCAAGGCCTACGCGGACATCGCGACCCTGGTCCGCAACAAGATCCTCGAGATCGGCTACGACTCCTCCAAGAAGGGCTTCGACGGCGCCTCCTGCGGTGTGTCGGTGTCCATCGGCGCGCAGTCCCCGGACATCGCGCAGGGCGTGGACACGGCGTACGAGAGCCGGGTCGAGGGCGACGACGACGAGCTGGACCGGCAGGGCGCCGGTGACCAGGGCCTGATGTTCGGTTACGCGTCCGACGAGACGCCGACCCTGATGCCGCTGCCGATCTTCCTGGCGCACCGCCTGTCCAAGCGCCTGTCCGAGGTGCGCAAGAACGGCACGATCCCCTACCTGCGCCCGGACGGCAAGACGCAGGTCACCATCGAGTACGACGGCGACAAGGCCGTCCGTCTGGACACGGTGGTCGTCTCCTCGCAGCACGCCTCCGACATCGACCTGGAGTCGCTGCTGGCGCCCGACATCCGCGAGTTCGTCGTGGAGCCGGAGCTGAAGGCGCTCCTGGACGAGGGCATCAAGCTGGACACCGACGGCTACCGCCTGCTGGTCAACCCGACCGGCCGCTTCGAGATCGGCGGCCCGATGGGCGACGCCGGCCTGACCGGCCGCAAGATCATCATCGACACCTACGGCGGCATGGCCCGCCACGGCGGCGGTGCCTTCTCCGGCAAGGACCCGTCCAAGGTGGACCGCTCGGCCGCGTACGCGATGCGCTGGGTCGCCAAGAACGTCGTGGCGGCGGGCCTGGCCTCGCGCTGCGAGGTCCAGGTCGCCTACGCGATTGGCAAGGCCGAGCCGGTGGGCCTGTTCGTGGAGACCTTCGGCACCGCCAAGGTGGACGCCGAGAAGATCGAGAAGGCGATCGACCAGGTCTTCGACCTCCGCCCGGCCGCGATCATCCGCGACCTCGACCTGCTCCGCCCGATCTACGCCCAGACGGCCGCTTACGGCCACTTCGGCCGCGAGCTGCCCGACTTCACCTGGGAGCGCACGGACCGCGTGGACGCCCTGCGCGCCGCCGTGGGCCTGTAAGGCCCGACCACTCTTCTCGCCGAGGCCCGGTTCCCTTCCCGGGGGCCGGGCTTCGGCATGCCGAACTGACTGGCGGGCCAGGGCGGGCGGTGTCTACGCTGACGCCGTCGACGCCGCCCGGTGCGAAGGCCGCGGTTACTTCGTGGAGTGCGCCCTCCGGGGCGTGCGGTGAAGCTGAATCCGTACCGCTGCCGATCCGGATCTCGGGCGGACGGCATTGTCAGTGCCGTTTGGTAAGAATGCAGGCGTGAGCAGCGAGAACGGGGCGCCCCGGGCAGACGGGGACGGCGGGGCCGAAGGGGCGCCGCCGGAGCAGCTCGCGCTCATCCGGGAAAGCGTGCGCAAGGCGAAGGTGCCGCGGGCCAAGCCGCGGACCTGGCGGGGAGCCGCGCTCGCCCCGCAGCTGCCCGTCGCGCGGGTCCTGGTCGACAAAGGCGTGCTGCATCTCGACCGGTACTTCGACTACGCCGTGCCCGCCGAACTGGACGCCGACGCGCAGCCGGGCGTGCGGGTGCGGGTGCGGTTCGGGGCCGGGCGGGGCCGGGTGCGGGACGGGCGCAGGGAGGGCGGCGGGCTCATCGACGGGTTCCTCGTCGAGCGGCGGGCCGAGTCCGACTACTCCGGGCCGCTGGCCGCGCTGGCCCAGGTCGTGTCGCCGGAGCCGGTGCTGAGCGAGGAGCTGCTGACCCTCGCCCGGGCCGTCGCCGACCGGTATGCCGGAAGCCTCGCCGACGTGCTCCAGTTGGCCGTGCCGCCGCGCAGCGCCCGGGCCGAGCAGCGGCCGTCGCCCCCGCCGCCACCCCCGCCGCAGGCGCCGGAGAAGGCCTCCTGGGGGCGGTATGAGCAGGGGGAGGCATTCCTCCATGCCCTGGCCTCCGGCGGCTCGCCCAGGGCCGTCTGGAACGCTCTGCCGGGCCCGCTGTGGAGCGAGGAACTGGCCCGCGCCGTCGCCGCCACGCTCGCCTCCGGCCGCGGCGCCCTCGTCGTCGTACCGGACGGGCGGGCCGCCGCGCGGGTCGACGCCGCGCTCACCGCGCTGCTCGGCACGGGCCGGCACGCGCTGCTCACGGCCGACGCGGGGCCCGAGAAGCGGTACGCGCAGTGGCTCGCGGTGCGCCGGGGTTCCGTGCGGGCCGTGGTCGGGACCCGGGCCGCCATGTTCGCGCCCGTGCAGAACCTGGGGCTCGTCGCCATCTGGGACGACGGCGACGACAGCCACAGCGAGCAGCACGCCCCGCAGCCGCACGCCCGGGATGTGCTGTTGTTGCGGGCCGCGCTGGACAAGTGCGCCTTCTTGCTGGGGAGTTGGAGCTGCACCGTGGAGGCCGCCCAGCTCGTCGAGAGCGGCTGGGCCCGGCCGCTGGTCGCCGGTCGGGAGCAGGTGCGACGGTCCGCCCCCCTGGTCCGCACGGTCGGGGACGACGACCTCGCCCGCGACGAGGCCGCCCGCGCCGCCCGGCTGCCGACGCTCGCCTGGCAGGCGGCCCGCGACGGGCTGCGGCACGGGCCGGTGCTCGTACAGGTGCCGCGGCGCGGCTACGCGCCCCGCATGGCCTGTGACCGGTGCCGGGCGCCCGCCCGGTGCCGGCCCTGCTCGGGGCCGCTCCAGGGGCAGGACGCGGGGGTCCTGCGGTGCGGCTGGTGCGGGCGCGAGGAGAGCGCGTGGCACTGCCCGGAGTGCGGGGGCCTCCGGCTGCGGGCCCAGGTCGTGGGGGCGCGGCGGACGGCCGAGGAGCTGGGGCGCGCCTTCCCCGCCGTCCCGGTGCGCACCTCGGGGCGGGAGCATGTGCTGGACACGGTGCCGGGCACGCCGGCGCTGGTCGTGAGCACACCGGGAGCCGAACCGGTCGCCGAGGGCGGCTACGCGGCGGCCCTTCTGCTGGACGGCTGGGCCATGCTCGTACGACCTGACCTGCGGGCCGGCGAGGACGCCCTGCGCCGGTGGATCGCGGCGGGCGCGCTGGTGCGGCCGCAGAGCGAGGGGGGCACGGTGGTCGTGGTGGCCGAGCCGACCCTGCGGCCGGTGCAGGCGCTCGTGCGCTGGGACCCCGTCGGGCACGCGGTACGGGAACTGGCCGAGCGGGCGGAACTGGGCTTTCCGCCGGTGTCGCGGATGGCGGCGGTCTCCGGGACGCCCGCGGCCGTCGCCGAGTTCCTGGCCTCGGTCGAGCTGCCGTCGGACGCAGAGGTGCTGGGACCCGTGCCGCTGCCTGCGTCGCCGCCCGGCCGGCCCCGCAGACCCGGCGCGCCGCCGACGGGTGAGCACTGGGACCGGGCGCTGGTCCGGGTGCCGCCGGGGAGCGGAGCTGCGCTGGCCGCCGCGCTGAAGACCGCGCAGGCCGCTCGTATGGCGCGGGGGAGCGGGGAGGCGGTGCGGGTGCGGATCGATCCGCCGGACATCGGGTGAGGGTGGTGTTCCGGGTGTTCTCGGGGGGTTGCTCACCGTCGACGGCTGTTCGGTGGGTGTGTTGGCGCCCCGGTTTGGCTGTCCAGGCGGGTGGCTGCCCTCCCGGGCGTCCGTCCGGGAGGGCAGGGCGGAGGTGGCAGTCGGTGCTCGGCCGCTGCTCGGCCGTTGCTCAGCCGTTGCGTGGGCCCGGGAAGGCCGTCGGGCGGGCGTCGTCGCGGTCGCGCAGGGCCGGGCTGCCGGCTGTCGGCTGTGTGGGCATCGAGCGGGCCGCGGGGACGGTCGGGACCGTGGGGAGACCGGTGTTCACATTGAGCGGGCCGGCGGCGGACGGCTCCCCGGTCCGCTCGGCCTCGGCGGACGCCTGTGCCGCGGCGCGGCGGGCGCCGTAACGGCGGTGCACCGCCTGCTTGGTGACTCCGAGAGCCGAGCCCACCGCGTCCCACGAGAAGCCGAGTGAGCGGTCGAAGTCCACCGCGGCCGTCACCAGGGTTTCGACACTGTCCCGGAGTTCCTGGGCAAGGCGCACCGTCGGGGCGGGGGCGCGTCCGTAGACGACGAAGCCCGTGGACGGGCCGGAGCGGCGCGGGCGGTAGACGTTCCCCAGCTGGGCGGTGAGCGTGCGCAGCGCGTCCACCTGCCGGCGGACTCGCTCGATGTCCCGCACCAGCAAGTGCAGGCTGGCCCGGGCCTGGGCGTCGTGGGTTGCGTGGTCGGCCATGAACAAGCCTCTCGAACCGGCGTTGAAAGGAATTGGGCCGCGAAGGCGGCCCTATGTGGTCAACTCTTTCTTGACCAACGCGTGTGCGCTCCGCTGGTCACGGGGTGGGGGCGTACGGGCATATGCGTACGCCGGTCGTTCGGGTGCGCGCCGTGTGTGGTTCGGGTTGTATGTTCTCCCGCCCGCGCACCACCCCGATTCCAGCCGCCCGAGAGGCTGGACAACCTGTGGGGGCTGCTCGCCGTCGGCGTCCGCGTGTGTGTGTCGCCTTCCCCGTCCTTCTGTGCGTCCGCTGTACGCCTGGCGTCCGTCGTTCGGCCGCGGGTTCGCTGTCCCGGTGGCTTTCCCGTTCGCGCGCGTGTCCGCCGGGGGCGCGGCCCGCACCGTTCCGACGGTCGCCCCGCGTCCCCGTTCGCCTGGCCTTCTTCGTCCCCGCCGCGCGTCCGTCCGCGGGCATGGGGTGTCGCTCCTTGCTTGGTCATAGACTGGTGCGCTGCCCGCCCAACCCCCGCCCGAGAGGCCCGATCCCGCCCATGAAGCTTGTCTTCGCCGGTACCCCCGAGGTCGCCGTCCCCGCCCTGGACGCTCTGATCGCCTCCGGGCGGCACGAGGTGGCCGCCGTCGTCACGCGGCCCGACGCGCCGGCCGGTCGTGGGCGCAGGCTGGTCGCGTCGCCCGTGGCCGAGCGGGCGGAGGAGACCGGGATTGAGGTGCTGAAGCCGGTCAGGCCGCGGGACCCGGAGTTCCTGGAGCGGCTGACGCAGATCGCGCCGGACTGCTGCCCCGTCGTCGCCTACGGCGCCCTGCTGCCCCGCGTGGCCCTCGACATCCCCGCCCACGGCTGGGTCAACCTGCACTTCTCGCTGCTGCCCGCCTGGCGCGGAGCCGCTCCCGTGCAGCACGCCATCATGGCCGGCGACGAGATCACCGGGGCGTCGACGTTCCTCATCGAGGAGGGGCTGGACTCCGGGCCCGTCTACGGCACCGTGACCGAGGAGATCCGGCCCACCGACACCAGCGGCGACCTGCTCACCCGACTCGCCTTCGCCGGTGCCGGCCTGCTCGCGGCCACCATGGACGGGATCGAGGACGGCACCCTGAAGGCCGTACCGCAGCCGGCCGAGGGCGTCACCCTCGCGCCGAAGATCACCGTCGAGGACGCCCGGGTCGACTGGGCCACGCCCGCGCTGCGCGTCGACCGGGTCGTGCGCGGCTGCACCCCGGCGCCCGGCGCCTGGACCACCTTCCGCGGCGAGCGGCTCAAGCTGATCCAGGTCACCCCCGTGCCCGAACGCACCGATCTCGCGCCGGGGCGGATGGCCGTCGGCAAGAACAGCGTGCACGTGGGCACCGGCTCGTACGCCGTCGAGCTGCTCTGGGTGCAGGCACAGGGCAAGAAGCCGATGCGGGCGGCGGACTGGGCGCGCGGCGTGCGCATCGCCGAGAGCGAGACACTCGGCGGCTGAGCCCCGGGCGGCGGGGGCGGCGGTGCGCCGACGTAGGCTGGACACCGCACCCCTTCTTCACATCCGGAGCACCTTTTTCGTGAGCGAGCAGTCCCGGCGGCCGCGTAAGCCTGCCAAGCCCTACCGTCGTCCGCAGAAGGACCCCGTCCGCATCCTCGCCTTCGAGGCGCTGCGCGCGGTCGACGAGCGGGACGCGTACGCCAATCTCGTGCTGCCCCCGCTGCTGCGCAAGGCGCGCGAGAAGGGCGACTTCGACGCGCGGGACGCCGCCCTCGCCACCGAGCTGGTCTACGGCACACTGCGCCGGCAGGGGACGTACGACGCGGTGATCAGCGCCTGTGTCGACCGGCCGCTCCGCGAGGTCGACCCGCCGGTGCTCGACGTGCTCAGCCTCGGCGCGCACCAGCTGCTCGGGACCCGGATCCCGACGCACGCCGCCGTGTCCTCCGCCGTGGAACTCGCGCGCGTGGTGCTCGGCGACGGGCGCGCCAAGTTCGTCAACGCCGTGCTGCGCAAGGTGGCCCAGGACGACCTCGACGGATGGCTGGAGAAGGTCGCGCCGCCCTACGACGAGGACCCGGAGGACCACCTCGCCGTCGTGCACTCGCATCCCCGCTGGGTCGTCTCCGCGCTGTGGGACTCCCTCGGCGGCGGGCGTGCCGGAATCGAGGACCTGCTGGAGGCCGACAACGAACGGCCCGAGGTGACCCTGGTCGCCCGCCCGGGGCGGGCCACCGCCGAGGAACTGCTCGGCGAGGAGGCCGCCGTACCGGGGCGCTGGTCGCCGTACGCCGTGCGGCTCGCCGAGGGCGGTGAGCCGGGTGCGGTGCAGGCCGTGCGCGAGGGGCGGGCCGGAGTGCAGGACGAGGGCAGCCAGCTGGTCGCCCTCGCGCTCGCGGGCGCGCCCCTGGAGGGCTCCGACAGCATGTGGCTCGACGGGTGTGCCGGGCCCGGCGGCAAGGCCGCGCTGCTGGCCGCCCTCGCCGCCGAGCGCGGGGCCACGCTGCTCGCCTCCGAGAAGCAGCCGCACCGGGCGGGCCTCGTAGCCAAGGCACTGGCGGGCAACCCGGGGCCGTACCAGGTGATCGCCGCCGACGGCACCCGGCCGCCGTGGCGGCCCGGCACCTTCGACCGCGTGCTCATGGACGTGCCGTGCACCGGGCTCGGCGCGCTGCGTCGGCGCCCCGAGGCCCGCTGGCGTCGGCGCCCGGAGGACCTGGACAACTTCGCGCCCCTCCAGCGCGCCCTGCTGCGCACCGCGCTCGACTCGGTGCGCGTCGGCGGAATCGTCGGCTACGCGACCTGCTCCCCGCACCTGGCGGAGACCCGCGCCGTCGTGGCCGACGTGCTCAAGCAGCGCCCGGAAGCGGAACTGATCGACGCCCGCCCCCTGCTCCCGGGCGTGCCAGACCTGGGCGACCGCCCCGACATCCAGCTGTGGCCCCACCTCCACGGCACGGACGCGATGTACCTGGCCCTGATCCGCAGAACAAGCTGAAACACCGCTGCGGGCAGCCAACCAGGGGCGCGGGGAACTGCGCGACAAGCCCCCACCGGCCTGCAGACAAACCACAACCGCAAGAGACCGCCGTTACAGCCAAGCGCAGCGGCATGGCAGGCTTGGGGCATGGCCGTGCAGATCAACCCCAGCATCCTGTCCGCCGACTTCGCCCGCCTCGCGGAGGAGGCCAAGGCGGTCCAAGGCGCCGACTGGCTCCACGTCGACGTCATGGACAACCACTTCGTCCCGAACCTCACGCTCGGCGTGCCGGTCGTGGAGTCCCTGGCACGTGCGACGGACACCCCGCTGGACTGCCATCTGATGATCGAGGACCCCGACCGCTGGGCGCCCCAGTACGTCGAGGCGGGCGCCTCCTCCGTGACCTTCCACGTGGAGGCGGCGGCCGCCCCCGTGCGGCTCGCCCGGGAGATCCGCGCCAAGGGCGCCCGCGCGTCCATGGCCCTGAAGCCGGCGACTCCGATCGAGCCGTACGAGGACCTGCTCCCGGAACTCGACATGCTGCTGATCATGACGGTCGAGCCCGGCTTCGGCGGCCAGGCGTTCCTCGACATCATGCTGCCGAAGATCCGCCGCTCCCGTGAGCTGATCAGCAAGCACGGCCTGCAGCTGTGGCTCCAGGTGGACGGCGGTGTCTCGGCCTCGACGATCGAGCAGTGCGCGGACGCGGGAGCGGACGTGTTCGTGGCAGGCTCGGCGGTGTACGGGGCTAAGGACCCGGCGGAGGCGGTCCGTGCCCTGCGCGCGCAGGCCGGGACGGCTACCGCCAAGGCGTCCTGGGCATGCGACCACTGAGCCACAGCTACATGAACGGTTAAGTGAACGGCCCCTATCAGGGCCGATCCGTAGCGCCGAATCTGCAAGGATGAACGGCGAATCCAGAGTGTGAACAGCAGTGAGGAGATCGCCGTGTCGGGTATGTCGGCGGGCCGGTCAGCCATGCGGATGGGACCCGCTGAGCTGGTGCAGGCGGCGGCCATGGCCCGCCGCTTCTACCTCGAGGGCAAGTCCAAGATCCAGATCGCGGAGGAGTTCGGCGTCAGCCGCTTCAAGGTGGCCCGGGTTCTGGAGACTGCTCTCGAACGGGATCTCGTACGCATCGAGATCCGTGTCCCGGCCGAACTGGACGCCGAGCGCTCCGACGCGCTCCGCGCCCGTTACGGCCTGAGGCACGCCGTCGTGGTCGAGTCCCCGGCCGAGGCCGAGGAGACCCCCGACCCCGAGAACCTGGGGGAAGTGGCCGCAGACCTGCTCGGCGAGCTCGTCAACGAGGGCGACGTGCTCGGGCTGGCCTGGGGCCGGTCCACGATCCACATGGCGGCGGCGCTCGACCGGCTGCCGCCGTGCACGGTGGTGCAGCTGACGGGCGTGTACGACGCCGGGACCTCCGAGCGCGGCTCCGTCGAGGCGGTGCGCCGCGCCGCCCAGGTGTCGGGCGGCGACGCCCACCCCATCTACGCGCCGATGCTGCTGCCGGACGCGGCGACCGCGGCCGCGCTGCGCAACCAGACCGGGATCGCCCGGGCCTTCGAGTACTTCGACAAGGTCACGGTCGCCTGTGTCTCCATCGGCTCCTGGGAGCCGGGCATCTCGACCGTGCACGACATGCTCAGCGACGAGGAGCGGGCGCACTACGCCTCGCTCGGCGTCGCCGCCGAGATGGCCGCGCACCTCTTCGACGCCGAGGGGCGCCGGATCGGGCGGGACCTGGGGGAGCGGTGCATCACCGTCAAGGCCGACCAGCTGCGCCGTATCCCGGAGGTCGTGGCGATCGCCGGTGGTCAGCGCAAGGCGTCCGCGATCGACGCGGTGCTGCGGTCCGGGCTGGTCACCAGCCTGGTCACGGACACCTCCGCCGCGGACTACCTGATGACGGCCGGCCCGACCCCCAAGCCCACCCTCGGCCGAGCGGACCCGGACGGCCACTGACGGACCCCGACGCTCCTCCCGGCACACGAGCGGGCCGCACCGGCCGGGACGGACGCCGGGGGCGTGGTGGCCGTGCCGGGCCCGGGACGGGGGAGGGCCGGCCCGTCAGCCCGTCGTCGGCCTTCGGCCCCGGCGTGGTGGGGCCGAGACGAGGCCCGGCGCGGCGGGTCGTGCCGCCCTCGCAGCGGGACCGCCGTGGCAGCATCGTCGGCATGTCGCCGCCGTTCGTCCCCCACAAGCCGAGACGGGTCCCCCGCATGCCGAGGGGTTCCCTGCCGCCGGCCCGCCTGCTCGTGGGGCTGGTGGCCGTCGTCCTCGCCGTTCTGGTCGCCGGATGTTCGTCCGGTTCGGGGCCGGGCTCCGGTGCCGGGGCGAGTGCGGGCGTGCGCGCTGCCGCGAGCAGTCCGGCGTGGGCCCACGGTATGGGCACGGTCCAGGAGTCCCAGCTGCCGGCCGAGGCGCGCAGGACGCTCGCGCTCATCGACCGGGGCGGCCCCTTCCCGTACGCCAGGGACGGCGTCGTGTTCGGGAACTTCGAGGGGCGGCTTCCGAGGCACCAGCGCGGCTACTACCACGAGTACACCGTCAGGACGCCGGGCTCCCACGATCGCGGGGCCCGGCGCATTGTCACGGGACAGGGCGGCGAGATCTACTACACCGGCGATCACTACAACTCGTTCCGGGCGGTGCTGAGATGACGGACCTCGTGATCACGCTGGACCTCGACGGGGTCACGGACAAGGCCGGCCTGATGGACCGCGCCGCCCGTGCCCTCGGGCTGCCCGACTGGTTCGGCCGCAACTGGGACGCCCTGGCCGACTCGCTCGGCGACCACTCCGTGTGGCCCGAGGGCGCTGTCGAGCGGGGACTGCTGGTCGTCGTACGGAACTGGCAGCCGTACGCCGAGGCGCGGCCGGACGAGTGGCAGATCGCGCGGGAGGTGTTCGCCGAGGCCGCGGACCACACCCCCGCCCTCTCGGTGGCCCTGGCCCTTGGAGGATCCTCCTAGGTGATCGGCGCCCACCCTGGATGTTCCGTGAGGCAGGACCGCGACGCCGGCATGGGACAATGAAGTACGTGCTCTTTTCCCCCTGGCGCACCCGTCGGGGGGTCACCTCTGATCGACTGGGATGTGCAGCACGTGCGTTTCCTCAATGACATCCAGCCCGCGTACGACCTGACGTACGACGACGTGTTCATGGTGCCGAGCCGCTCCGCGGTCGGTTCGCGTCAGGGCGTGGACCTCAGCTCGCCGGACGGCACGGGCACCACCATCCCGCTCGTCGTGGCCAACATGACCGCGATCGCCGGCCGGCGCATGGCCGAGACGGTGGCCCGCCGCGGCGGTCTGGTGGTCATCCCGCAGGACATCCCGATCGACGTCATCACCGACGTCGTCTCCTGGGTGAAGAGCCGCCACCTCGTGCTCGACACGCCGATCGTCCTGGCCCCGCACCAGACCGTCGCCGACGCGCTGGCCCTGCTGCCCAAGCGCGCCCACAACGCCGGTGTGGTCGTGGACGAGGAGCAGCGGCCCGTCGGTGTCGTCACCGACGCGGACCTCACCGGCGTCGACCGCTTCACCCAGCTCGAAGTGGTCATGTCCAAGGACCTGCTCCTGCTGGACGCCGACATCGACCCGCGCGAGGCCTTCAACACCCTCGACCACCACAACCGCCGCTACGCCCCGGCCGTCGACAAGGACGGCAAGCTGGCCGGCATCCTCACCCGCAAGGGCGCCCTGCGCGCCACGCTGTACACCCCGGCCGTCGACGCGAAGGGCAGGCTGCGCATCGCCGCCGCCGTCGGCATCAACGGCGATGTGGCGGGCAAGGCCAAGCAGTTGCTCGACGCGGGCGTGGACACGCTCGTCATCGACACCGCGCACGGCCACCAGGAGTCGATGATCAGCGCCATCAAGCTGGTGCGCGCGCTCGACCCGCAGGTGCCGATCGCCGCCGGCAACATCGTCTCGGCCGAGGGCGTCAAGGACCTGATCGACGCCGGCGCGGACATCATCAAGGTCGGTGTGGGCCCCGGCGCCATGTGCACCACCCGGATGATGACCGGCGTGGGCCGCCCGCAGTTCTCCGCGGTGCTGGAGTGCGCCGCCGAGGCGAAGAAGTACGGCAAGCACGTGTGGGCCGACGGCGGTGTCCGGCACCCGCGCGACGTGGCCATGGCGCTCGCGGCCGGCGCGTCCAACGTGATGGTCGGTTCGTGGTTCGCGGGCACGTACGAGTCGCCGGGCGACCTCCAGCACGACGCCAACGGCCGTGCCTACAAGGAGTCGTTCGGCATGGCCTCCGCCCGCGCGGTGCGCAACCGCACGTCGGAGGAGTCGGCGTACGACCGCGCCCGCAAGGCGCTGTTCGAGGAGGGCATCTCCACCTCGCGCATGTTCCTCGACCCGGCCCGCCCGGGCGTCGAGGACCTGATCGACTCGATCATCGCGGGCGTCCGCTCCTCCTGCACCTACGCCGGTGCCGCCTCCCTGGAGGAGTTCGCCGAGAAGGCGATCGTGGGCATCCAGAGCGCGGCCGGCTACGCCGAGGGCAAGCCGCTGCACGCGAGCTGGAACTGATCCGACTCCCTTCCTCACGGCCCCCGTTGTTCCCGCTGGCCGGGAGAACGGGGGCCGTTGCCGTGCAACGGTCGACAGCCGGCGCACAACGATTTGTCATTCCGGGCCGAGGAACGCAATGATCATGCGGGGACGCGCAAGGTTGCTGCATTACGCCCGTGAAGGCCACCCCCGTAAGGTGCTGCGCTGTACGTGGCGTGGCGGGGACCCCGCTCGGTGGGCCCCTGCCCGCGCAGGGCTGCCCCAGGTCCCCGTCCGCAATGACCGGCAGGATGAAGGAGCCAACGCGTGCTCGACCAAGGCGCACCCCCGCACGACCGCACAGCGACCGCCCCCGCACCCCAGGGCCTCGCCGCGCGCCTCATGCGGCGCAAGCCCGTGGAACGCCTGGTCGCGGAGGGCGGCCAGGGCGAGGGAGGCTCGCTTCGGCGCTCCCTCGGCCTGTGGCAGCTGACCATGATCAGCATCGGTGCCACGCTCGGCACCGGTATCTTCGTCGTCCTCGGCGAGGCCGTCCCCAAGGCGGGCCCGGCCGTCGTCCTCTCGTTCGTGATCGCCGGTCTCACCGCGCTGTTCTCGGCCCTGTCCTACGCCGAGCTGGCGGGCACCATCCCCGTCTCCGGCTCCTCGTACTCGTACGCATACGCAACGATGGGCGAACTGATCGCCTGGGTCTGCGGCTGGTGTCTGCTCCTGGAGTACGGCGTCTCGGTCGCCGCCGTGGCCGTCGGCTGGGGCGAGTACCTGAACGAGCTGCTGTCCGGCACCATCGGCGTCACCATCCCGAACGCCCTCGCCAACCCGCCCGGCGTCGACGGCGGTGTCTTCAACCTGCCCGCCCTGATCGTCGTGATCCTCGCGATGGTGTTCCTGATGGGCGGCGCCAAGGAGTCCGCGCGGGCCAACACCGTCATGGTGTCCGTGAAGATCGCCGCCCTGATCCTGTTCTGCGCGATCGGCTTCATGGGCTTCAAGTCCGGCAACTACTCCCACTTCATGCCGCTCGGCATGGCGGGCGTCAGCGGCGCCGGGGCCACGCTGTTCTTCTCGTACATCGGCTTCGACGCCGCCTCCACCGCCGGTGAGGAGGCCAAGGACGCCCAGCGCGACCTGCCCCGCGCGATCATGCTGTCGCTGGTCATCGTGACCGCCCTGTACGTGCTGGTCGCCGCCGTCGCCGTCGGTGCCAAGCCGTGGCGGAGCTTCAACGACTCCGAGGCCACGCTCGCCCAGATCATGAAGGACGTCACCGGGCAGAGCTTCTGGGGCACCCTGCTGGCCTTCTGCGCCGTCATCGCCATCGCGAGCGTCGTGCTGACCGTGCTCTACGGCCAGACCCGCATCCTGTTCGCCATGTCCCGCGACGGACTGGTGCCCAAGGTCTTCGCCAAGGTCCACCCGAAGACCGGTGCCCCGCGCGCCAACACGGTCATCGTGTCGCTGTTCTGCGGTGTCCTCGCCGCCGCCATTCCGCTGGGCCAGCTGGCGGACGCCACCAGCATCGGCACGCTGTTCGCCTTCGCGCTGGTCAACGTCGCCGTCGTGGTGCTGCGCCGGACCCGCCCGGCCATGCACCGCTCCTTCCGGGTCCCGCTGTCGCCGCTGCTGCCCGCGCTGGGCTTCGCCTTCTGCGTGTGGATGATGGGCAGCCTGTCGACCGTCACCTGGATCGTGTTCGGTGTCTGGATGGCCGTCGGGCTCGTGTTCTACTTCGTGTACGGCTATCGCCGTTCCCGTCTCGCGACCGGTGACGACCTCGCGGTGACGGCAGAGAAGTGACCGGACCGAAGAAGTGAACCACCCCCTGTGCTGAACGATCTCGACGAACGCATCGTGCACGCCCTCGCCGAGGACGCCCGCCGCTCCTACGCGGACATCGGGCAGATGGTCGGCCTGTCCGCGCCCGCGGTGAAGCGGCGCGTGGACCGGCTGCGCGCCACCGGAGCGATCACCGGATTCACCGTGCGGGTGGACCCGGCGGCGCTCGGCTGGGAGACCGAGGGCTACATCGAGATCTACTGCCGGCGGAACACCTCGCCGGACACCATTCAGCGGGGGCTGGAGCGGTATCAGGAGGTCGTGGCCGCGTCCACCGTCACCGGGGACGCGGACGCGATCGCCCAGGTCTTCGCCTCCGACATGCGGCACTTCGAGCGAGTACTGGAGCGGATCGCCGGCGAGCCGTTCGTGGAGCGGACCAAGTCGGTGCTGGTGCTGTCGCCGTTGCTGCGGCGCTTTTCTTCCGGGGCGCCGGGCTGATCCGGACTACGGCTCGGGGCGCTCTGCCGTGTGCCGGGTGCGGGTGATCCGTGGTTCGGCGCGCGGTTCACCGCGCCCCCTTCGGGGCGCTGATCGAGGTCAGCATGCGGCGCATCACCGCCGCGTGGGCGCCGCTGCCGATCACCAGCAAGCGGTACAGCTTCCCGGCCGGGCCGGGGAACACGGCCCGGGTCTCCGCGCTCACGCGCGTGCGGCCCGGGCCTTCCGGTGCCAGGCGGAAGGTCAGCGTGTACGCCGAGAAGCGGTGGCGGCCGGTGAGGACCAGCTCGCGCAGCGGATCCGCCGTCGTGACGCGGAAGCCGCGGACCGTGGAGCCCACGGCCGGCGTGTGCGGACCGGACGTCGTGCGGTCGGCGACGCCGACCAGGCGGGCGTAGCCGGCTCCCGCCCGTCCGGCGAAGGACCGGCGCATGACCTCGCCGATCGTCCGCCAGACGACGTCCGCGCCGGCGGGGACGACGGTCGTGTGCGTGTCCACGTACGGCAGCGACACGGTCCGGACGTACGCCATGTGATCCCCCTTCGGCAGCCCTCACTCCGCGGTCTTGCGGGCCAGGGCGTTGTTCCCGATGGAATTGTGCACGCTGAAGCTCACCGCGTCCGAGCGGTACCGGTCGTCCGACCACTCCACCGGGCGCCCCTCGCGGGTCGTCGTCACCCGGCGGACGCGCAGCAGCGGACTCGTACGGCGGACACCGAGCAGTTCGGCGTCCTGGGCGCCCGCCGCCACCGCGTCGATGATGTGCTCGCCGTAGGCGAAGACCAACCCCGAGTCGTCGTAGAGGCGTTGGGTGACCGACGGGCATTCCGGCTCGATCGACTCGACGGCGGGGGAGATCCAGTCGGCGTACACCGTGCGCTCCAGCAGCACCGGCTCGCCGTCCAGGCCGCGCACCCGGAGCACGTGCAACACCCGTGTGCCGACGGACAGTTGGAGGCGTACGGCGTCCTCGTGGGTCGCCGGGCGGTACTCCTGGGACACCACCTGGCCGGTGGCCTCGCGGCCCATCGCCCGGGCCCACTGGGCGAAGCTGCGCAGTTCCTCGAAGCTCTGGCTGCGGCGGCTGGCCAGGACGACGCGCCGGGCACCCTGACGGGAGCCGATCAGGCCTTCGGAGGTGAGGGTCGCGACGGCCTGGCGGACCGTGCCGCGTGAGACGCCGTACTGCGTGGCGAGTTCCGACTCCGAGGGCAGTCGGCTGCCGACCGTGTACTCCTCGCGGTCGATCGCCCGCCGCAGCTCGTCGGCGATCTCCTCGTGTCGCGCGGTCATGCTTCCCCTCTGCTCAGGTCACTGTGCACAGCGTGACCAGCCTAATCGAGACCTGAGCGTGATCTGAAACGGTCTGGATTGTGCAGCCAACCAGGGCCCAAAGTTTCGCTCCCGTTTACAGACAGGACACCGCGAGCGGGCGTACTGTGACGCAACTTGTTCAGACAAGTTCTCCGCAACCCTGATGCGTCCCCTGGAGAGACCGTGATCGTGTCCCTGCCGAGAAACGCCGTCCTCGGCGGCTCCCTCGCCGTCGTCGCCGCGCTCGCGCTCAGCGCCTGCGGCGCCGCCCCCGACAACGCGTCCACCACGACCAAGGACGGCAAGAACGCCGCCACCGCCACCTCCGCGGCCGACTTCGGCGGCATGGACGCCCTGGTCAAGGCGGCCAAGAAGGAAGGCACGCTGCACATCATCGCGGTGCCTCGCGACTGGGCCAACTACGGCGCGATCATCGACGGTTTCCAGAAGAAGTACGGCATCAAGATCCAGGACGAGAGCCCCGACGGCACCAGCCAGGACGAGATCAACGCCGTCACCACCCGCAAGGGCCAGGACCGCGCCCCCGACGTCCTCGACCTCGGCTCCTCCTTCGCGCTGAGCGCCGCCCAGCAGGGCCTGCTCGCGTCCTACAAGGTCGCCTCCTACGCCGACCTCCCCGAGGCCCAGAAGGACCCGCAGGCCCGCTGGTTCAACGACTACGGCGGCTATGTCTCCATCGGCTGCGACGCCAAGCGCGTGAAGACCTGCCCGACCAGCTTCAAGGACCTCCTCAAGCCCGAGTACAAGGGCCAGGTCGCCCTCAACGGCAACCCCACCAAGTCCGGCTCGGCCTTCGGCGGCGTCTACGCGGCGGCCCTGGCGAACGGCGGCTCCTTCGACGACATCCAGCCCGGCCTGGACTTCTTCGCCAAGCTGAAGAAGAACGGCAACTACACGCCGGTCGAGTCCACCCCGGCCACCGTCGAGAAGGGCGAGACGCCGATCTCGATCGACTGGGACTACCTGAACGCCGGCTACGCCGACGAGTTCAAGTCCAAGGGCCTCGACTGGAAGGTCGTCATCCCGAGCGACGGCCAGTACGCCCAGTACTACTCCCAGGCCATCACCAAGGACGCCCCGCACCCGGCGGCCGCCCGCCTGTGGCAGGAGTACCTGTACAGCACCGAGGGCCAGAACCTGTGGCTCAAGGGCTACGCCCGCCCGGCCCTGATGGCCGCCATGGACAAGGCCGGCACCCTCGACAAGACGGCCGCCGCCAAGCTCCCGAAGGTCACCGGCACGCCGTCCTTTCCGACCGAGACCCAGCAGAGCAAGGCCAAGACGGTCATCGCCCAGGGCTGGGGGAAGGCCGTCTCCGGATGACCGCCGCTCTCCCGCGCGCGGACGTGGCGCCCGTCGCTTCGGCGAAGCGGCGGCGCCGCGCCCCCGGCTGGCTCGCCGTGGTGCCGCTCCTGGCGTTCACGGCCGTCGCCTTCGGCCTGCCCGCGCTGGCCATCGTCAACGGCGCCTTCTCGGTCGACGACGCCACCACGGGCGCCACCACCTACACCGGCGCCAACATGACGGCCTCGCTGCAGGGCCCGTACCTCACCGCCCTGCTCGGCAGCGTCAAGCTGTCCGCGATCTCCGCCGCGCTCGGCGCCCTGCTCGGGCTGCCGCTCGCTCAGGCCGTGGTCAGCTCCCGCTCCCGCTGGCTGCGCGAGGCCGTGCTGACCGCCTCCGGCGTGCTCGCCAACTTCGGCGGCGTCCCGCTGGCCTTCGCCTTCGTCGCCACCCTCGGCAACGCGGGCGTGCTCACGGTGCACCTGGGCCTGAACGGCACCGGCTGGGACCTCTACAGCTTCTGGGGCCTGATCCTGGTCTACCTGTACTTCCTCATCCCGCTCATGGTCCTCACCATCACCCCGGCGCTGGACGGCCTGCGCTCCCAGTGGCGTGAGGCCGCGCTGAACAACGGCGCCACCGGGGCCCAGTACTGGCGGCACGTGGCCCTGCCCGTGCTCGCGCCCTCGCTGCTCGGCGGCCTGGTACTGCTGTTCGGCAGCGCCTTCGCCGCCTACGCCACCGCCGCCGCCATGGTCGGCAGCGCGGTCCCGCTGGTCACCCTGCAGATCGCCGACGCCCTGTCCGGCAACGTGCTGGTCGGCCAGGAGAACGTCGCCCTCGCCCTCAGCCTCGACATGGTGCTGGTGGCGGGCCTGGTGATGGCCGTGTACCTGCCCCTTCAGCGACGGAGTGCCCGATGGCTCGACGCCTGACCCTCTGGCGGTGGGTCGTCCTCGGCCTCGCCGCCCTGTACTTCCTGGTGCCGCTCGCCGCCTCCGCGATCTTCACGGTGGACGTGCCCGGCCAAGGTCTCACCTTCGACGCCTACACCAAGATCCTCTCCGCCGACGGCTTCCTCTCCAGTCTGCTGCTCTCGCTGGAGCTGGCCGTGGCCACCATCGCGGTCGTGCTGCTGCTGATGGTGCCCGCCGTGGTCGCCCTCCGGCTCGGCTCGCCCCGGCTGCGGCCGGTGGTGGAGGTGGTGTGCTCGCTGCCGCTGGTGGTGCCGCCCATCGCGTTCGTCGCCGGGATCGCCACCGTGCTCAAGTGGGGCCCGGAGCATTTGTCCCGCACCCCGCTGTTCGAGACGTTCGTGGTGATCCAGAACGACAACTTCCCCGTCGTGCTGGTCCTCGCCTACGTCGTGATGGCCCTGCCGTTCGTCTACCGGGCCCTGGACGCCGGCCTGCGCGCCATCGACGTACGGACCCTCGTCGAGGCGGCCCGCAGCTGCGGTGCCTCCTGGCCCAAGGCCCTCGTCCGGGCCGTCCTGCCCAATCTGCGCGGGGCCCTGCTGAACGCCTCCTTCCTCACCCTGGCCCTGGTCCTCGGCGAGTTCACGGTGTCCCATCTGCTCGGCTACACCCCGTTCGCCGTGTGGATCTACAACGTCGGCGGCGAGCAGGCCCAGATGTCCGTCGCCGTGTCCGTGCTCAGCCTGCTCGTCACCTGGGCCCTGCTCCTCGCGCTCGCCGGTGCCGGCGGCGGACGCAACCGAACCGCCAACTCCCGGGGATGAACACACACCATGACCGCCACCACGCTTGAGAAGGCCGTCGCAGAAAAGGCCGCCACCGTCGAATTCCGCTCGCTGCGGCGGGAGTTCGGGGCCACCGTCGCCCTCGACGGGCTCGACCTGACCGTCCGCCCGGGGGAGTTCCTGGCCCTGCTCGGCCCCTCCGGCTGCGGCAAGACCACCGCGCTGCGCATGCTCGCCGGGTTCGAACACCCCGACTCCGGCGCCGTCCTGGTGGACGGCGAGGACGTCACGCACGTCCCGGCCCACCGCCGCGACGCCGGCATGGTCTTCCAGTCGTACAGCCTCTTCCCGCATCTGAACGCCGTCGACAACGTCGCCTTCGGGCTGCGCATGCGCGGCGTCCGTACGGCCGAACGCCGCGCACGCGCCGCCGAGCTGCTGGAGCTGGTCGGCCTCGCCGACAAGGGCGAGCGCTATCCGCACCAGCTCTCCGGCGGCCAGCAGCAGCGCATCGCCCTGGCCCGCGCCCTGGCCCTGCGCCCGCGCGTGCTGCTCCTCGACGAGCCGCTGTCCGCGCTGGACGCCAAGGTGCGGCTCACCCTGCGCGAGGAGATCCGCCGCCTCCAGCAGGAGCTCGGCATCACCACCCTGTTCGTGACGCACGACCAGGAAGAGGCGCTCTCGGTCGCCGACCGGGTCGCCGTCATGCGCGCCGGCCGCCTCGAACAGTGCGCCGAACCCGCCGAGTTGTACGGCCGCCCCGCCACCGCCTTCGTCGCCGAGTTCGTCGGCACCATGAGCCGGATCCCGGGCGAGCTGAAGGACGGCACGGTCGAGGTGCTCGGTCAGCGGCTGCCGGCCGACGGCGAGGTGCCCGGCGGTGCGGTGGACGTGCTGGTGCGGCCCGAGGCCGTACAGGTGCGCCCGGACGAGCAGGGCACCGCCCGGATCGTCGCCACCGCCTTCCTCGGCGCGGTCGTCCGGGTCACCGTACGGCTCGCCGACGGCACCGAGGTCAAGGCGGACCTGCCCGCCCACGAGGCCGGCGGGCTCGGCGCCGGAACCGCCGTCGGCGTGTCGCTGCCCGAGCGGCCGGTGCTCGTGGCCGAACGCATCCAGAAGTGAGGAATTCCCCGAACGTGACCCCCCACATCCATCAACACCCGCTGCAGGCCGTTCTGTTCGACATGGACGGCACGCTCGTCGACACCGAGCGGCTGTGGTGGGAGGCGGTCGAGCAGGTCGCCGGCCGCCCGCTGACCGAGGCCGACCAGCCCGACGTGCTCGGCCGTCCGGTCGAGCACACCGCCGCCTGGCTCGGTACGGCGACAGGCCGGCCGGCGGCGGACCTCGCGGCCGAACTGCACCGCGAGTTCGCCGACCGCGTCCGCACCGGGATCGTGCCCCGGCCCGGCGCGCTGGACCTGCTGGACGCGCTGGCCGCCGCCGGCGTCCCCGCCGCCCTGGTGACCGCGTCCCCGCGCGCGGTCGCCGACGTCGTCCTCGACGCGCTCGGCGCCGACCGGTTCGCGGCCTCCGTCACCGCCGACGACACCACCCGCACCAAGCCGGCCCCCGACCCCTACCGGGCCGCCTGCCGGGCCCTCGGCGTCGATCCCGCCGCCTGTGTGGCCGTGGAGGACACCGAGACCGGCGTCACCTCCGCCGAGGCCGCCGGGTGCGCCGTCCTCGCCGTACCGTCCCTGGCGCCGATCGGCACCGCGGCCGGCCGCACCGTCCGGCAGAGCCTCGTCGGGGTCACGGTCCACGAGCTGCGGCGCATGGTCGCGCCCGAACTCCGGGTCATGAGCTGGAACCTGTGGCTCGGCGGCAGCGAGGTCGACGATCACCGGGCCAAGCAGCTCAAGGTCGTCCTGGACAGCGGCGCCGACGTCGTCGGACTCCAGGAGACGGGCGGAACGGCGGCCCAGGAACTGGCCGAGGCGCTCGGCTGGCACCACCACCGGGCCGGCGAGAACCTCGGCATCATCAGCCGCCACCCCATCACCGCCCGCTTCGGCGACCCGGAGGTCGGCTTCTACGGCGCCGCGGGCGTCCGGATCGCCGTGGCACCGGGCCGCGAGGTCGACGTGTGGACGGCGCATCTGCACTACACGCCGTACGGCCCCTACGAGTCCGTCTTCGACGGGCTGCCGGCGGCGGAGCTGATCGCGCACGAGGAACTGCGGATGACCCAGATGCGGGACGCACTGGCGCGTATCGCGGACTCCTCGCGCGACGGCGTCCCGGTCGTGCTCGTCGGCGACTTCAACTGTCCCTCGCACCTGGACTGGCCGGACGTGGCCTGGCCGGTGACGAGGGCCGCCGAGGACGCTGGCTTCGCCGACTCCTACCGCGAGGCCCACCCGGACCCCGTCGCCGAGCCCGGCCACACCTGGTCGCCGATCCATCCGGTGCACGAGGACGGCAGCGGACGGCCCGAGCCGCAGGACCGGATCGACTACGTCCTGCACCGCGGCCTGACCGTACGGGACGCGCGGACCGTCGTCACCGGCAGCCCGCGCCCCTGGCCGGACGTCGCGGACAACGACTGGCCCTCCGACCACGCGGCGGTCGTCACGACCTTCGTCCTGACCAGGATGTGACCGGGGGTTACCGCAGGTCACATTGCGGTCCGGGGTGAGCGTCCCGTAGCTTGTGCCGCACTTTCTACTGACTGGTAACCCCGGCAGGTACTCCATGCGCTGGCCCCTCGGCCGTCCCACCACCGTCCGCACGCGGATCGTGGCGCTCGCGCTCGCCCCGGCCGTCGCGCTGATGGCGCTGTGGAGCTTCGCGATGGTGTCCGTCACCGCCGAACTGCGCGCGCTGATCCGGCTCCAGGGGGTGTACGAGGACTTCGGCACCCCCGTGGACACCGCCGTCGGGCAGATCCAGATCGAGCGCCGGATGTCCGCCGCCTACCTGGGCTCCCGCCTCGACACGGCGACGGCCGGTCAGCTGCTCGAGCAGCAGCGCCGTACCGACCGGGCCGTGGACGCCATGCGGCAGGCGATCCGGGGCGGCGACCGCGGCCGGCTGACGGCCCGGCAGCGGCAGGCGCTGGACGCCATGGTCACGGCCACCGGCACACTGGACGGGCTGCGCTCGCAGGTGCTGTCCCGGCATATCACCTGGGACCGGGCCGTGGACCAGTACAGCGCGCTGGTCGAGCCCGGCTTCGACGTGCAGTCCACGCTCACCGCCCTCCAGGCCGGACAGCTCGCCCGAGAGGCGCAGGTCGTGAGCGAGCTCGTGCGGGTGCGGGAGTTCGTCTCCCGGGAGGACGCGCTGGTCGCCGGGGCGCGGGCGGCCGGCACGCTGACCGACCGGCAGTACGACACGCTGACCGCAACCATCGAGGACCGGCGGGTGTTCCAGCGGACCTATGTCCCGGACCTGCCCGCCGACTCGCGTGCGCTGTTCGAGGACTTCCAGCGCGGGAACCTGTACGGCTCGCTGGTGCGCGGCGAGGACGCGCTGCTGCGGGCCGGGGCCGCGGGCGCCGGGCGGGCCGTCGCGGCGGACACCTGGCGGTCCACCACCGACCGGGCCGTGCGGCGGTACATGCAACTGTGTACGCGGTCCGCCGAGAACTCCGCGGCACGCGGCCGGGCCTTCGCCTACCGGGAGCTGACCAAGTCGGCCGTCGTCGGCGTGGTGGGCCTGGCGGCCGTGGGGCTGTCGCTGTGGTTCGCGGTGCGCGGTGCGCGGCGCATCTCGCGGCGCCTGGAGATCCTGCGGGACGCGGCCGATGTCCTGACTCAGCGTCAGCTGCCCGATGTCATGCGGAGGTTGAGCGTCGGCGAGGAGGTCGATGCGGTGGCGGAGGCGCCGCCGCTGGCCGCCGACGAGGTGCGCGACGACGAGATCGGGCAGGTCGGTCGGTCCTTCAACACCGCGCGGCTCGCCGCCGTCGAAGCGGCCGTCAAGCAGGCGACCCTGCGCCGCGGCCTGTTCGCGGTGCTGCTCAACATCGCCCGCCGCAACCAGGCGCTGGTGCACCGTCAGCTGAAGCTCGTCGACACCCTGGAACGGCGCACCGACGACCCCGACGTCCTGCGCGAGCTGTTCCGCATCGACCATCTGACCACCCGCATGCGCCGGCACGCGGAGAGTTTGATCATCCTCTCCGGCGCCACGCCCGGCCGCCGCTGGCGCCGGCCCGTGCCGGTCGCGGACGTCGTCGCCTCGGCCGTCGGTGAGATCGAGGACTACGCGCGCGTGGTGGTCCCGCCGATGCCGGAGGTGGGCGTGGCGGCGGACGCGGTGGCCGACGTGGTCCATCTCGTCGCCGAACTCCTGGAGAACGCCACTGCCTTCTCACCCCCGCACACCCAGGTCACCCTGCGCACCGGGCGCGTCGGCAGCGGGTTCGTGCTGGAGATCGACGACCGCGGCCTCGGCCTCGACGCCGAGGCGCGCACCCACGCCCGCGCCACCCTCACCGACCCCGACAGCTTCGACCCCACCCGCCACGACCGCCTCGGCCTCTACGTCGTCGGACGCCTCGCCACCCGCCACGGCATCGAGGTGAGCCTCACGGACTCGCCGTACGGCGGTACGACGGCGGTGGTCCTGCTGCCACAGGGGGTGCTGGCGGAGCCGGAGCCACGCGAACAGGGGACGGCTGTACGTGAGCTGCCGTCCAGGAAGCGGCCGGCTGAGTCCGGGCCGGGTGAGCCGCGACGCGCGCCCGCCGGTGACCCGCCCGGACGGAACCGGCTCGCGTCCGTGCCTGCGCCGGGTACGGGGGCCGTGTCCGGGTCCGCGGCGGCGGAGGGGCCGTCGTCCCGGGCCGTCCCTGATCCGGGGCCGGTGCGCGAGCTGCCGTCGGACGCCGCGACACCTGTGGCTGCCGCCGGTTCGGGGGCCGGGTCCACGCCGTCGTCGGGGGAGCGGCCGACGGCCTCGGCCGGCACCGGCCCCGAGGCCGTGTCCGAGGCGCCGGTCACCCCGCCCGCCCTGCCCAGCCGGACCCGGCAGGCCTCCCTCGTCCGGGAGCTGCGGGACGAACCGCCGCCGCGGGACGCCGGACCCGGACGTGAGATCGACGCCGAGGAGATGCGCGCGATCTTCGGCGCCTTCCAGCGCGGCCTCGACCGCGGCCGCAAGGGCCTCCCGGCGACCGACGCGACTGCCCGAGGCTCCGCTACCACGAACCCGACGGAAGCGCGGCTCCCAAGGGGCGCGGGGAACGGCGCGACCAGCCCCCACGCACCCGCACCCGAACACACCGCCGCACCTGACCGGGCACCCGCAGCCGCCCACGCCCACAATGCCCCCACCGACGCCGACACCGACCCCCTGACCAGCCACGCCGACGAAGGGACCGACGCCGATCATGAACGGTGACGACCAGACCCCGGAGCCGCACGACCCGCACGCCGGAGCGCCCGGCACGGACCTGGGCTGGCTGCTGGACGATCTCGTGGCGCGCACCGAGCACGTCCGCCAGGCCGTGCTGCTGACCGCCGACGGCCTCCCGCTCAGCAGCTCGGACGGGATGCGCCGGCGCGACATCGAGCACCTGGCCGCCGTCTGCTCCGGCTTCCACGGCCTGGCCCGCTCGGCGGGGGAGCGGTTCGCCGCGGGCGAGGTGCGGCAGACCATGGTGATGCTCGACGACGCCTACCTCTTCATCACCCCGGCCGGCCACGGCAGCCGGCTCGCCGTCCTCAGCGAGGCCGGCACCGACGTCGGTCAGCTCGCCCACGAGATGGCCCTGCTCGTCCGCCGCCTCGGCCGCCACCTGGACGCGGCCGCCCGCACCCCCAGATGATCCCGCGGTGAGCGACGAGCACTGGTACGAGGACGAGACCGGGTCGATGGTGCGCCCCTACACGGTGACGCGCGGCCGCACCCGGCCCGCGGGCGCGCAGGCCATCGACCTGATGTCCCGGGTCACCGCGCTGGACGCCGACGCGCCGGGACCGGCCGTCGACCACGCCCGTGCCGCCCTGCTCGACCTGATCCGGCGCGGCCCGCGACCCGTGGTGGAGCTGGCCGCGGACGCCGACCTGCCCCTGACCGTCCTCCGGGTGCTGCTCGGTGACCTGGCCGAGGCGGGCCTGATCCGCATCGACGAGCCCCGCCGCCACCCGGCCGGCGACCCGGCCACCGACCCGGGGCTGCTGCGGGACATCGTGCGACGGCTGCGGGAGATCTAGCCGTTTGTCACAGCCGTGTACGGGAGCGGTGTCGACCGGAACGCGTCAACCGCGGCAGGTGTCTCACGGGGCAGCACGTCATCCGCACCGCCGAACCCGTACCGCTGAAGGGGAACCATGCGCGTCCAGAAGCTCTCGCTGCTCGCCGTCGCCGCCGTGGCAGGCCTGTCGCTCACCGCCTGCCAGGGCGGTGACAAGGGCTCGTCCGGCGCGAGCGACTCCGGCTCGCCGAGCGCCGCCTCGCAGGGTTCCGGCTCCCAGGGCTCCGGCTCCCGGGCCTCCGACGGCACCGGCGCGTCCAGCGGCACGGGCACCCCCACCGCGTCCCGGACGGGCAGCGCCATGACGTCCGCCTGCACCACGTCCCAGCTCGTGTTCAGCACCTCCGGCGGCATGGCCGAGGGCACCCTCGTCGTCAACCTGAAGAACACCGGTACCACCGCCTGCACCCTCAAGGGCTTCCCCGGCGCCGACCTCAAGAGCAAGGACGGCACGGTCAGTGCCCGGCGCAGCAAGCTCGCCGCCCCGCTGGTCAGCGTCAAGCCGGGCGAGGAGACCCGCTTCACCCTGCACTACCCGCCGAACACCTCCGGCGGCAGCGGCGAGACCTTCACCAGCCTCGTCGTGACCCCGCCGAACGAGACGCACCCCCGCACGCTGCCCGTCAGCATCAACGTGCCGGTCTCGGACGGCAGCGGCTCCGCCATCACCGTCGACCCCGTCGGCACCGGCAAGTAGCCGCACCCAGGACGGGAACCACACCCGGGGGCGCGCAACGAATCGCCGTCCGACCGGCTCTCCACGCAATGAACCGCGCACGGGCGCGCAACGGCTCCTTCTTGTCCGGCGGAGCACGCCGACCGTACCTTCTTCGTGGCCCCCCAAAATCCCCGTCCGGTGAGGTTCACGCATGCGCACCGCCCTGCTCCAGAGCTCCGGCCGCCCCGGCTCGATCGCCGAGAACCTCAAGGTCCTCGACGAGGCCGCGGGCCGTGCCGCCGCCGCCGGCGCCGCGCTGCTCGCCGCACCGGAGATGTTCCTGACCGGGTACGCGATCGGTGACGACATCGCCCGCCTCGCCGAGCCCGCCGACGGCGACAGCGCGGACGCGATCGCCGAGCTGGCCCACCGACACGGCCTGGCGATCGTCTACGGCTACCCGGAGCGCGACGGCGAGACCGTCCACAACTCCGCCCAGCTGATCTCGGCGGACGGTACCCGGCTCGCGAACTACCGCAAGACCCACCTCTTCGGCTGCTTCGAACGCGATCACTTCACGCCGGGCGAGCAGCCGGTCGTCCAGGCCGAGCTGAACGGCCTCACCGTCGGCCTGATGATCTGCTACGACGTCGAGTTCCCGGAGAACGTCCGCGCCCACGCCCTGGCCGGCACCGACCTTCTCGTCGTCCCGACCGCGCAGATGCACCCCTTCCAGTTCGTCGCCGAGTCCCTGGTGCCGGTGCGCGCCTGGGAGAGCCAGATGTACGTCGCGTACGTCAACCGGGTCGGGCACGAAGGGGAGTTCGAGTTCGTCGGTCTCTCCGTCCTCGCCGGTCCCGACGGTGTCGCCCGCACCCGGGCCGGCCGCACCGAGCAGCTGGTGATCGCCGACGCCGACCCCGCCTTCCTGGCCGCCTCCCGCGAGGCCAACCCGTACCTGAAGGACCGCCGCCCCGGTCTGTACGGGTCCCTCGGCTGAGCCGCCGCACAAGCCTCCCCCCTGTTTCACCTCGTGCAAGGAGTCCGTACCCCATGACGTCCACGGTGCCCAACGCCGTCGAGCACACCGACGAGCAGCAGCCGCCGATCACCATGTTCGGCCCGGACTTCCCCTACGCCTACGACGACTTCCTCGCCCACCCGGCGGGCCTCGGTCAGATACCCGCGACCGAGCACGGCACCGAGGTCGCGATCATCGGCGGCGGTCTGTCCGGCATCGTGGCGGCGTACGAGCTGATGAAGATGGGCCTCAAGCCCGTCGTCTACGAGGCCGACCAGATCGGCGGCCGGCTGCGCACGGTCGGCTTCGAGGGCTGCGCCGAGTCGCTGACCGCCGAGATGGGCGCCATGCGCTTCCCGCCGTCCTCCACCGCCCTCCAGCACTACATCGACATGGTGGGCCTGGAGACCAAGCCCTTCCCGAACCCGCTGGCCGAGGCCACCCCCTCGACCGTCGTGGACCTCAAGGGCGAGTCGCACTACGCCGAGACCATCGACGATCTGCCCCAGGTCTACCGGGACGTCGCCGGCGCCTGGAACAAGTGCCTCGACGAGGGCGCCGACTTCTCCGACATGAACCGCGCCATGCGCGAGCGGGACGTCCCGCGCATCCGCGAGATCTGGGCGAAGCTCGTCGAGAAGCTCGACAACCAGACCTTCTACGGCTTCCTCTGCGAGTCCGAGGCCTTCAAGTCCTTCCGGCACCGCGAGATCTTCGGCCAGGTCGGCTTCGGCACCGGCGGCTGGGACACCGACTTCCCGAACTCCATCCTGGAGATCCTGCGCGTCGTCTACACCGAGGCCGACGACCACCACCGCGGCATCGTCGGCGGCTCCCAGCAGCTGCCGCTGCGCCTGTGGGAGCGCGAGCCGGAGAAGATCGTCCACTGGCCCTACGGCACCTCGCTGAAGTCCCTGCACGTGGACGGCGAGCCGCGCCCGGCCGTGACCCGGCTGCACCGCACCGCGGGCAACCAGATCACCGTGACCGACGCGAACGGCGACATCCGCACCTACAAGGCGGCGATCTTCACCGCCCAGTCCTGGATGCTGCTGTCCAAGATCGCCTGCGACGACTCGCTGTTCCCGATCGACCACTGGACGGCGATCGAGCGCACCCACTACATGGAGAGCTCCAAGCTCTTCGTCCCCGTCGACCGGCCGTTCTGGCTGGACAAGGACGAGGAGACCGGCCGGGACGTCATGTCGATGACGCTCACCGACCGCATGACCCGCGGCACCTACCTCCTCGACAACGGCCCGGACCAGCCCGCCGTCATCTGCCTCTCCTACACCTGGTGCGACGACAGCCTGAAGTGGCTGCCGCTGTCCGCGAACGAGCGGATGGAGGTGATGCTGAAGTCGCTCGGCGAGATCTACCCGAAGGTCGACATCCGCAAGCACATCATCGGCAACCCGGTGACGGTCTCCTGGGAGAACGAGCCCTACTTCATGGGGGCGTTCAAGGCCAACCTGCCCGGCCACTACCGCTACCAGCGGCGCCTGTTCACCCACTTCATGCAGGACCGGCTGCCCGAGGACAAGCGGGGCATCTTCCTCGCCGGCGACGACATCTCCTGGACGGCCGGCTGGGCCGAGGGCGCGATCCAGACCGCGCTGAACGCGGTCTGGGGCGTCATGCACCACTTCGGCGGCGAGAGCGACCCGGCCAACCCCGGCCCGGGTGACGTGTACGACGAGATCGCCCCTGTGGAGCTGCCCGAGGACTGACCAGGAAACGAGCAAGGACCAAGGCGCGGGCGGCCGGCCTCAGACTCCGGCCGCCCGCGCCTTTTCAAACACCTCCGCGGCGACGTCCGCCAGCTCCCGCGCGTCCCGCGCGGTGCCCTGGAGGTCGATCAGGATCTCGTCCAGGCCGATGCCGGCGTACTCCACGAGGTCCGCCACGATCTGGTCGACATCGCCCTGGAAGGGCTGGCGGTCCGCCCCGTCGTACGGCTTCGCCTGGCGGCTGGTGTTCACCCGCAGCACGGTCCGGATGGGCTTCGTACGGCCGCGCTCCTCGGCCAGCTCCCGCAACCGCCGCCACTGTGCCCTGACTCCCTCCGCGCTGAACCCCGCGGGCAGCCAGCCGTCGGCATGGTCGACGAGCCTGCGGAAGGCCCGATCGTTGCTCGCCGCCAGCATCACCGGGATCGGCCGGGCGGGCTTGGGCCCGACCACGGCCGAGGCGATCCTGGTCAACCGGCCTTCGTACACAACCGGATCCGGACCCCACACTGCCCGGCACACGGCGATGATCTCGTCCAGGGCCGCGCCCCGCTCCGCGAACGGCCGGACGGCCGAGGCCGCGTACTCGTCCAAGGACCAGCCGGTGCCGAGACCCGCGATGACCCGGCCCCCGCTCGCCGCGTCCAGCGAGGCCAGGGCCTTGGCGAGCTGGAACGGCACGTGCAGCGGCGCCACCAGCACGCTGGAGCCCAGCTCCGCCCGCTCGGTGGCCGCCGCGGCCAGGGTCAGGGTGACCAGCGGGTCCGCCACGTTGCGGTACTGGTCGGGCCAGGGCATGCCCTCGACGCCGTACAGGCCCTGGGTGGCGGGCTCGGGGAACAGCGCCCGCTCGAAGACCCACAGGCTGTCGTAGCCGATCCGCTCGGCGGCGCGTGCCACCGCGGGCACGTCCGTGCCGATTGCGTACTGCCGCATCTGGGGAAGACTCAGGCCGAGGCGGGTCGCCATACCGCTGCTCCTCTGTGACCGGATCGGATACTCGTCGGCAACGTACGGCGATCACCAGCGTGTTCCGAGGGCCGCTCGCGCAGGGGCGGAATCCGGCCAGGTTCAGTCGGCGAGCGGCGTCAGCAGCATCCGCCCCGCGAACCCCACCGCCGCATCCAGCCGTTCGGCGAACTCCTCGGCCATGTCGGCGCAGTGGCGCAGCGTCCACAGGGTCCGTGCCGCCACCCAGGCCCCGTCCCGGGCCCGCTCCAGGCTCCAGGAGCCCAGCAGATGGGTGAGCGGGTCGGCGATCTGCAGCAGATCGGGGCCCGGCATCAGATCCTCGCGGATGCGCTCCTCCAGCGACACGAGGAGCTGGCCCACGCGGTCGAACTCGTCCTCCAGGTCCGGCGGTTCGCAGCCGAGGGTGCGACAGGCGTCCACCACGGCGAGCGCCAGGTCGTGCCCGATGTGCGCGTTGACGCCCGCCAGCGCGAACTGCAGTGGCCGTACTCCGGGATGGCGGCGGAGCTGGAACAACGGACGCCAGCAGGCGGGCGGTCGGCGGTCGGCGGCCGCCGCGTCGACCGCCGCCAGGTAGCGCTCGGCGAACCGCACGTCCAGCGCGATCGCCGCCCGTGGGTCCCGGAACTCCCCGGTGTCCAGGCGCCGGTCGATCTCCTCGGTGACGGTGAGGTAGACGCGGTTGAACACGGCGACACCGTCCCGTTCGGGCAGGATCGCGCCGAGAGCGCGCATCCGGGAGACGACCGCGTCGACGGGAGTGGTGAAGCGTTCCAGCTGCGCCATGGGGGAAGGGTCCCAGCCCTGGGCCGAGGGGCGGGCCGACCGGCCGGAGACATCGCCGGAACGGAGGAACGGACCGCCGCAGTGCGCGACGCGAGGGGGAGTGGCACCGGTGTCAGGCTCACGTGCCCGGCGCTTGGCCGAGCGCCGTGCCGCGCGCAGGCGTGCCGTACGGCACGGGGTGATGGTCGCGGTGGCCTCTGTGGTGACCCTGGCCGGCTCCCTCACCGGTGTGATCGAGGCGCGCGGCTCCGGCGTCCACGGCTCCGACCAGGCCCGACCGAGGCGACCCGGGCGCCGACCGCGGCTCCCGTGCCGCGGACACCTTCTCCTGTTCCGTCTCCCTCGCCTTCGTCGAGTACGACGGTCGACCGGGCGCCGTCGCCCGCCCCGGAGAGCACGACACCCACCCCGACCAGGAGAAAGCAGCCGGCCACAAAGATCGGCCGGGCGCCGACCCTGGACACCGGCGAGGCCCGGATCGACGCCTAGCTGTGGGTCACCTACGACTTGGTGCGCGGAGCCCCCTCCCCCTCGGCCTCCGTGTCGTAGGCGGAGGTGCCCTCGTCCAGCAGCGGCTCCTGCTGCTTCAGATGGGCCGGCGCGAGGGCGCGCAGCGCGTGGTAGCCGGTGATGACGACCAGAGTGCCGAGGGCGATGCCGCTGAGCGAGAAGTTGCTGGTGAACTTCAGGCTGACGTTGCCGACGCCGATGATGATGCCCGCGGCGGCCGGCACCAGGTTCAGCGGGTTGCGCAGATCGACCTTGGCGTGCAGCCAGATCTGGGCGCCGAGCAGGCCGATCATGCCGTAGAGGATCACGGTGATGCCACCGAGGACCCCGCCCGGAACCGCGGCCACGACGGCGCCGAACTTCGGGCAGATGCCGAAGAGCAGGGCGAAGCCGGCCGCGGCCCAGTAGGCGGCGGTGGAGTAGACACGGGTCGCCGCCATCACGCCGATGTTCTCGGAGTAGGTGGTGTTCGGCGGGCCGCCCACCGCGGTGGACAGCATGGACCCGACACCGTCCGCGGAGATCGCCGTACCGAGCTTGTCGTCGAGCGGGTCGCCGGTCATCTCGCCGACCGCCTTGACGTGCCCCGCGTTCTCCGCGACGAGGGCGATGACGACCGGCAGCGCGACCAGGATCGCCGACCACTGGAAGGACGGTCCATGGAAGTGCGGCAGGCCGATCCAGTCCGCCTTGGAGACACCGGAGAGGTCGAGCCGCCAGTGGTCGGTGACCTTGCCTCCGGCGCTCATGGAGTGGATCTTGCCGAAGATCCGGTCGAAGGCCCAGGAGATGCCGTAGCCGAAGACGAGACCGAGGAAGATCGCGATACGGGACCAGAAGCCCCGCAGGCAGACCACGGCCAGCCCGGTGAACAGCATGACCAGCAGGGCCGTCCACTGGTCCTGCGGCCAGTAGGTGGAGGCGGTCACCGGGGCGAGGTTGAAGCCGATCAGCATGACGACCGCGCCGGTGACGATCGGGGGCATGGCCGCGTGGATGATCCGGGCCCCGAAGCGCTGCACCGCGAGTCCCACCAGGAACAGCGCCACACCGACGACGAACACCGCGCCGGTGACCGTGGCGCTCGTGCCGCCCTGGGCGCGGATGACGGCGGCCACGCCCACGAACGACAGGGAGCAGCCCAGATAGCTCGGCACCCGGCCGCGGGTGGCGAGCAGGAAGATCGTGGTCGCCACGCCCGACATCATGATGGCCAGGTTCGGGTCGAGCCCCATCAGAACGGGCGCCACGAAGGACGCGCCGAACATCGCGACCACGTGCTGGGCGCCCAGGCCCACCGTGCGCGGCCAGGAGAGCCGCTCGTCGGGGCGTACCACCGCTCCGGGCGCGGGGGTGCGCCCGTCACCGTGCAGCTTCCAGCGCACGCCGAGGTCCATGGTGCAGTTTCGCTTTCTTACGTACGTGAAGACGGTCCGCACCATTGTCACGGGCAACGAGCGGTTCTACGCTCGCACGGTCCTACTCATGAACTCAGTTCATATATCTGATCCACGCTGATCGCTGACAGATCGGAGTGCCCGATGAGTGGAAGATCCCGTGCGGCCGTGCTGCTGGCCGCGATGGTGACGTTCGGGGCCGCGCTCGTCCCGTCCGCGCACGCCGCGTACGCCCCCTCCGCGCACGCCGCGCCGATGGCCCCGAGGACCGCCGTCCTCGACGGCGGCCGGCTCCGGCAGACCCGCGCCCGCCTCGGCCATGACCCCCGACTCCAGCGCGCACTGCGGGACCTGACCACCCGCGCCGACACCTGGCTGGACCAGGGCCCCTGGACGGTCGTCGACAAGCCGAGGCCCGCACCCGGCGGTGACGTCCACGAGTACCTGAGCCAGGCCCCCTACTGGTGGCCCACGACCACCCCCACCGCCGACAACCCCTGGGGCTGCCCGTACGTCCAGCGCGACGGGCAGCGCAATCCGGAGGTCGACAGCGGAACGGACCGGCAGGACGCCGAGAAGGTCTTCGACTCGACGTACGACCTCGCGCTCGCCTGGTACTACACCGGCAAGCGGGCCTACGCCGAGAAGGCCGGGCAGATCCTGCGCACCTGGTTCCTGGACCCGGCCACCCGGATGAACCCCGACCTGGACCACGCCCAGTTCATCCCGTGCAAGTACGACGGCCGGGCCATCGGCGTCATCGACTTCTCCCAGTCGTACACCAGCGTCCTCGACGCCCAGGCCATCCTGGCCGCCGGCGCCCCCGGCTGGAGCGCCGAGGACCGCACCGCGATGGGCAAGTGGAACGCCGACTTCCTGAACTGGCTGAAGAACAGCGACTTCGGCAAGCAGGAGGGCGCGGCCGCCAACAATCACGGCACCTTCTACGACATGCAGCTCGCCGCCCTCGCCTACTCCACCGGCGACATCGCGCTGGCCCGGCGGACCGTCCTCGACGCGCGCGCCAAGCGGATCGACCCGCAGATCGCGGCCGACGGCAGCCAGCCCCAGGAACTCGCCCGCACCCGCAGCTGGCACTACTCCGCCTTCGACCTCGTCGCCTACGCCCGGCTCGCGGCCATCGGCCGGCACGTGGGCGTGAACCTGTGGGCGTACCAGGGCCCGGACGGGCAGAGCCTGTTCAAGGCGGTCGGCTGTCTGCTGCCGGCCGCGACCGGCGCCGCCGCGTGGCCGCACCCGGAGCTGGAGTTCCACCGGTACGCGGCCACGGATGTCGTGCACGCGGCGGCCGACGCGGGCGATCCGGCGGCCGAGGCGGCCGTGGCCCGGCTGGAGGCGCCGCCCGGCGGCGACCTGTGGGCGCTGCGGCCCGCCGCCGAGCAACTGGACTCCATCGCGGGCTGACGGGCACTCGGCCAGGGCTCCTGAGCGGTCGCTTAGTATGTAACCGTCTCACCAGCTATGTTCAGGAGCCTCTCCCGTGACCGCCGAAGCCCCGATCGCGCCCCTCGTCTCCTACGGCCGGCTGATCCCCGTCACCGTGCACTTCGACGACCTCGACGCGCTCGGCCTTCTGCACAACGCCCGCTACCCGCTGCTGGTCGAGCGCGCCTGGACCGAGCTGTGGAACGCGCACGGCGTGCGCTTCGACGGCGACTGGCACGCGGCCGGCGACGCCTGCAACGCGGTCCGCGAACTGCGCATCAGCTACGAGGCGCCCGTGACCAGTCCCGGCACCTACGCCGTCCACCTCTGGCTGGACCGGCTCGGCACCACCGGTCTGACCTACGGCTTCCGCTTCTGCTCGGCCGACGGGATGCGGACCTACGCCCAGGGCACCCGGGTGCTGGTCCGGCTCGACGCCACGACCCTGCGCCCGGCGCCCTGGACCGACGCCTTCAGGGCCGTGGGTCGGGAACTGCTGCGGCCGGCCGGCTGACCTCGGTCCGGCCGCCGCGCTCGGCGCTGCGCACGACGCCCGCGAACACCGCGAGCCCGCACGCCAGCGCCGTCACCACGCAGAACGACACCACCAGGCTGGTCGCCTGGGCCACCCCGCCGATCAGGCTCGGCGCGATCAGCCCCGAGGTGTAGGTGATCGTCGCCACGCCCGCGATGGCCTGGCTGGGATGGGGCCCGGCGTGCCCGGCCGCCGCGAAGCACAGCGGCACGACCACCGCGATACCCAGTCCCATCAGCGCGAACCCGCCCATCGCCACCGCCGGACACCCGGCGAACACGATCAGCAGACCGCCCAGCACGGCCAGGACGCCGCCGGCCCGGACGGTGCGGACCGCGCCGAACCGGTTCACCACCGCGTCCCCGGCGATGCGGGCCACCGCCATCGTCAGCATGAAGCCGGTCGTACAGGCCGCCGCGACACCGGCCGAGCTGGCCAGCCGGTCCCGCAGGAACACCGCCGACCAGTCAAGGCTCGCGCCCTCCGCGAACACCGCGCAGAAGCCGACCGTGCCGATCAGCAGCGCCGAGCGCGGCGGGAGCGCGAACCGCGGCGGCGGCTCCTCGTCCTCTGCGGGCTGCAGATCCAGCACCCAGGTGCAGGCCACCAGGCCGAGCACGGTCAGCACGGCCGCGGCGAGGGAGAAGTGCAGCCGGGCGTCCGAGCCGAGGTGCGCCGCGAGCGTGCCGGCCGCCGATCCGATCAGGGCGCCCGCACTCCACATGCCGTGCAGCCCCGACATGATCGACTTGCCCAGCAGCCGCTCGATCTCGACGCCGAGGGCGTTCATCGCCACGTCGGCCATGCCCGCGCTCGCGCCGTAGGCGAACATCGCCAGGCACAGGGTGTACAGGTTCGGCGCTAGGGACGGCAGGACCAGGGAGAGCGTCCAGAGCGCCAGCAGTCCGCGCAGGGCCGTACGGCTGCCGAACCGGTGGCTGATCCGGCCCGCCAGCGGCATCGCACAGGATGCGCCGAACGCCGTGAAGGCCAGCGCGAACCCCAACTGGCCCGCACCGAGCGAGGCATGGTCCTGGATCCACGGCACCCGGGTGGCGAACGTCCCGGTCACGGCGCCGTGCACGGCGAACACGGCCGCCACGGCGTACCGGGCGCGCCGCACTTCGTCGCGCGCGAAGCCCACGTCACTCATGTTCCGGTCCCTCCCCGCAGCTCGCCCTCACGGCACGCGCCGTAAACTATCAGGGACCCTGCCTGATAGATAGTCGGTCCTACGGCCGCCGTCGGCGCCCCTGCTGCGTCGATCTGGAAGGATTCCCGTCATGCCCGCATCACCCAGCACCGCCCGGGCCATCAACGACCGCCTGGCCCTGCGCCTGCTGCAGCAGGAAGGCCCGCTCACGGCCGGGCAGTTGAAGCAGCTGACGGGTCTGTCCCGGCCGACGGTCGCCGACCTCGTGGAACGGCTCAGCGACGCCGGGCTGATCACGGTCGTCGGCGAGTCCGGCGAGCAGCGCCGGGGCCCCAACGCCCGGCTGTACGGCATCGTCGCCGACCGGGCCCATCTGGCCGCGCTCGACGTCCGCACCGGAGGGGTCTTCGTCCTCGTCTCCGACCTGGTCGGCCGGGTCCTGGCCGAGGCGTCCGTGCCGATCGGCGGCGACACCGGGACCGGTCCCGCCGTGGAGCAGGCGGTGGCCGCGGTGGAGCGGACCGCCAAGGAGGCCGAGGCGATGGGGGCGCCCCCGCGCGAGGGCGTACGAGCGTGGGGGAGGCTGCACACCGTCGGCATCGGCGCGCCGGGCCTCGTCGACCCGGCCACCGGCGACCTGCGCGACTCGGGCGGGCTGCCCGCCTGGCACCGCAGCCTGGCCGCCGCCTTGCAGGAACGGCTGCCCGGGGCCCGCGTCACCGTGGAGAACGAGACCAACCTCGCCGCCCTGGCCGAGCAGCGCGAGGGCGCCGCCCGGGACCGGGACACCTTCGTCCTGCTCTGGCTGGGGCATGGCGTCGGCGCGGCGGTCGTCCTCGACGGCACGCTGCGCCGCGGTGCCTCGGGCGGCACGGGCGAGATCGGCTTCCTGCCGGTGCCGGGCACCGACTCGCTGCCCTCGGCACGGGACTGCGACGGAGGCTTCCACTCGCTGGCGGGCGCGGCGGCGATCGGCGCCCTGGCGGCGGAGCACGGCCTGCCGGTACCGGCCAGGATGGACGGACCCGGCGCGGCGGTGGTGATCCGGCAGGCGGTGGCGCAGGTGGCGGGGCAGGCGTCTCGCGCGGACGCCGAACGCCCCGCCGGTTCGGACGGTTCGGGTTCCGAACGCCCCGCCGACCGGTTTCTGCACGCTCTCGCCGACCGGATCGCCATCGGCGCCGCGTCCGTGGTGGCCATGCTCGACCCCGGCTGTGTGGTGCTCGGCGGAGAGGCCGGGCAGGCCGGCGGCACGGTGCTCGCGGGGCTGGTGGAGGAGCGGCTCCGCCGTATGTCACCCCTGCTCACAGAGGTACGGCCGAGCACCCTCGGCGGCACCGCGGTCCTGCGCGGCGCCCTGCTCACCGCCCGGGACCGCGCCCAGGACGAGCTGTTCGCACCGCAGGACCGGAACTGACGGCACGCCCGTCTCCCCCTGTCCCACCCGGCCGCCGGGTCAGCCGCCGAAGCGGCGCCCCAGATACTCCTCGAACGTCGTCTTCCCCACCGCCCGCTCCGGCGCCACCAGTCCGCCCTCCCGGCAGGCGCGATACGTCCGGCCGAACAGCGGCACCTGTGCCACCGCCCGGCGCCGCCCGGTCGCGCGGAGGTAGGCGCGGGCCAGCGAGTCCAGGGACCGCACTTCGGGGCCGCCCATGTCCGCCACCCGCCCGGCCGGCACGCCGAGCGCCAACTCCACCAGGCGGTCCGCGACTTCGCCCACCTCCACCGGCTGGTCCGGGACCCCGGCAGGGACCAGCATGACGGGCAGCCTGGCCAGTCCGCCCAGGGCGGTGACGAGCAGGTCGTGGAACTGGGTCGTGCGCAGGACGGTCCAGCCGAGGCCCGACGCCTCGACCTTGCGTTCCACGGCCAGCTTGGTCTTGTAGTAGCCGAGCGGCACCTGGTCGATGCCGACGATCGAGATGTAGACCAGATGACCCACCCCGGCCCGCCGGGCCGCCTCGATCAGATGATCGGCGGCGGTCTCGTCGCCGCCCCGCTGAGTGGTCGCGCAGTGCACCACGGTCTCCACGCCGGCGAGCGCCGCGTCCAGCCCGCTCCCGCCGACCCGCAGATCGACGGCGTACGGCGGCGTGTGCCGGCTGAGCACCCGCACCTCGTGCCCGTCCGCCCGCAGTCGCTCCGTCACGCGCGTGCCGAGCGTGCCCGTCCCGCCTGTCACCAGGATGCTGGTCATGCTGTTCCCGTCCCTCCGGACTCGGGGTGCCCCTCGGTCGGAGCACCCTCCTCCGCTGAGACCACGCAGCCTCCGCAAAAGTGACAGGCCCCGGGACGGCTCCGCTACGACCGCGTCAACTGCCGTTGCATGTAGGCCAGCTTGTCGGGGTTCATCACGGTCCATACATGGGTGATCAGCCCGTCCCGCAGTTCGAAGGCCGCCACCCCGGCGAGCACGTCGCCCGCCCACGCGACCAGCGCGCTCGCGCCGTTGACCTCCGCCACCACGATGTCCAGGCCGCCCGTGAACCGCTCGGCCCCGCCCACCAGGAAGCGCACCACCTTCTCGCGTCCCTCGACCGGCCGCCGGACCGCGGACACCTTGCCGCCGCCGTCGCCCCAGTAGGTGACGTCCGCCGCGAGCATCTTCTCCAGACCGGCCAGGTCGCCCCCGCGGGCCGCCGCCAGGAAGGACAGGAGCAGCTCCTCCCGCCGCTCCGGCGCCGGTTCGAAGCGGCCCTCCGGCACGGCGACCCGGGCCACCGCCCGCCGGTACAGCTGACGGCAGTTGGACTCGCTCAGGTCCAGGACCTCCGCGACCTCCCGGTGGGCGTAACCGAACGCCTCGCGCAGCACGTACACGGCCCGCTCGGTCGGCGTCAGCCGCTCCAGCAGGACCAGCAGGGCCAAGGAGACCTGCTCGCGCCGCTCCGCCGACTCCAGCGGCCCGAGGGTGCCGTCGGAGGTGACCACCGGCTCGGGCAGCCAGGTCCCGGGGTACTCCTCGCGCCGCGCCCGGGCCGAGGTCAGCCGGGTCAGACAGAGATTGGTGACGGCCTTGGCGAGCCATGCCCCAGGGTGCTCGATCGCCGCCCGGTCGGCGCCGCTGAACCGCAGATAGGCGTCCTGCACCGCGTCCTCCGCCTCATGGGCGGAGCCGAGCAGGCGGTAGGCCAGGCCGAACAGCCGGGGCCGGTGGGACTCGAACTCTTCGGAGGGCGGCGAAGGCGTCATGGGCCTCAGCGTGCCAGACGCCCGCCGGCGCCCCGGTCGTGGCGTCCGGCGCCTTGGCGGCCCGGCGGCGGGCAAGGGCCGTCGTCACCGCCACCGGACCCGCCCGCACGATAAGAGGACTAGACCAGTACGGTCAATAGGTCCGGACCATAGGTCAAAGCGCCCTGGAGGTACAGCAGTTGCGCGGCCCGGCCCGGCCGCGCAAGCCCGGCGACACATGCTGTGAGGGAGCCCACACCCTCTGTCTGTCTTGAGCACCGCTAGGCGTGGCACACTGGCCCTGTACCAGAAGCAGCGCACTCCGGGGTCGGTGAAAGTCCGAACCGGCGGTTACAGTCCGCGACCCGGTCGCTTCCAGCGGCCGGTTGACCAGGTGAAATTCCTGGACCGACGGTTAAAGTCCGGATGGGAGGCAGTGCGCGGCGGGCGGGCACACGTACGTGTGCGCGTCGCCGTATCTGGGGCTTGTCCGTATGCGGACGGGCCTCTTTCGGCGTCGCCGCAGGTGTGTTCACCCGTACATTCTGTCGTCATCGACAGGCCCCGGAGTCCGTGCCCCAAGAGGCAGGAGGACCCGGGAAGTGTTCACCGGAATCGTCGAAGAGCTGGGTGAGATCACCGCCGTCGAGAACCTCGGCGACGCCTCCCGCTTCCGGCTCCGCGGCCCCGTCGTGACCGAGGGCGCGCAGCACGGCGACTCCATCGCCGTGAACGGGGTCTGTCTCACCGTCGTGGAGCACGAGGGCGACGAGTTCACCGCCGATGTGATGGCGGAGACCCTGAACCGTTCCAGCCTCGGCGCGCTCGGCGTCGGCTCCCGCGTCAACCTGGAACGCCCCATGGCCGTGGGCGCGCGTCTCGGCGGGCACATCGTGCAGGGCCACGTCGACGGCACCGGCGAGGTGCTGGAGCGCAAGCCCTCCGAGAACTGGGAGATCGTGAAGATCTCCCTCCCGGCGGACCTCTCCCGCTACGTCGTGGAGAAGGGCTCCATCACCGTCGACGGCATCAGCCTCACGGTCGTGGACGCCGGACCGGACCACTTCACCGTCAGCCTCATCCCGACCACCCTCGCCTTGACCACGCTGGGCCTGAAGCAGCCCGGCGACCCGGTCAACCTCGAGGTCGACGTCGTCGCCAAGTACGTCGAGCGGCTCCTCGGCGACCGTGCCCAGGGAGCCACCAAGTGAACTGGCTGAACTCCGAGGCCTTCACCCTCTTCGGGCAGCGCATCATCTGGTCGGACATGACCGGCAACATCCTCGGCCTGATCACCCTCGCGCTCGGCTGGCGCCGCTCCCTGTGGACCTGGCCCGTGCAGTTCCTCTCCGGTCTCGTCCTCTTCGCCGCCTTCTACGGCCATCTGACCGGCAGCGCCGGCAAGCAGGCCGTCGTCATGGCCGTCGCGCTGTACGGCTGGTGGCAGTGGCGGCGCAACCAGGGCCGGGCCGAGGACGGCCACATCGCCCCCCGGTTCGCCAGTTGGCGCGAGCGCGCGGCGATGCTCGGCGCGGCCGCCGCCGGCACGGTCGCGGTGGCCCTGCTCTTCACGGCGTACCCGTCGCTGTCCTGGGACCCCTGGCCCGACGCCTACATCTTCGTCGGCACGGTCGTCGCCATGTACGCCCAGGCCAAGGGCATGGTCGAGTTCTGGATCGCCTGGCTGCTGGTCGACCTCGTCGGCGTCCCCCTCAACTTCGCCAACGGCTACGCCTTCTCCGGTTTCGTCTACGTCATCTACGGCGCACTCGTCCTGTGGGGCATGCGCGACTGGTGGCTGCGCTCCCGCAGGAATCCGCAGCCCGTCCTGGAAGGAGCCCCGGCATGACCTCGGCACCGCCCCTGTACGACCTGGACACCATCGAGAACTTCGGGCTCGACCCCGTCGAGCAGGCCATCGCCGACATAGCGGCCGGCCGCCCGGTCGTGGTCGTCGACGACGAGGACCGGGAGAACGAGGGCGACCTCGTCATCGCCGCCGAGAAGGCCACCCCCGAGATCGTCGCCTTCATGATGAGCGAGTGCCGGGGACTCATCTGCGCCCCCATGGAGGGCGAGGAACTGGACCGGCTGCGGCTGCCGCAGATGGTCCAGGACAACACCGAGTCGATGAAGACCGCGTTCACCATCTCCGTTGACGCCTCCGCCGCGCACGGTGTGAGCACCGGCATCTCGGCCTCCGACCGCGCGACGACGCTTCAGCTCCTCGCGAGCGGCACGGCGGAGCCGACGGACTTCGTCCGCCCCGGCCATGTCTTCCCGCTGCGCGCCAAGCCCGGCGGCGTCCTCGTCCGCAACGGCCACACCGAGGCCGCCGTGGACCTCGCCCGGCTCGCGGGCCTGCGCCCGGCCGGCGCCATCGTGGAGATCGCCGGCGAGGACGGCCGGATGCTCCGTCTGCCCGAGCTGATCCCGTTCGCCCGCAAGCACGGCCTGACGATCATCTCCATCGAGGACCTGATCGCCTACCGCCGCGGCAGCGAGCCCACCGTCCGCCGCGAGGCCGAGACCCGCCTGCCCACCCGGCACGGCACCTTCACCGCCTACGGCTACCGCTCCACCGTCGACGGTGTCGAACACGTCGCCCTCGTCCATGGCGACCTCGGCGCCGGCGAGGACGTCCTGGTCCGCGTCCACTCCGAATGCCTCACCGGTGACGTCTTCGGCTCCCTGCGCTGCGACTGCGGCCCCCAGCTGGACACCGCCCTGCGGCGCATCCAGGAGGAGGGCCGGGGCGTGGTCGTCTACCTGCGCGGCCACGAGGGGCGCGGCATCGGCCTGCTGTCCAAGCTCCGGGCGTACGAGCTGCAGGAGCGCGGCCGCGACACCCTGGACGCCAACCTCGAACTCGGCCTGCCCGCCGACGCCCGCGACTACGGCGCCGGCGCCCAGATCCTCGCGGACCTCGGCGTGCACAGCGTCCGGCTGATGACCAACAACCCCGACAAGACCGACGCGCTGCTGCGCCACGGCCTGAAGGTCACCGGCCGCGAGCCCATGCCCGTTCAGGCGGGCGAGCACAACCTCCACTACCTGCGCACCAAGCGCGACCGTATGGGACACGACCTGCCCTGGCTGGAGACGCCCGCCGTGACCGCTTCCGCGGCCGCGGTCGCGTCCGGCTGCGGCAACCAGTAAGCAAGAAGCACTGAGAGGACACACGTGAGCGGCAAGGGTGCACCGGAACTGTCCGTACGCAACGCGAGCGACCTCAGGGTCGCCGTCATCGCGGCGCAGTGGCACGAGAAGGTGATGGACGGTCTGGTGAACGGCGCCCTGCGCGCCCTGCACGACCTGGGGATCGACGAGCCGACCCTGATCCGGGTCCCCGGCAGCTTCGAACTCCCGGTCGCCGCCAAGGTGCTGGCCGGGCGCGGCTACGACGCCGTGGTCGCCCTCGGTGTCGTCATCCGCGGCGGCACCCCGCACTTCGACTACGTGTGCCAGGGCGTCGCCCAGGGCCTCACCCAGGTCAGCGTCGAGACCGGCGTGCCCGTCGGCTTCGGCGTGCTCACCTGCGACACCGAGGAGCAGGCCCTGGACCGGGCCGGCCTGGAGGGCTCGAACGAGGACAAGGGCCACGAGGCGGTGACCGCGGCGGTCTCGACCGCCGCCACGCTCCGCTCGGTATCCGAACCCTGGCACTGAGGCACCGGCCGGAGCGCGTAGGGTAAGGACCACCATGTCCAAGAAGACGTTCGAGGAGCTCTTCACCGAGCTCCAGCAGAAGGCCGCCCACGGGGACCCCGCCACCTCCCGCACCGCAGAGCTGGTCGGCAAGGGCGTTCATGCCATCGGCAAGAAGGTCGTCGAAGAGGCCGCCGAGGTCTGGATGGCCGCCGAGTACGAGGGCAAGGAGGCGGCCGCCGAGGAGATCTCCCAGCTGCTGTACCACATCCAGGTGATGATGGTCGCGCGCGGGATCTCCCTGGACGACGTCTACGCCCACCTGTAAGCCGCCCCGCCACAACCGCCGTAGAAACCCCTTCACGCAAAGGAAGCCGACCTCATGCTGCGCATCGCCGTCCCCAACAAGGGTTCACTGTCCGGCCCTGCGGCGGAGATGCTGCATGAGGCCGGCTACCAGCAGCGCCGTGAGTCCAAGGAGCTGCGGATCGTCGACCCGGTGAACGAGGTCGAGTTCTTCTACCTCCGCCCGCGCGACATCGCGATCTACGTCGCCTCCGGCCGCCTCGACGTGGGCATCACCGGCCGCGACCTGCTGATCGACTCCGGCGCAGACGCCGAGGAGATCCTGCCGCTCGGCTTCGCCCGCTCCACCTTCCGCTTCGCCGCCAAGCCGGGCACCGCCGACGGCATCGAGGACCTCAAGGGCAGGACGGTCGCCACCTCCTACGAGGGCATCGTGGCCAAGCACCTGGAGGACAGCGGCGTCGACGCCTCCGTCGTCCACCTCGACGGCGCCGTGGAGACCGCGATCGAGCTGGGCGTCGCCGAGGTCATCGCCGATGTCGTGGAGACCGGCACCAGCCTGCGCAACGCGGGCCTGGAGGTCTTCGGCGAGCCGATCATGAAGTCCGAGGCGATCGTCATCCGCCGCACCGGCACCGACGGCGAGGAGCCGAAGGTCCGGCAGTTCCTGCGCCGCCTCCAGGGCGTCCTGGTCGCACGGACGTACGTGATGATGGACTACGACTGCCGCGTCGAGCAGCTGGAGAAGGCCGTCGCGCTCACCCCCGGCCTGGAGTCCCCGACCGTCTCCCCGCTGCACAACGAGGGCTGGGTCGCGGTCCGCGCCATGGTCCCCGCCAAGGAGGCGCAGCGGATCATGGACGACCTCTACGCCATCGGCGCCCGCGCCATCCTCACCACGGCCATCCACGCCTGCCGCCTGTAAGGGGTGCGCACCGAGATGTCCGACACTCCTACCCTTCCCGTCACCTTCCGGCCGGGCCACACCCGGGCGATCCTGCTCACCGCCGGTGTGCTGATCTTCCTGACCATCTCGGGGATCGCGCTGCTGCTGAAGCTCGGCCCGGGGGAGCGGGCGAGCTTCGTCGTCACCGGGGCGCTGATCTTCTGGGTGCTGGCCCGGCTGTCCCGGGTGAAGGTCGTCGCCGACGAGTCCGGGGTCACCGTGGTCAACATCGCAGGTCAGCGGCGCCTGGACTGGGCGGAGATCGTCCAGGTGAACCTCCGTCCGGGGGATCCCTGGGTGTTCCTCAACCTCAGTGACGGCACCAGCCTGCCCGCGCTCGGCATCCAGCCGGGCCTCGCCAAGCAGCGCGCCATCGCCGACGCGCAGGCCCTGCGAGCCCTCGCCGAAGCCCGCTCCACGGCCCACCCGGCGGAAGATCAGGGCTGAATCGGGGGCAGATCGGGGCTGACTCGGGGGCGCACACCCTGCCCGAGCGGCCCGTGTCTTGATTAATCTGGTGACGGAGGCCGTTTCGCTGCGGCCCCGCCCCTGGAGCACCACCCGGTGCACGGGGGTTCCTGCTACCCGAGGAGTGACTCCCTCCAGCGATGGACGGATCGTCCTGTAGTACCTGCGCCGCCCCGACCCGACATACCGGGAAGGCGGTGGCAGCGTGACCATCTCCCTGCTGCTCCTGGGAGCGGCTTTCCTGCTGATCCTCGCCAACGGTTTCTTCGTGGCCGCCGAGTTCGGTCTGGTGACCGTCGAGGCGACCGAGGCCGAGAAGGCGGCCGCCGAGGGCGACCGACGGGCCCACAGGGTCGCCGAGTCGCTCAGGGAGCTGTCCTTCCAGCTCTCCGGCACCCAGCTCGGCATCACCATCACCTCCCTGGTCGTCGGCATGCTCGCCGAACCGGCCCTGGCCGGGCTGCTGCGCGGCCCGTTCGCCGCGACCGGCATCCCGGACGGCGCCGCCTCCGGTGTCGCCGTGGTCGTCGGCATGCTGCTGGCCTCCGCGATCCAGATGGTGATCGGCGAGCTCGTGCCCAAGAACTGGGCGGTGTCCAAGCCACTGCAGGTCGCCCGGTTCGTGGCCGGCCCGCAGCACCGCTTCGCCCTCCTGTTCCGCCCGGTGATCGCCGCGCTCAACACCGTCGCCAACCGGCTGGTGCGCGCTCTCGGCGTCGAACCCGCCGAGGAACTGGCCTCCGCCCGCACCCCGGGCGAACTCGTCTCCCTGGCCCGCCACTCCGCCCAGGCCGGCGCCCTGGAACAGGACACGGCCGACCTGTTCGTCCGCACCCTGTCCCTGGGCGAGCTGACCGCGCAGCACGTCATGACCCCGCGCGTGAAGGTCAGCGCCCTTCAGGACACGGCCACCGCCGAGGACGTCGTCAACCTCACCCGGGCCACCGGCCTGTCCCGCTTCCCCGTCTACCGGGAGAAGATCGACGAGATCGTCGGCATGGCCCATCTGAAGGACGCCCTCGCGGTCCCCGTGCACGACCGGCTGCGCACCCCGGTGAGCCGCATCGCCCGCAAGGCGCTGCTGGTCCCGGAGACCCTGCCGGTTCGGCCCCTGCTCGCCCGGCTGCGCTCCGAGCAGCCCATCGCGGTCGTCGTCGACGAGTACGGCGGCACGGCGGGCGTGGTCACCCTGGAGGACATCGTCGAGGAACTCGTCGGCGAGGTGCGCGACGAGCACGACGCCAAGGACATGCCCGAGCTGGCCCCCGCCCCGCCCGAGGACGGCCGGCCCGCCTGGGACGCCGACGGCAGCTGCCGCGTCGACATCCTCCAGCGCATAGGCCTCGACGTGCCCGAGGGGCCGTACGAGACGGTCGCCGGACTCGTCGCCGACCTGCTCGGCCGTATCCCGGCCCCCGGCGACCGGGCCGAACTGCCCGGCTGGCGGCTCTCGGTCCGCCAGGTCGGCCACTACCGCGCCGAACGGGTCCGCCTGGTCAGGACGGCCCCCGCGGTGAACGTGCTGGAGGCCGCCCGATGAGCGTCCTCCAACTGGTCTTCGCCGCGCTGCTGGTGCTCGCCAACGGCTTCTTCGTCGGTGCCGAGTTCGCGCTCGTCTCCGTGCGCCGCAGCCAGATCGAACCGCTCGGCACCGCCCGGGCCCGCCAGGTGCTCCACGGCCTCGAACGCCTGCCCCAGATGATGGCGGCGGCCCAGTTCGGCATCACGGTCTGCTCACTGACGCTGGGCGCGGTGGCCGAGCCGACGGTGGCGCATCTGCTGGAGCCGGTGTTCGCCGCGGTCCGCCTCCCCGACGGCGTGATCCACCCGCTGGGCTATGTCATCGCGTTGGCCGCCGTGGTCTTCTTCCACCTGGTCATCGGCGAGATGGTGCCGAAGAACCTGGCGATGGCGGCCCCCGAGAAGGCGGCGCTGTGGCTGAGCCCAGGCCTGGTCTGGTTCGCCCGCCTGTGCAGGCCCATCACCGTGGCCCTCGGCGCCTGCGCCCAGGGCATCCTGCGGCTCTTCCGGGTCGAGCCCAAGGACGAGGTCGAGGCCGTCGTCACCAGCGAGCAGCTCAACCGCCTGCTGGAGGACTCCGGCCAGGCGGGCCTGCTCGACCCCGAGGAGCGGGAACGCCTGGAGGACGCGCTGGAACTGGGCTCCCGCCCGGTGACCGACGTCCTGCTGCGCCGGGAGTCCCTGGTCACGGTGGCTCCGTCGGTCACCCCGGGCCAGATCGTCGAGCTGACGGCCCGCACGGGGTACTCCCGCTTCCCGGTCTCGGCGACGGACAAGGGCCCCTTCATGGGCTATGTCCACGTCAAGGACGTCCTCGACCTGGAGCACTCCGACCGGGCCGTCCCGCAGCACGTCTGGCGTCCCATGACCACCCTGCGGGCCGAGCTGCCGCTCGACGACGCCCTCACGGTCATGCGGCGAGCGGCTACACACCTGGCCCAGGTCGCCGATGCCTCCGGCAAGGTGCTGGGTCTGGTCGCTCTGGAGGACGTCCTGGAACTGCTGGTGGGCGAGGTACGGGATCCGGCGCACCGGGAGATGCCGGAGCCGCGGGTGAGCGGGGAGCCTGAGCAGGTGCTCGCCTCCTAGCTCGGGCGGTCACGGAGAGCTGCGCGGGCGCGGGTGCGTCGTGGCCGGTCGCGCCCGCGCAGCGGAGCCGCAGACCAAACACGGCCCCGCACCCCTTCGCGGCGCATCAGATACCCGGCGGATCCTGCGGCCCCCGCCCCGACAGCACCTCCCCGTACGCCTGCATGAGATCCGGCAACCGCAGCGTCGCCAGGTCCTCCCGCGACAGCGTCCCCGCATACGTCGACAGCCGGAGATCCCGGTAGGCGCAGCTCTTCTCGTAGAGCGTCCGCAGGAACCGCCCGTTGCCCAACTCGTCGATCCACCCCTGCTCGACCACGTGCCCAGCGATCGAGCGCAGCTCCTCCAGCGCCTCCTCGTCCCACACGTCCCCGTTCTCCGCGGCCAGCACCTTCCCGATCTCGGTGAGCTCCTGCGGCCGGTAGGAGGGGAAGTCGACGCGGGTCGTGAACCGGGAGGAGAGGCCGGGGTTCGCGGCCAGCAGCCGGTCCATGCCCTCCGGATAGCCGGCGAGGATCACCACCAGATGGTCCCGGTTGTCCTCGGCCCGCTTCAGCAGCACCTGCAAGGCCTCGTCGCCGTACGCGTCCCCCTTGCCGTATCCGGAGTTGGACAGCGAGTACGCCTCGTCCACGAACAGCACCCCGCCGATCGCGGAGTCGATCAGCTCGTTGGCCTTCACGGCCGTCTGCCCGAGGTACTCGCCGACGAGATCGGCCCGCTGGGCCTCCACCAGGTGATCGCCGCCGAGCAGGCCCAGCGCGTAGAAGACCCGCCCCAGGATCCGGGCCACCGTGGTCTTCCCGGTCCCCGACGGCCCCGAGAAGACGAAGTGCCGTTTCGGCGGCTGCACCGGCAGCCCCTGCCCGGCCCGCAACCGGGCCATGTTCAGCTGCGCGGACAGCGCCTTGACCTGACGTTTCACCGGTTCCAGCCCCACCATGCGCTCCAGCTCGGCGAGCGCCTCCTCCAGCAGGGCGGGATCGGTCGGACCGGCCGGGATGGGGGAGGAGGAGACCCCGGTCTTCACCCGGACACCCGGATCGCTCACCGACGGCAGGGGCCCGGTCGGCAGATCCGGTTCCGGCAGCCGCAGATCACGCCCCTCGGTGCCGAAGAGCGGATCGAATCCGTCCGGCCCGTCCACGCTGTCCTGTCCCGCACCGGTCAGGGTGATCGCGGCCAGGTCGGCGGTGTCGTCGTACCCGTCGCCCTCGGAGATCGCGGCCAGCCGTGCCGAGGTGTCCATGAAGGCCGGGTCGACCCGGTGCACGGCCCGGTACAGGGGGAGCGCCGCCGCGGAGCGGCCCGTGCCCTCGTGCGCCCGCGCCAGCCAGTAGCGCAGCTCCTTGCGCTGCGGCTGCTCGCTGCGGCAGCGCATCAGAGCCGCCGACAGCAGGGGCTCGGCCTGGCCGTACATCTCCAGCCGGACTCTGGCCATGCCGCCGAACAGGCCCGCCTCGATGCCGAGCATGGGATCGTCCAGCAGCGGGTCGGTGTGCCGTACCAGCTGTTCCCAGTCCTTGACCAGATAGGCGCGGCAGGCGTGCAGGAAGCGGACCTGCGGGTCGGTGTCGACCGGGGGCAGTCCGGCGAGGGCCCGGTCCAGCTCGGGCACATGCCGGCCGTCCAGCCAGTGAGAGGCGTGCGCGAGCAGCAGATCGCGCGGGCTCTCCAGCACCGGCTGCACCCACCAGCCCAGCCAGTACCAGGAGTTGAGGGCGCGGCGGTGCCGGGCGCGCTGTTCGCCGAAGCGGTCGCGGTGCCGGAACATCCTGAGCAGTGAGGTCGTCGTGTCGACCCGGAGCGCGTGCAGCCCGAGCCAGCCGTCGGCCATCCCCGGGTCCATCCGCACCGCGGTGCGGAACTCCTCCTCCGCCTGCGGATAGGCGCCCATCGTGTAGGCGTCCACACCCCGCAGCCAGGCCAGGTCGGCCGGGGCCTCGGGGCCCTGCGTGCCGAAGTCCATCCCGTCCCCCCACAGACCGTGTCCCCGTGGTTCACCACCGGGCAGTCGCCCGACGGCCGCCGCGGTCGAACCGCCGTGCCGCGGACCGGAGTTACCGGTGCGCCAGGCAGCCTCGAAGGTCGCACCGAGGGCATCGTACCCGCGCGATGACCGCGTGCCGAAGTGTGCCGCACAGGCCGTTTGGCGAGGTGGGAGCAGACGGGGCGCACACGGCTCGGTGACTGAGGGTGAGCGGATCGGTGCGCCGGGCGCCCGGAAAGGGGTGCGTGGACAGAACGAAGCCCCCGGTCACGGGGGAACAACCGGGGGCTTCGCGTCTGGGGGCGGTCCCGAATGACCGCTCATTGAGAACGTAAGACCTGTACGGCCCCCCGGTCAAGCGGAGTTGAGACAGTCGGAGAAGTTCCTCCGCAAGGGTCTTCACAGCTTCACCACAACGCGGACGGTCCATTACTCTGGGTCACACCTTGGTCCGGTCCACGCGTTCACCGGGGACCCGGCAGCACCTCGTACCCCTCCTGCGTCTGCAGCACCAGAAGATCGGCATGGGGGCGCGAGGGGTCCTCGGTGAAGTGTGCGCGCTCCGCCTCGACCCAGCCTCTCCAGAACTCCCGCTGCTCCGCCCCGTCCCGCTGCCGGCCGCGCGTCCAGGACTCCTCCCGGGGCAGCTCCATCCACAGCAGCAGCGCCAGATGCGGCCGCAGCGCCCGGCGGCCGGCGCCGACCCCTTCGACGAGCACCACGGGCGCCGCCGGCAGCGGGCGTGGTGCGCCGAAGGTGCGGGCGCGCCAGTCGTAGGGCTCGTAGAACGCGCTCTCGCCGTGGGTGAACGGATCGATCACCTGGGACATGAGCCGGTCGGTCCACCCGAAGAGCTGTTCGTGGCTGGCGATGTCGTCGAGGTGCAGCACCGGAGCCCCGCCGAGCGCGGCGGCCAAGTGTCCGGCGAAGGTGGACTTTCCCGAGCCGGCGTGTCCGTCGACGCCGATCAGCCGGACCGGCCCGAGGGAGGGGGGAAGCCCGCGCAGCCGGGCGGCGAGGTTATGAATGGTGGTTCCCGGGGTGGTCGGTGTGCGAGGTTTTCCGGAAACAGTGTAGTAGTGGTCGCGTTTTGAACCATCGGCTGGCAGCCAGTCAATGGCGCGGATAAACATTTGCGAATCCCCTGACCGATATGTCGAATTAGGCGTTCCGGGCATGCCCGCGGCTGAGTAGGGTGCCTCCAGCGCAACCGCTGTGCGCCGTACGGGGACTGGCAGGGAGACATGGCCGCGGAGCTATTCGAAGGGCACTATGTGTGGCATCCGGCGGCCGACGACCGTGTCCTGGCGAGCGTATGCGTCGATGTGCGTGCCGGGCGTTATCGATACGCGCACGAGGCCCTCGCCGAGACGCGCACCGACTTCGCCCTGCGCGCCCATCGCTCGCTGGTCCTCGCCTCCGAGGCGGCCGGCACCGACCTGGTCGAGCGCTGGCTCGCCGAGGAGCCGACACCCGAGGCGGCGCTGATGTGGGCCCGGGTCGCCGTGCAGCGCGCGCTGCGGGCCGCCGACGCCCGCGACGAGCGCGCCGAGGCGCTGGAGCGGATCGCGCTCACCGCCTGCGACCGTGCCGCCGCCATGGCTCCCGAGGACCCCACACCCTGGGTCGCCAAGCTCGCCATGGCCCGGCTGCACCGGCTGCGCGACCCGGCCCCGCGGGGCCTGCTCACCGCCCCGCCCGGCCCCTGGCGGCTGTTCGCGCACGTCCTTTCGCTGGACCCCTGGCACCGCGAGGGCCACCACCGCTTCCTGTCCTGCTTCTTCACGCGCCACGGCGGCTCGGTCAACGCGGCCTGGGACGTGGCCGCCTTCCTCAGCCAGCGGGCGCCCGCCGACTCCGCCCTCCGGCTGCTGCCGCTGGTGGCCCTGGTGGAGAGCTACAACCCCACCCAGTTGCTCGCCGAACGCGTCTGGGAGGAGCCGCAGTGGCGCTCCGCCGCGCTGGCGATCTACCAGAACTGGCTGCCGGCGGTGTCCCGCTACCGCTTCACCCCGGTGCTCGACCTGGCCTACCTCGCGCACGCCCTGGTCATGGCCCAGCGCGAGTTCGAGGCCCGGGCGGTGTTCACGGCGATGGGTCCGTACGCCTCGCGCATGCCCTGGAGCGCCTTCGGCGATCCCGCCGAGCAGCTCTCCCGGGCCCGCCGCGCCTGCGGCCTGCCCGTCCCGCGGCCCGACTGATCTGCACATGCTCTGCCCATTCACTCGATTCACTCAGAGAAAGGCCGAACTGTGTCGGAACGGACATCGGCGTCCCGGGCGAAGGCCCGCGCGGGCGAGGGCGCGGTCGTGCTCGACGACGACGCGACCCTGCACGCGATGGGTTATCCGCGGAAACTCACCCGGCGCTTCCAGGCGTTCGACAATTTCGCGATCTCCTTCACCATCATCAATATCCTCTCGGGCATTTTCTCGTCCTTCGGATTCGGTATGAACGCGGGCGGACCGCGCATTCTCGTCTTCGGCTGGATCGGGGTCTGCGTCATGGTGCTGCTCATCGGCGCGGCCATGGCGGAAGTCGCCTCGGCCTATCCGACGAGCGGTGCCCTGTATTTCTCCGCCGGTAAACTCGCAAAGCGGCACAAGGGCGCCTGGTCCTGGTTCACGGGCTGGCTGAACTTCGTGGGGCAGATCGGCGGCACCGCCGCCACCGGCTATGCGGCGGCCACCTTCATCCAGGCCTTCATCCAGCTGCAGTGGCCCTCCTACCAGCCCACCGCGCACCAGACGGTGCTGATCACGGCCCTGATCATCGTCGTGCAGGGCCTCGCCAACACCTACACGGTGCAGCTCGTCGCCGTACTGAACCGCATTTCCGTGTGGTGGCTGCTGATCGGACTCGTCGTGATCGTGGGCGCACTCATAGTGATGCCGGATCACCATCAGCCGGTGTCCTTCGTGACGCATTTCGAGAACAACACCGGCTTCACGAACGGACTTTACGGCGGCATGCTCGGCCTACTGGTCACCAGCTGGACGTTCACCGGGTTCGACGGCAGCTTCCACATGTCCGAGGAAACGGTCCACGCGACGATCAACGCGCCCAAGGGGATCACCCGCTCCATCGGCTATTCGGCGATCACCGGTCTGATCCTGATGCTGGCGCTGGTCTACAGCATCGGCGACTACGCCAAGGTGGCCGGTTCGGCGGCGCCGCCCGTCCAGATCCTCATCGACGGCCTCGGCCTCGGCACCGCCAAGGTCATGCTCCTCGTCGTCATCGGCGCGATGCTCTTCTGCGGGCTCGCCAACCTCACCAGCAACACCCGGCAGATCTTCGCCTTCTCCCGCGACGGCGCCATGCCGGGCTCCCGCTGGTGGCACTCGGTCTCGCCGCGCACCCGTACGCCAGTGAAGGCGGTGTGGCTCGCGGTCGCCTGCTCGGTGGCCCTGGTCGTGCCGGGCTGGTGGTCGCACACCGCGTTCACCGCGATCGTCAGCGTCAACGTGGTCGGCCTCTTCCTCGCCTACGCCGTGCCGATCTTCCTCCGCCTCCGGCTCGGTGACGAGTTCCAGCCGGGGCCCTGGCAGCTGGGCCGCTGGGGGCGGCCGGTCGGCTGGCTCGCGGTGATCTGGATCGTGCTCAGCAGCGTCCTGTTCATGCTGCCGCAGGCCTCGCCGATCACGGTCGACTCCTTCAACTACGCGCCGATCGCGCTCGCCGCCGTGCTGGTCGTGGCGACGGTGTGGTGGTTCGCCACGGCCCGCCGCCGCTTCCAGGGGCCGATCAGCTACGGGCGGCCCGACGAGGTCGCCGCGATGGACCTCGTCTGACGCGGAGCACCACAGCAGGAGGCGTCCGGCTCGGGTGGTTGCGGGGAATTGTGCGGCTGCGGGCCGGTGGCCCGGTCGCGCGGTTCCCCGCGCCCCTTCGGGGGACGGCGCGACCGTCCCGTTCTGCCGTTCCAGTGGCCGAGACCAATATTGATGGCGCCGTACGCGCAGAAGTGCTGGCAGCGCCCTGCCGCCTGCTCCATAGTTGGCGCACACACCGCACCGGATCACCGGACACCTGGGGGTAATCGCGCCCATGAGCAGAGCCCAACAGCCGTCCCGCAGAACCGTCCTCACCGCAGCCGTCGCCGTCGCGGTGGCCGGTGGAACGGTCCCCGCTGCCGCCGCCGCGCAGCGACCCGGCACCGAAGCCGACGACCCCGGCAGGGCGCCGGCCCGCCCGATCGACTACCACGCCTGGACCACGTACAGCGAGTGGCGCCTCGGCGCCCCCCAGGGCGTCCGGCCCGTCGCCGGCGCCCGCCCCGCCGTCGTGATCGGCGCCCCCGCCGGCCGCACCGACTACACCGACCCGCACACCGGTACGACCGCCACCTGGGAGTACGCCACCTGGACCTCCCCGGTCCACAAGCTCACCGTCCCCGCCACCGAGGTCGTCTCCTCCTGGAACGCCCACACCCCGGACGGCACCTGGCTCCAGGTGGAACTCCAGGGCACGTACTCCGACGGCACCGGGACCCCGTGGTACGTGATGGGTCGCTGGGCGGCCGGTGACCAGGACATCAAGCGGACCTCCGTGGACGGCCAGACCGACGGCAAGAGCACCGTCTGGACCGACACCTTCGCCATCGACGACGCGAGCACCGGCCTGCGCCTGACCTCGTACCGGCTGCGCCTCACCCTCTACCGCAGGCCGGGGACGCGGCTGACGCCGACCGTGTGGCGGCTGGGCGCCATGGGGTCCGACATCCCCGACCGCTTCACGGTCCCCGCCTCCACCCCCGGCCTCGCCCAGGAACTGGCCGTCCCGCGCTACTCGCAGGAGATCCACAAGGGCCAGTACCCGCAGTACGACAACGGCGGCGAGGCCTGGTGCAGCCCCACCTCCTCGCAGATGATCATCGAGTACTGGGGCGGCCGGCTCACCCCCGAGCAGCTGTCCTGGGTCGACCCGGCGTACGCCGACCCGCAGGTGGACCACGCCGCCCGCTTCACCTACGACTACCAGTACGAGGGCTGCGGCAACTGGCCGTTCAACGCCGCCTACGCGGCCACCTTCGAGGGTCTCCAGGGCGTGGTCACCCGCCTCGCCTCGCTCACCGACCTGGAGACGCTGATCGCGGCCGGCATCCCGGCCATAACGTCCCAGTCGTTCCTGAAGACCGAGCTGACCGGCGCCGGCTACGGCACCTCCGGCCATCTGATGACGGTGATCGGCTTCACCGCGGACGGCGACGTGATCGCCAACGACCCGGCCTCGCCCAGCGACGACGCCGTACGACGGGTCTATCTGCGCCGGGAGTTCGAGAACATCTGGCTGCGCACCAAGCGGTACAACGCCTCCGGCAAGGTCGTCTCCGGCACCGGGGGAGTCTGCTACCTCTACTTCCCGGCCCACCCGAGCCCGCGCCAGTGCAAGGCGCTCGCGGCGGTGGGCGTGCACTGATCAGGTGAGCACGAGGGTGTGAGCAAGCTCATCGCCCGCGAACGCCGTCGCGGGTGGCAAGGTGGACAAATGGACATGACCACGCACCCGGCCACCGCCACCCGCGCCCGCACCGGCGGCCCCCAGGAGGACGGCCCGAAGATCCTCGAGCACGTCATGGGCTGGGTCCTCGTGGCGGTCGTCGCGATGTTCGTGACCCAGCTCGGCCTGCTCTGACTCGACCCGCTCACGTGTGCGGCATGTTCTGACATACTGCGGTGGTCCCGCCGACCGCCTGGAACAGGGCCGAAATTGAACATGCCGCATCAGCGTGCCGCCGCCCGTCCCCGGATGCGCGGCACCGAGCGCTCGATGGCCCGTCGCGCCGAACTCATCGCCATCGGCCGGAAGTTGTTCGCCGACACGTCGTACGACGCGCTGTCCATGGACGACATCGCCCGCCAGGCGCATGTCGCCAAGGGGCTGATCTACTACTACTTCCAGTCCAAGCGCGGCTATTACCTGGCGATCGTCCAGGACTCGGTCGCCGACCTGGTCACCTTCGCCGCGAACGGCCTGGAGATGCCCGCCGTGGACCGGGTCCACCGCACCATCGACGGCTATCTGCGCTACGCCGAGCACCACCAGGCCGCCTACCGCACCATCGTCAGCGGCGGCGTCGGCTTCGACACCGAGGTCCACGCCATCCGGGACGGCGTGCGCGAGGCGATCATCGCCACCATCGCCGAAGGGGCCTACGGCCGCAGCGACATCGCCCCGCTCGCCCGGATGGGCCTGCTCTCCTGGGTGTGCAGCGTCGAGGGCGCGACCCTGGACTGGATCGACCGCCCCGAGCTGTCCCGTGACACCGTGCGCGAGCTGCTGGTGAAGACGCTCGGCGGAGCCCTGCGCGCCGTCGAGGAACTGGACCCGGCCTACCCGGCGCCGCTGCCGGCCCGCCGCGACTCCTGACACACCGGGGAGCGGAGGGCTCGTGGTCCTCCGCTCCCGAGTCCCCCTGGTGCGGGGCTAGTGGATGGCCTTGATCAGCTCACCGTGCGCGGTGTCGCCGCTGAGTTCCCAGAAGAAGGTGCCGCCGAGGCCCTGCTGGTTCTTGTACGTCATCTTCGTGGCGATGGTCGCCGGGGTGTCGTAACTCCACCAGTCGCTGCCGCACTTGGCGTAGGCCGTGCCGCCCACGGTGCCGGTCGCCGGGCACTTGGTCCTGAGCACCTTGTAGTCGTCGATGCCCTGCTCGTACGTTCCCGCCGCCGGTCCGGTGGCCGTTCCGCCGGGCGCCGCCTGGGTGACCCCGGTCCAGCCGCGGCCGTAGAAGCCGATGCCGAGCAGCAGCTTGGACGCCGGGATGCCGAGCCCCTTGAGCTTGGCGATGGTCGCGGAGGTGTTGTAGCCGGCCTTCGGGATGCCCGGGTAGGAGGTGAGCGGGGAGTGCGGGGCGGTGGGGCCGCTCGCGTCCCAGGCGCCGAAGTAGTCGTACGTCATCGGGTTGTACCAGTTCACGTACTGCGCGGCGCCCGCGTAGTCCGCCGCGTCGAGCTTGCCGCCGCCGGAGGCGTCCGCGGTGATCGCCGCCGTGACCAGGGCGCTGCCGCCGAACCTCGACCGCAGGGCCGCCAGCACGTTCCTGAACGCCTCCCGGCCGCTGGTGTCGCAGGTGTTGCCGCAGGCGTTCGGGTACTCCCAGTCGATGTCGATGCCGTCGAACAGCCCGGCCCACTTGGCGTTCTTCACCAGGTCGTAGCAGGACTGGGCGAAGGCGGCGGGGTTCTTCGCGGCCTCGCCGAAGCCGCTCGACCAGGTCCAGCCGCCGAAGGACCAAAGGATCTTCAGGCCCGGGTGCCTCTTCTTCAGCTTCAGCAGCTGGTTGAAGTTGCCGCGCAGCGGCTGGTCCCAGGTGTCGGCGACGCCGTCCACCGACTCGGCGGCGGTGTAGGCGCGGTCGGTGGCCGCGTAGGAGTCGCCCATGGCGCACTTGCCGGCGGTCACATTGCCGAAGGCGTAGTTGATATGGGTCAGCTTGGCCGCGGACCTCGAGGTCTCGACGTTCTTGACGTAGTACTTGCGGTCGTAGGTGCCCCATTCGGTGAAATAGCCGACGACCTTCGAGCCGGCCTTGACCTGCGGTGCGGCCGGGGCCGCCGCGGTGGCGGTGCCCGCGCCGGCGAGCAGTCCGGCGCCGAGGACGGCGGTACACGCGGTCGCGACGAACGCCCGCAGTCGCGAGCGGTGGGGAGTGTGCATCGGGTGTCTCCTCCTGGGGGAGAGGGGAACGCGTGCCGATTGGCATGAACGCGGTAAAGCGTTGGTCATGCACAGTGGGGAGGACTAGACCACTGCGTCAATGGTTCGGACCAATTTCGGGCTCGTGGCGGCGTCCGACTGGATTCTTGAAGTGAGCGGTCGTTAACTGGTGACTGGAGGTCGCTGATCGGGCATACTCACAGCGCACAGCCGCTGGTCAGCCGCTTCCGAGACCCGGGAGAGGGCGCCTTCGGCCATCCGGAAAGACCAGGCGGAGCCGCCCCCACCCCACGGGCCAGACCGCCGGTGCCCGACCAGGGAGGAGACCGACGCCATGTCCGACCGCGACCCGCAGCCGGTGGAGCGTCAGCTGCCGACGGAGGAGGCGCGGGATCTGCTCGCCCTCGTCCGGGACATCGCCCAGCGCGAGATAGCGCCGAGGGCGGCCGAGGAGGAGGACGCGGGACGCTTCCCGCGCGAGGTCTTCACCCTGCTGTCCGAATCGGGCCTGCTCGGCCTGCCGTACGACTCCGAGTACGGCGGCGGCGACCAGCCCTACGAGGTCTACCTCCAGGTCCTGGAGGAGCTGGCCGCGGCCCGGCTCACCGTGGGCCTCGGCGTCAGCGTGCACACGCTCGCCTCCTACGCGCTCGCCACCTACGGCACCAAGCAGCAGCAGGTCGAGCATCTGCCCGCCATGCTCGGCGGCGGTCTGCTGGGCGCGTACTGCCTCTCCGAGCCGTCCTCGGGCTCGGACGCGGCCTCGCTGCGTACCAGGGCGGTGCGCGACGGTGACGAGTGGGTGATCAACGGCAGCAAGGCCTGGATCACGCACGGGGGCATCGCCGACTTCTACACCGTGATGGCCCGCACCGGCGAGGAGGGCCCGCGTGGGATCACCGCCTTCCTGGTCCCCGGGGACGCGCCGGGCCTGAGCGGCGCCGTGCCCGAGAAGAAGATGGGCATGAAGGGCTCGCCCACCGCGCAGGTCCACCTCGACGGCGTCCGCGTCGGCGACGACCGGCGGATCGGCGAGGAGGGCCAGGGCTTCTTCATCGCCCTGTCCGCCCTGGACTCCGGGCGGCTCGGCATCGCCGCCTGCGCGATCGGTCTCGCCCAGGCCGCCCTGGACGAGGCGGTCGCCTACGCCACCCAGCGCCGGCAGTTCGGCCACCCCATCGCCGACTTCCAGGGCCTGCGCTTCATGATCGCCGACATGGCCACCCAGATCGAGGCGGGCCGCGCTCTCTACCTCGCGGCGGCCCGGCTGCGCGACGCCGGCAAGCCGTTCGCCAAGCAGGCCGCCATGGCCAAGCTGCACTGCACCGACACGGCCATGAAGGTGACCACGGACGCCGTGCAGATACTCGGCGGCTACGGCTACACCGCCGACTTCCCCGCCGAGCGCTATATGCGCGAGGCCAAGGTCCTGCAGATCGTCGAGGGCACCAACCAGATCCAGCGGATGGTCATCGCCCGTCACGTGGCGGGACCCGAGGGCCGCTGAACTGCCCCGTGAGGACCGTCGGGGCCGCCAGCCTGATCCACTCCGGATCGTGGCGGCCCGGCAGGGTCCGGCCCCGGTCGGCCCAGGCCCGCATGAGATCGCGGTAGATGGGCGGGTCCTGCGGGGCAGGCGGCGGCGGAACCGATTCTGCGGGGCGCGGGACGAAGATGCGGCGCTGACGCCCGGTGGCCGAGTGCATGGGGGTCATGCCCGAACAACGCGGCAGCCCCCGGGCAGGTCACCGTGGCGCGGAATCGGGCGTCAGTTCAGGCCCGTCCCGTCCCCGCTCTGGCCTCCGCCGGTCAACTGACGTACCGTCAGCCGACCGACGCTCAGGGGGTGCCCGTGGCCGACGACCGTCCCGTACCGCTCGACGAGTACCCGGTGCACCAGGTACCGCTGTCCATGAAGCACGCGGCGACCGGCGACCGGAACGCCTACGACCGCTGCATCTTCCACGTCTTCGATCACGCCGGCCGCGCCCTGCTCATCCTCGGCCTCGGCGTCTACCCCAACCTCGGCGTGATCGACGCCTACGCCACCCTGCGCACCGGGGACACGCTGCACGCCGTACGCGCCTGCGACGCCCTGGGGGAGGACCGGATGCGGCTCGCCGTCGGACCGCTGCGCATCGAGGTCCCGCGGCCGCTGGAGGAGCTGCGCCTGATCTGCGAGGACGAGCAGCTGTCGTACGACCTCACCTGGACGGCCGCCTTCCCCGCTCTCTGGGAGCCGCACCACCTCCAGCGCCGCGGCGAGCGGCTCATCCTGGAGGGCCGCCGCTTCGTCCAGGCGGGCACCGCGGAGGGCGTGATCCGGGCCGGGGGAGCGGAGTTCCGGGTCGGCGCGGACGGCTGGACCGGCACCCGGGACCGCAGCTGGGGCGTGCGGCCCGTCCCGGGCGAGGACGGTGGACGGCTCGCCGCGGACCACCCCAGCGAGGGCTTCCACTGGATCTGGTGCCCGGTCCGCTTCGACGACCGGTTCCTGATGGTCGTCACCCAGGAGGACGCCGACGGACACCGCACCCTGAACGACGCGACCCTGGTCCGCCCCGGCCGGCGCGACCGCCAGCTGGGCTGGCCGCAGGCCGAGATCGGCTACCGCTCCGGCACCCGCCACCCGGAGCGGGCGGTCATCCATCTGGGGGACGCACGGGAATCGCGGAAACTTGACGTCGAGATCCTGGCCTCCTCGCCGCTCGCCCTGGGCGCGGGCTATCCACCGGCGGACGACTGGCAGCACGGCACCTGGCGGGGGCCCGGCTGGACCGACCGGCGCACCTACGACATGACCCTGCCCCACCCGCTGGCCGGGTACGGCGTCACCGACCACTCCGCCCGCTTCCGGCTCGACGGGCAGACCGGTCACGGCATCTTCGAGCACGGCTCGTTCGGCCGGCACGACCCGAGCGGCTTCACCGGCTTCGACTCGGTCGCGCCCTGAGACGTGGATCGTGCGCTGAGACATCGGTTGCGTCTTGCGGCATCGGCCGGGCCTGAGACATCGGTCGCACCTGAGGAAGGAGCCCGCATGGCCACGGCACCGCGCCCCCGCACCACCACTCGAGACCCGGAAGAGCTGACCCGCCGCCTCACCGCCTGGCTCGGCACCCGGCTGCCCGGAGCCAAGGCGACCGGCGTGACCGTCCCCGCCTCCAACGGCATGTCCAGCGAGACCCTGCTGTTCGACCTCGAACACCCCGAAGCGCCTTTCGGGGCCTGTGCGTTGCGGCTCGCGGCGGACCCGGCGGCGTACGCCGTCTTCCCCGAGTACGACTTGGCCCGCCAGTACCGCACCCTGCGCCTGGTGGCCGAACGCACCGACGTGCCCGTGCCTCGTGTGCTGTGGCTGGAGGAGGACCCGGGCCCGCTCGGGGCGCCGTTCTTCGTCATGGAGCGGGTCGCCGGCCGCGTGCCGCCGGACGTCATGCCGTACACCTACGAAGGCAGTTGGCTGCACGGGGCGAGCGAGGTCGAGCGCCGGCATCTGGAGGCGGAGACCGTCGGGCTGCTGGCCCGCCTGCACGACCAAGTGCCCCTTGCCGAGGCACAGTTCCTCGACTCGCCCGGTCCGCGGGACGCGCTGCGCCGCCATCTGACGGCCCAACGGGCGTACTACGCCTGGGTGATCGACGGCCTGCCCCGCTCACCGCTCATCGAGGCCGCCTTCGACCGGCTGGCGGAGCTGTGGCCGCGCGAGGTCGGCGAGCCCGTCCTCAGCTGGGGTGACGCCCGCATCGGGAACATCGTCTACGACGGGTTCGACCCCGTGGCCGTCCTGGACTGGGAGATGGCGGCACTCGCCCCGCGCGAGGTCGACCTCGGCTGGATGATCTATCTGCACCGCTTCTTCCACGACCTCTCGGTCGCCTCCGGACAGCGCGGACTGCCGGACTTCCTGCGCCGCGACCGCGTCGAGGCCCGCTATGCGCGCCTGACCGGCCACACCCCGCGCCACATGGACTTCCACACCCTCTACGCCGCCCTGCGGCACGCGATCGTGATGCTGCGCATCGCCTACCGGCAGGTGCACTTCGGGGAGATCGCCGTCCCGGCGGACCCGGACACACTGATCCTGCACCACGACAGCCTGCGTGCCATGGTGCAGGGCACGTACTGGACGCGGTGAGGCGGCTCAGGCGGCCTGGCGGCGCATCGACGGCACACGCATCGGGCGCGAGCCCGGGCCGCCGACGTGCGAGAAAGGCTGCGTACGCCAGTCCAGACCCTGGGGGAGCGTCAGCAGCAGGGCGGTGTCCTGCTCCTGCGGCTCGAAGGACTCGTCCGCGGGGCGGGCGTCGGACGCCGAACGGCCCGTGCCCGCACAGGCCGTGAGGCCGAACGGGTTCCACGGCGAGGCGCACAGCGCGTGCTCGGGCAGCACCTGCTCGTCCGCCAGCAGCGCGATCGGCTGGGCGCAGTCCGGGCAGATCACCCGGTACATCTCGAAGGTGTCGTAGGCGTCCAGATCATCCTCGAAGGCGTCGGGCTCGACGCCCTCCGGCTGGGGCTCGACGACCGGCTGCTGCCGCTTGGACGCGGATCGACCAGGGCGATGGGCACTCTGCATGGGATTCTCCCCCTAAGGCTGGGCCGTTACGGCGCTGCGGCCTCGACCACAGCAAGCACTTCCCGTCCGCCCTCGGCGGTAATCACGAGAACATCACGGAGCGCGTTCGGGGTGTGTGGCGTTCGTCACATGCCGCGTACAGGTGCGCGATGCGGGCCTTATGCACCGCTTTTTGTATCGAACCGGCTATGACCTGCGCTCTCGGCTATCCCCGGAGATCAAGCGCACTGTAGGTTTTGGCGCCATGGAGGAGCTGGACCGACAGATCGTGCAGCTGCTCGTCAAGGACGGGCGGATGAGCTACACAGACCTGGGCAAGGCCACGGGCCTGTCCACGTCCGCCGTGCACCAGCGGGTGCGCCGGCTGGAACAGCGTGGCGTCATCCGCGGGTATGCCGCGGTGGTCGACCCCGAGGCCGTGGGGCTGCCGCTCACCGCGTTCATCTCGGTGAAACCGTTCGACCCCAGCGCCCCCGACGACATCTCGGACCGCCTCGCCGGCGTCCCCGAGATCGAGGCCTGCCACAGCGTCGCGGGCGACGAGAACTACATCCTCAAAGTGCGGGTCGCTACCCCGCACGAGCTGGAAGAGCTGCTGGCCAGGCTGCGGAGCCTGGCGGGCGTCTCGACGCGGACGACGGTGGTCCTGTCGACGCCGTACGAGGCACGGCCGCCCCGGATCTGAGCCCTGCCCTTCGGCACGCCCCAGGTGCGGCGCCTCCCCGGCGGCAGGAGAAACTGTCCGCTATGAGCGAGCGCACCGCCGACCCCCAGCCCCCCAAGACCGTCCTCCTGCGCCGAGGAGAGGTGCACAGCCCCGCGGACCCCTTCGCCACGGCGATGGTGGTGGAGCGCGGCCAAGTCGCCTGGGTCGGCTCCGAGGGTGCCGCCGACGCCTTCGCCGACGGCGTGGACGAGGTGGTCGACCTCGACGGCGCCCTGGTGACCCCGGCCTTCACCGACGCTCATGTGCACACCACCGCCACCGGCCTCGCCCTGACCGGCCTGGACCTGTCCGGCGCGCCCTCCCTGGAGGCCGCCCTCGCCCTGGTCCGCGACTTCGCCGCCGCCCGCCCGGACGACCGCGTCCTGCTGGGCCATGGCTGGGACGCCGCCCGCTGGCCCGGCGGCCGGCCGCCGACCCGGGCCGAACTCGACGAGGCCACCGGCGGCCGCCCGCTGTACCTCTCCCGCATCGACGTGCACTCGGCGGTCGTCACCACCGCGCTGCTGGACCTGATCGCCGCGGACGTCCCCCATGAGGACGCCCCGCTCACCGCCGACGCCCACCACGCCGTCCGCGATGCCGCCCTCGCCGCCGTCACCCCGGCCCAGCGCGCCGAGGCCCAGCGCGCCGCACTCGCCCGCGCGGCCTCCCTCGGCATCGGCTCGGTGCACGAGTGCGGCGGCCCGCGGATCTCCTCCGAGGACGACTTCACCGGCCTGCTGAAGCTCGCGGCCGAGGTGCCCGGCCCCAGGGTCGTCGGCTACTGGGCCGAACAGAACATCGAGCGGGCCCGGGATCTGGGTGCCGTGGGCGCCGCGGGCGACCTGTTCGCCGACGGCTCGATCGGCTCGCACACCGCCTGTCTGCACGAGCGGTACGCCGACGCCGGTCACACCGGCACCGCCTACCTGGACGCCGAAGCCGTCGCCGCCCATGTCGTCGCCTGCACCGAGGCGGGCCTGCAGGCCGGCTTCCACGCCATCGGCGACGCCGCCGTGACCGCCGTGGTCGAAGGCGTGCGCGCCGCGGCGGACAAGCTCGGCCTCGCCCGGATCCGCGCCGCCCGGCATCGTGTCGAGCACGCCGAGATGCTCACCCCCGAGACCGTCGCCGGCTTCGCCGAGCTGGGCCTGATCGCCTCCGTGCAGCCCGCCTTCGACGCGCTGTGGGGCGGCGCGGACGGCATGTACGCCCGGCGGCTGGGCGTCGAGCGGGCCCGCACCCTCAACCCCTTCGCGGCCCTGCTGCGCGCCGGCGTGCCGCTCGCCTTCGGCTCCGACAGCCCGGTCACCCCGCTCGACCCGTGGGGCACCGTCCGTGCCGCCGCGTTCCACCGCACGCCCGAGCACCGGGTCTCCGTCCGGGCCGCGTTCACCGCGCACACGCGCGGCGGCTGGCGGGCCGTGGGCCGGGACGACGCCGGCGTCCTGGTGCCGGGCGCGCCCGCCGACTACGCGGTCTGGCGCACCGACGAGCTGGTCGTCCAGGCCCCCGACGACCGGGTGGCCCGCTGGTCGACCGACCCGCGCTCCGGCACGCCCGGCCTGCCCGACCTCACCCCGGGCCGTGACCTGCCGGTCTGCCTGCGCACCGTGGTGGGCGGGCGGACGGTGTTCGTACGGCCGGGCGAGTGATCTACGGGGGTGGCGCGGCGGCGCTCACTCGCCGCCGTCCCGCCGCCCGACCTGCGCATCCTCCCCAAAGGTTGCGCCGTCCGGGCCGTTGTCGCAGGCCAGAGGGCTGTTGACAGTCGACGGCCGGGGGCCGGTAGGTTCGTCCGAGTCCACCACCGGACGCCCGACCGGGGAACGTCGCCCAACTCGTCGCAGCGCTGCTGGGTCAGGGACGGTGTGCCGCACCGGGGCACCGTCGCTTGGGAGCCAGGCTCAGCGCCCGCGCCGTCGAGGGAGCGTTCCGGCCGGTCGGCAAGGTGTGACCCGGGTGGGGCCCGTGCGCTCAGTAGACAACGGCTTTCGGTCGATCCGCAGCCAGCGGGTCCCAGGTCGGCCCGAAGGGCGCCGGGCCCCCATCCGCCGCGGCGGGAGAGCCGCCCAGGCGCGCCGTGAAGGTTCCGAAAAGCGCATTCTTACCCGGCTCTTGTGGAATCGACACCGCCATACGAACGAGTCGGCGCGTCACACCAGGCGGCGGCCACTATGGTGGACCCCTGCGTACGACCAGAAGGGGCAGTAGTGAACGACGGCGACGGGACCCTCGCGGCCAAGGCCCAGGGGAGGCAGTTCGGTCCGCTCGGCACGGCCTTGGTGATCATCCCGACCTACAACGAGGCGGAGAACATCAAGACCATCGTCGGCCGGGTGCGCAAGGCCGTTCCCGAGGCGCACGTGCTGATCGCGGACGACAACAGCCCGGACGGCACCGGCAAGCTCGCCGACGAGCTGGCCGCCGAGGACGAGAACGTCCAGGTGATGCACCGCAAGGGCAAGGAGGGCCTGGGCGCCGCATATCTTGCGGGCTTCCGCTGGGGCATGGAGCACGGCTACGGCGTGCTGGTCGAGATGGACGCCGACGGCTCCCACCAGCCCGAGGAGCTGCCCCGGCTGCTCACCGCCCTCAAGAGCGCCGACCTGGTGCTCGGCTCCCGCTGGGTGCCCGGCGGCCGCGTGGTGAACTGGCCCAAGTCGCGTGAGTTCATCTCCCGTGGCGGCAGCTTCTACTCCCGGCTCGCCCTCGGCCTGCCGCTGCGCGACATCACCGGTGGCTACCGCGCGTTCCGCCGCGAGACCCTTGAGGGTCTGGGGCTGGACGAGGTCGCCTCGCAGGGCTACTGCTTCCAGGTCGACCTGGCCCGCCGAGCGGTCAAGGCCGGCTACCACGTGGTCGAGGTGCCGATCACCTTCGTCGAGCGCGAACTCGGCGACTCCAAGATGAGCAAGGACATCCTCATCGAGGCGCTGTGGCGGGTCACTGCCTGGGGCGCGGGGGAGCGGGTCGCCAAGCTGACCGGCAAGAACAAGCGGGCCAAGTAGTCTCGCGTCGGCCCTGGGCGAACATCCGCTTATCCCGCGCTGAGCCGCCGCCAGGCACACTGGGAGCATGACGACTGGCGCTCCGACCTCTCCGTACACCGTCCGGCCCCGGCGCTCCCGGCTGCGCAGGTATCTGCCGCTGGGTATCGCCGCCTGGCTGGTGCTGGAGATCTGGCTGCTGACCCTGGTCGCGGGGGCGGCCGGGGGGTTTGCCGTGTTCCTGCTGCTCGTGGCGGGCTTCGTGGCCGGCTCCGTGGTCATCAAGCGGGCCGGCCGCCGTGCCTTCCAGAGCCTGAACGAGGCGCTGCAGCGGGGCGGTTCGCCGGAGCGTGGTGGCGGCAACGGCCTGATGATGCTCGGCGGCCTGCTGCTGATGATCCCCGGTGTGGTCTCCGACGCGGCCGGCCTGCTCCTGCTGCTGCCGCCGGTGCAGAAGGCCGTGAGCCGGTACGCGGAGAACGCCCTGGACAAGCGGCTGCGCACGGCGACCCCCGGTAGTCTCGGCGACGCCTTCCAGCAGGTCCGCATCCACCGTCCCGACGGCAAGGTGGTACAGGGCGAGGTCATCCGCGAGGACCGGCCCGAGCCGGGACAGCAGCAGCGTCCGCCGCTGACCCACTGAGCAGGACCCCGGATTCACGAACCCGGACACACGAAACCGCGGGCGCCGTACGTTCACGTACGGCGCCCGCGGTTTCGTATGCGCTGTGTCCGCGCCCAGCCCGCAGGGACTAGGCCGACTTACGGCTGTCCCGAGGATGAACCGCGATGTTCATCGCCCCCGAGCGCAGAACCGCCAGGCGCTCCTCGAGGACCTCTTCGAGCTCCTCGCGGGTGCGCCGCTCCATCAGCATGTCCCAGTGGGTACGCGCGGGCTTGGCCTTCTTCTCCTCAGGGCCGTCGCCGTCGACGAGGAGTGCCGGGGCCCCGCAGACCTTGCACTCCCACTCCGGCGGGATCTCCGCCTCGACCGAGAAGGGCATCTCGAAGCGGTGCCCCTTCTCGCATGCGTACTCCACGGCCTGGCGCGGGGCCAGGTCGATACCGCGGTCCGTCTCGTAGCTGGTCACCACGAGGCGCGTACCGCGAAGAGCTCGCTCACTCATGAATCGTGCCTCCCGGGCTTGTCGCCCACAGGACAGGTGTCGCTGTCGTCGTCATCCGGTCAACGTCCGGTCGGCGGTAAAGATTCCCGTTCCGTGTCCCGTTCCGGGTCATGCGTCGCCGTCGTAGCCGCCCCTTGTTCTACCCACCGGCGCCCGGTTTGTCACATCTGCTAGCAGATGTCACCCAGCGTTTCGGCATCTTTGACGCGCAGTAACGGTACGCCTGGCAGGCCAAAGGCGTACACTACCGCCCTTTCGCCTCAAGCGCTAAACCGGCGCTAAATCTTCTCCGGAACGGGATTGCCCGCCTCGCCGATCGCCCGCCGCACCGGGACCCGCGCCAGCAGCGTGAAGCCGATGACGAAGAAGGCCACCAGCGAGATGATCGCGGACCGATAGCTTCCGGTCAGCTGGTAGGTGATGCCGAACAGCAGCGGTCCGAGCCAGCTCATCCCGCGGTCGCTCAGCTCGTACGCCGCGAAGTACTCGGCCTCCTTGCCGGGCGGCACGAGATGGGAGAACAGCGACCGGGACAGCGCCTGGCTGCCGCCGAGGACCAGGCCGATCCCGGCGGCCAGCACGAAGAAGAACACCGGGGCCTTCGCGGGCAGGAAGTAACCGGCCGCCAGGGTCACCGTCCAGGCCACCAGCGAGCCCAGGATCGTCCGCTGGGCGCCGTACGTCCGCGCCAGCCGCCCCATCGCCAGCGCCCCCGCCACGGCCAGCACCTGCACCAGCAGCACGGCCACGATGAGCGTCGACTGGGACAGTCCCAGTTCCTGAGAGCCGTAGACGGAGGCCTGGGTGATCACCGTCTGGATGCCGTCGTTGTAGATGAGGTACGCCAGCAGGAAGGACAGCGTCAGAGGGTGCCGGCGCATGTCCCGGACCGTCGCCGCCAGCTGTCTGAGCCCGGGTGCCGAGGCGCGCTCCACGCGCGCGTGCCGGTCACGCAGCCTGCGCAGGGGTATGAGGGTGAAGGCGCCCCACCACAGGCCCGCCGAGGCCAGGCAGACCCGGACCGCGGCCGTCTCGGTCAGGCCGAAGGAGTCGTGCGCCGAGTACAGCACCAGGTTGGCGACCAGCACCGATGAGCCCGCGGCGTAGCCGAAGGCCCAGCCCCGGGAGGAGACCGCGTCGCGCTCCTCGGGCGGGGCGATCTGCGGCAGATAGGAGTTGTAGAGCATCATCCCGACGGACTGCGCCGCGTTGGCCACCACCAGCAGCGCACCGCCGAGCAGATACCGGTCGCCGTCCAGGAAGAACATGCCGGTGGTCGCGGCGGCCCCGGTGTACGCCGCCGCCGCGAGCAGCGGCTTCTTGCGCCCGGTGCGGTCGGCCGCACTGCCCACGATCGGCATCACCACGACCGCCACGATCACCGACAGGGACACCGAGTAGGCGAAGAAGGAGCCGGCCCGGACCGGGATGCCCAGCGGATGCACATAGCCGTCGGCGTCCGCGGCCCGCTCGGCGACCGCGGTGAGGTAGGGCCCGAGGAACACCGTGACCACGCTCGTCGAATAGACCGAGCAGGCCCAGTCGTAGAAGTACCAGCCGCGCTGCTCGCGCCGGAGGCCCGCGGCGTCGTCCGCCGCGTCCGTCCGCACGATGTCCGTGCTCACCCGTGCCCTCGCTTCCCCGCTCAAGTGCTCAAGTGCGAAGGCTCGGGCGGGGCGGCCGGGTGGTCAGACCCAGACCCCGCGCTCCTCCATGACCTTGCGCAACGTGTCGATGTGATCGGTCATGATGCCATCGACTCCCAGGTCCAGGAGCCGGTGCATGCGCTCGGGTTCGTTGATCGTCCACACGTGCACCTGCAGTCCGTACGCGTGGGCGGCGCGGACGAAGCGATGGTCGACCACCGGAACGCCCGACTGGGCCTCGGGCACCTGCGCGGCGACGGCGGACCTGCGCACGGCGGCCGGCAGCCCCCAGGAGCGCAGCCGCAGGTTCAGCACCCCACGGGTGCCGAAGGAGGTGGCCAGCTTCGGCCCGGCCAGCCGCTGGGCGCGCAGCACGCGCGCCTCGGAGAACGAGCCGACGCAGACCCGGTTCCAGGCGTCCGTGCGTTCGAGCAGCTCCAGGAAGGCGCGCAGCGCGGGCTCCGCCTTGATGTCGACGTTCCAGCGGACCTCGGGGAAGGTCTCCAGCAGCTCCTCGAACAGCGGCACCGGTTCCCGGCCGCCCACGCGCGCGTGCCGCACGTCCTCCCAGGGCAGGTCCGCGATGCGGCCCGCACCGTCGGTGACCCGGTCCAGCGTGGAGTCGTGGAAGGCGACGAGCCGGCCGTCGGCCGTGGCGTGCACGTCGGTCTCGATGTAGCGGTAGCCCATTTCGACCGCGCGCCGGAACTGCGCCATGGTGTTCTCCAGGCCGTCGGCGGCACCACCGCGGTGGGCGAAGGCGATCGGGCCGGGATGGTCGAGGTAGGGGTGGCGTATGCGCGAAGTCGGGAGGGTCACCCTGGCAGTATGGCCCGCTCCGGTGTCGCGGTGGCAACGACCGTGCTGCCAGGCGATGCCGCCGGGACGGCGAACACCCGCAGGAACAGCTGTGCCAGCGGCCCGATGGCCACGGCGTAGAGCACGGTGCCGATGCCGATGCTGCCGCCCAGCAGGAACCCGCTGACCACCACCGCCACCTCGACGCCGGTCCGCATCAGCCGGATCGAGCGGCCGGTGCGCCGGTGCAGCCCGGTCATCAGCCCGTCGCGGGGGCCCGGACCGAAGCGCGCCGCGATGTAGAGGCCGGTCGCCGCACCGTTCAGCACGATCCCGGCGACCAGGAGCGGGACGCGTACGACGAGGGAGTGCGCGTCCGGGACGAGCGCGAGTGTGCCGTCCATGGCGAGCCCGATGACGAAGACGTTCGAGACCGTGCCGAGCCCGGGGCGCTGGCGCAGCGGGATCCACAGCAGCAGCACCACCGCGCCCACGAGGATCGACACCACGCCGATGGTCAGCCCGGTGAGCTCGGCGAGGCCCTGGTGCAGCACGTTCCAGGGCTCCAGGCCCAGGCCCGCCTCGACGAGCAGGGCGGAACTCACGCCGTAGAACACGAGCCCGGTGTACAGCTGGATCAACCGCCGTCCGAGACGGCGCCGAGTGGACACGAAGTACCCCCCCTGGGTGGTGGCGGTGGCCTGACGCATGTCACTCTGTGGCTTGGGAACAATCTCCATCCATGGCCAATTCGGGGAAGGTGGACTGATCGTCATGGCGCAGTGGACCTCTGCCATGGGGGCCGCGCAGCTCGCCCGGCTCCTCAAGTCCCAGCAGGACCGCCCGGCCGGCCCCGGCACCCGCCGTCCGCCCGCCTACCGCGCCCTCGCCGACGGCATCCGGCTGCTGGTGCTGGAAGGGCGCGTCCCGGTGGCCGCCCGCCTGCCCGCCGAACGCGAACTCGCCCTCGCCCTGTCCGTGAGCCGCACCACCGTCGCGGCCGCGTACGAGGCGCTGCGCGGCGAGGGCTTCCTGGAGTCCCGGCGCGGCGCCGGCAGCTGGACCGCCGTGCCGGCCGGCAACCCGCTGCCCGCCCGGGGCCTGGAGCCGCTGCCCCCCGAGGCCCTGGGCTCGATGATCGACCTCGGCTGCGCCTCGCTCCCGGCCCCCGAGCCCTGGCTGACCCGCGCCGTGCAGGGCGCCCTGGAGGAACTGCCGCCGTACGCCCACACGCACGGCGACTACCCGGCCGGCCTGCCCGCGCTGCGCTCGATGATCGCCGAGCGCTACACCGCGTGCGGGATCCCCACCATGCCCGAGCAGATCATGGTGACGACCGGTGCGATGGGCGCCATCGACGCGATCTGCCATCTCTTCGCCGGCCGGGGCGAGCGGATCGCGGTGGAGTCCCCGTCGTACGCCAACATCCTGCAGCTGATGCGTGAAGCAGGTGCCCGGCTGGTCCCGGTCGCGATGGCAGAGGGGCTTTCCGGCTGGGACATGGACCGCTGGCGCCAGGTCCTGCGCGAGGCCGCGCCCCGGCTCGCGTACGTCGTCGCCGATTTCCACAACCCCACCGGCGCGCTCGCCGACGAGGACCAGCGGCGCCGGCTGGTGGACGCGGCGCGTTCGGCCGGCACGGTGCTGGTCGCCGACGAGACGATGACCGAGCTGTGGCTGGACGAGGAGTTCGCGGACGGCGGGATGCCGCGCCGGGTCTGCGCCTTCGACCCGGCCGGCTCGACCGTCATCACCGTCGGCTCGGCGAGCAAGGCGTTCTGGGCGGGCATGCGGATCGGCTGGGTGCGGGCGGCTCCGGACGTCATCCGCAGCCTGGTCGCCGCGCGGGCGTACGCCGATCTCGGTACGCCGGTGCTGGAACAGCTCGCCGTCAACTGGCTCTTCAGCACGGGAGGCTGGGAGCAGGCGGTGGAGCTGCGCCGGGCCCAGGCCCGCGAGAACCGGGACGCGCTGGTGGCGGCGATCCGGCGTGAGCTGCCGACCTGGGAGTTCGACCTGCCGAAGGGCGGCCTGACCCTGTGGGTCCGCGCCGGCGGCCTGTCCGGCTCCCGGCTCGCCGAGGCGGGCGAGCGGACCGGCGTCCGAGTCCCCTCCGGCCCCCGCTTCGGCGTGGACGGCGCGTTCGAGGGCTACCTCCGGCTGCCGTTCACCGTCGGGGGAGCGGTGGCGGAGGAGGCGGCGGTCCGGCTGGCCGCGGCGGTCCGACTGGTGGAGACCGGCGTCACGGGGGGCGTGGAGGCGCCGGGCACGTTCGTGGCTTAGGCCGGGCGCCTGGTGGCTCGGGGCGCGCTGCGCGTCAGCGGCTGCGGTTCGTCGTGGCCGCGACGGCCACGACGAACCCGGCCCACGGTCCCAACCCCGACGGCGCTATCCGGCCGCCTCCGCAGGCACCCCCGGCTTCGTCAGATCCGCCGGCTCCGGAGCCTGTGCCGGCGGAGTCGGCTGAGCCCCCACGGCAGTGGCCCGCGCCGGCAGCAACTCCAGCACCGCCTGCCGATCGGCGTCGCTGGTCTCGTCGTCGTACGGGTCCGGCGTACGCGGCACCTGAAGCCGGTGCACCGGACCCGACCCCAGCCGCGCATACCCGCGCCCCGGCGGTACGTGCCCGAGCGGCGTGGTGTGCGGTCGAGCGCCCAGTACCGCCTCCACCTGCCGAGGCACCGCGGGCCCGAGCACGACACGCGCGCGTGTGTGCTGCCGTACCGCGTCGCTCAAGGCCTCCGCGCTGTCGAACTGCTCGGCCACGACGATGGTCACGTTCGCCGCACGGCCGTGCCGCAGCGGCACCTGGAGCAGCGCCTGCGGGTCCTTGCGGCCGTCCATCGCGGCGAGGTGGGCGAAGACGGAGGGGCGGTCCAGCATGATCCACAGCGGCCGGCGGGCGTCGGCCGGTGGCGGGTCGCCCGCCTGCCGGGCCAGGTTGATGGCGATGAGCCGACGCTCGGTCTCCTGCGCCGCCCACTCCAGGCTCGCAAGCGCACCGGGCAGCGCGCACTCCACGGACAGGACGCCGTGCCGGCCGGTCAGGCACGCGTACTCACCGGTGCCGCCGCCGTCCACGATCAGGACGTCGCCGTACTGGAGGGCCTGCAGGGCGATGGAGCGGAGCAGGGTCGAGGTGCCGCTGCCGGGGTGGCCCATGGCCAGCAGGTGCGGCTCGGTGGAGCGGATGCCGGTGCGCCAGACGACCGGCGGCACGTCGATCTCTTCCCCTCCGTAGCAGAGGGGGAGCGTGCGCTGCACCTCGCTGGGGTCGGTGAAGCCGAGGACGGTCTCGCCGGGCGCGGTGACGAAGTGCTGGGCGGGAATGTCGGCGGGCAGCGGAGGCAGGACGGTGACGGTGAGCTGGTTGCCCTCCTCGTCCCATGTGAAGCGGTACTCGCGGCCCCGGCCGGCCTTGGCGGTGAGCAGCTGCTCGATGCGCATGCGGGCCTCGGGCTCGCCGTCCGGGAAGTACGCGGGGTAGCGGATCTCCAGATGGCCGACGCGCCCCGCGTCGTCGAACTCGTGGGCGGTGAAGGCCTTCTCCCACTCCCCGCCGTGCGCGTACAGCGGCGCCGGGTCCTCGGGGGTGGAGAAGTACGGAACCAGGGCTTCGTACAGGGACTGGAGCCGTTCGATCTGGGACTCGTCGGGCCCCTCCGGGGCCGACGGGGTGCGGTCGCGGCCCTGCCAGGCCGCCGCCGCCATCAGGGTGATGACGGCGAGCAGCGGCCCGTACGGCATCAGCGCCACGGCCAGGATCACCGAGGCCGCGAGGAAGAGCAGCGGCCCGCGCTTGTCCTGGGGTGTGGCCGCCCATCTGCGCCGTCCGGCCGAGGCCAGCAGGCGCAACCCGCGCGTGACGGTGATCAGCGGGTGGAGGACGTCGGTGGCGCTGTCGGCCGCCGTCCGGGCCAGCTCCCGGCTCCGGGCGAGCTGGGTCCGGGCGATCTGGGCGCTGTCTTTGCTCAGAATGCGGGGGAGAGGGCGCCGGGCCACTGCTGTCTCCTGACGGTGCGTGCGGGCGGGACGGGCGGGGTCAGAACTTGATGCCGCCGAGGAGGCTCGCCAGGCTCTCTCCGCCGGCCTTGATGCTCGGGGCGATGCCCGTGTTGGCGAGGTAGAAGCCGAACAGGGCCGATGTGCATGCGTGCGAGCCCTTGAGGCCGTCCTTGCGGAAGAAGAGGAAGACGACGACGCCGAGCAGCATGACGCCTGAGATGGAGAGGATCATTGCGGGCCTCCTGGTGTCATTGGGTGGGGGGCGGTCACCATGAGTTCTTCCAGGATCACAGGATGTATCCATACGATTAAAGGTGCAACTGAGTGAAATTCAGTGGATTTCACCCACTTGGCACAGTGGTCACGTCCGGCCCGGCTGAGCTGGGTGGTTGCCCCCGACGGGGGCTGTCGGTGATCTTTACCTCGGGCACATCGGGTCATGTGCCGCGCCAGCCAGTACGCTGGCGATTCACTCGTACGGCCGCGTTCCGCTCTCGCTGCCGTACGCTCCCTGAAGTCCCCGAAGTTCGCAGGAGAGGCGGTCCGGCCGATGAGTGAAGCCCCCGACCCCGAGGTCGTGGAGCTGGCGACCAAGATCTTCGATCTGGCCCGGCAGGGGCGGACCGAGGCGCTCGTGGCCTACGTGGACGCCGGCGTTCCGGCCAACCTCACCAACGACCGTGGCGACTCCCTGGTGATGCTCGCCGCCTACCACGGGCACGCCGACGCGGTACGCGCCCTGCTCGCCCGGGGCGCCGCCGCGGACCAGATCAACGACCGAGGCCAGACCCCGCTCGCGGGTGCCGTCTTCAAGGGTGAGACGGACGTGATCAAGGCGCTCCTGGAGGGTGGGGCCGACCCGGCCGCGGGGACCCCGTCGGCCGTCGACACCGCCCGGATGTTCGGCAAGGCGGAACTCCTGGAGCTGTTCGGCGCGCACTGACGCGCATGTCCTGACCAGGTACGACACGAAAAACGGGGGAGGCGGTAAGAGGCCGCCGGAAATACGGTCGCGGCAGCACAAACCGCCGGGTCATCATGACGACGTGATTCACGGACGCGATGGCTGGGCAGGTGATGCCGCACCGCGCGGACCGTGATGCGGTCCGCATGGGCCACCGACGAGAGGCAGAGAGAAATGGTCTTCGGCAAGCAAGAGACGGCGGGCGCTCCGACGTTGTGTCACGCGGCCAAGTAGTGCGTGTTCTCCGGTTGCGTCGACGCTTGATGTGAGGCTGTTTCCCATGTTCGATCCGGTCATAGCGCCCAGCGGTACGCTGCTCGGCCTGCTCCAGCGGGGCCGCGGCGACGGCACGCTGCACGCGCTCACCGCCCCGCGCGCCGAAGCCCTCGCGGCCCTGGACCACTGTGTACTGCGCGATCCCCGCCACGACTGGCAGGTGGAGAACCGCTCGCTCTACTACGCCCGTCTCTACCTCGACCTGAACGGCGAGCTGGACGCGATCGAGGCGCACCTCTTCGACCCCGAGGACGTCCTCGACACCGACGAGTCGCGCACCGGCCTCGCCCTGGCCGTGCTCGGGCACCTCGCCTCCTACGGCAGGCGGGACGCCCTCGGGCTGCTGCGCAGGTACGCCGCCCACGGCTCCAACTGGGCCTGGGCCCTGGACGAGCTGGCCCTCAGGGACGACGACGCGGGCCTGCGCGCCCTTGCCGCGCCCGTTCTGGCCCGCTTCGGCACCGACCCCGAGGGCGAGGCCGAGCTCGCCGCCGCCGTACGCGACGCCTTCGAGCCGCGGCCCTGGCGGCTGTGGGCCGAGGATCCGCGCGAATCGATCGCCACACGCGTGCGTGCCGCCCAGGAGACCGGCTGTTTCGACCGCTGGCAGCGGCAGATGCGGCCCACCGGCCCGCGGCCCGGATGGAGCGTGCGCGCCGTCTTCGAATGGGCCCAGCAGGGCATGGACCGCGGCGCTGCCCTCCATGTGCCGGCCGCCCGCTGTCTGGTCGCCGTGGCCGGCCCCGAGGACCGGCCGGAGATCGTCCAGGCCGCCCGCACCGGCATCGACGGGGCCCGTTGCACCGCGCTGCGCTATCTCGCCGACAGCAACGACCCCGAGGCCCTCGATCTGATCGAGGCCGCCGTCGCCGACGGCACGTCCGTCGTCGTGGAGGCCGCCGCCGACGCCTTCGAACGGATGCGCAGTGTCGCCGCCGTCGACCGCGCCCGCCGCTGGGCCCAGCGCCCCGACGTGCTCGGCGCCGCGGCCGGACGCATGCTCGCCTGCCGCGGCGGCGTCCAGGACCGCGACCTCGTCCTCGGCGCCCTCCGCGAGGCCGTGCGGGGCGAGGGCCCCGACGCGCCCACACTCTGGACCCTCGTCGACGGCACCGGACGCCTCGGCATCGCCTGCGCCGCCCCCGTACTGCGCCACATCTACCGTGAGACGGCCTCCTCCCATCTGCGCGGCCGTGCCGCCCGCGCCCTGGCCGCCACCGACCCCTCCTTCGCCACCGGCTTCGCCGTCGAATGCCTGTGGGACTGCGAGGAGACCACCCGCGAACTCGCCGCCCGGCACGCCGAGACCGGTGACGCCCGGGTCGTCGAGCGCCTGCGCCGCCTGGCCGCCGACCCGGCCGAGGAGGCGGAAGTGCAGACGGCGGTACGCAGCCGCTTCGGACCCGACGCGGCCCTCGGCTGACCCCACGCACACACGGCCCGGGCCGACGACCGCCCGCCGTGTGAACACCGGGTGTCCCGCAGGTCAGGCGGTCATGACGGCCGTCTGACCTGCCTGGGTGCGCAGCCCAACGCTCACAGGACGTTCCCCGGGCGGAAAGATCGAAGTCGACGCGGCCACGCCCCGCGCGGCGACAACACCCGTATGCGTGTCGTCATCGTGACCGAATCCTTTCCCCCCGATGTGAACGGCGTGGCCCACTGCGCGCTCCAGACCGCCCGGCACCTCGTAGATCGCGGTCACCATCCGCTCGTCGTCGCCCCCGCCCCCGCTCCGGGCAGCGGACCGGACACGGACGCCACGTGCCCGGTCGTCCGGATCCCCTCCCTCCCGCTCCCCGGCTATCCCCAGGTCCGCGTCGCCCTCCCCAGCCGGCGGCTCGCCGCCGCGCTCGTCGGACACCGGCCTGACGTCGTACATCTCGCCAGCCCCTTCGTCCTCGGCGTGCGCGGCATGGCCGCCGCCGCCAGACTCGGCATCCCCGCCGTCGCCGTCTACCAGACCGACCTCGCCGGCTACGCCCGCACCTACATGGGTGCCGGCGAGGCGGCCGCCTGGCGGCGGATCCGCTCCGTGCACGCCGCCGCCGACCGCACCCTCGCCCCCTCCAGCGCCGCCCTCGGTGACCTGGAGGCGCACGGGGTACCCCGGGTCCGGCTGTGGCCGCGCGGGGTGGACACCGTACGTTTCCGGCCAGATCTGCGTGACGAGGCGCTGCGCCGCGAACTCGCGCCGAACGGCGAGTTGATCGTCGGCTACGTCGGCCGGCTCGCTCCCGAGAAGCACGTCGAACTCCTCGCCGGCGCCTGCGGCCTGGACGGCGTCAAGGTCGTGGTCGTCGGTGACGGGCCCAGCCACGCCCACCTCACCGAGGCCCTGCCCGGCGCCGTCTTCCTCGGCCGCCGCACCGGCGACGACCTCGCGCGGATCTTCGCCTCGCTGGACGTGTTCGCGCACACCGGCCCCTTCGAGACGTTCTGCCAGACCGTCCAGGAGGCCATGGCCAGCGGGGTCCCGGTCGTCGCACCCGCCGCCGGCGGCCCGCTCGACCTGGTCGCCCACGGCCGCACCGGATACCTGGTCCCGCCGCGCGAGGTCACAGCCGTGACGGAGGCCGTCCGCGAACTGGCCGTCGACCAGGCGCGGCGGACCGCGTTCGGCGCCGCCGCCCGCACCATGGTCGAGGGCCGCACCTGGGCCGCCGTCGGCGACCAGCTGATCGCCCACTACGACGACGTGCTCGCGGCACGGAAGACGGCGGTGGCGGCATGACCGGCCAGCCCCTGCGCATCGTCCGGCTCGCCAACTTCGTCGCCCCGGCCTCCGGCGGCCTGCGCACCGCGCTGCGCGAGCTGGGCAAGGGCTTCCGGGCGGCCGGACACGAACCCGTCCTGATCGTGCCCGGCGAGCGGCACACCGACCGCGACACCGAGCAGGGCCGGGTCATCACCCTGCCCGGCCCGCTGCTGCCCGGCACCGGCGGCTACCGCGTCCTCACCGACAAGCGGCGCGTCGCCGCCCTCCTGGAGGAGCTGGCCCCGGACCGCCTGGAGGTCTCCGACCGCACGACCCTGCGCTGGACCGGCCGCTGGGCCCGCCGCGCGCGCGTGCCCGCCGTGATGGTCTCCCACGAGACCGCCGACGGCGTGCTGCGCACCTGGGGCCTGCCCGAGCACCTCTCCCACCGGGCCGCCGACGCCCTGAACACCCGTACCGCGCACGTCTACTCGCGGGTGGTGTGCACCACGGAGTTCGCCGAGCGCGAGTTCGTGCGCATAGGCGCGCGCAACGTCGTACGCGCCCCCCTGGGCGTCGACCTGACGGAACGCCACCCCGCCCTGCGCGACCCGGGCCTGCGCACCCTGCACGCGCGCGGGGACGAGGCGCTGCTCGTGATGTGCTCCCGGCTGTCCGTCGAGAAGCGCCCCGGCACCGCGCTGGACGCCCTGGAGGGGCTGATACGGCGCGGGCGCCGGGCGGTGCTCGTGGTGGCCGGGGACGGGCCGCTCAGGGCCCGGCTGGAGCAGCGCGCGCGGGAGCACGGGCTGCCCGTGACCTTCCTCGGGCACGTCTCCGACCGGGCCGTGCTCGGCGCCCTCCAGGCGACCGCGGACATCGCCCTCGCGCCCGGGCCCGCCGAGACCTTCGGGCTCGCCGCCCTGGAGGCCATGGCGTGCGGCACGCCCGTCGTGGCGAGCGCGTCCTCCGCGCTGCCCGAGGTCATCGGCACCGCCGGGGCGACCGCGGCCGACCGCGGCGAGGCGTTCGCGGACGCCGTCGAACTGCTGCTGGACCGTGGCGAGCGCGCCCGGCGGGACGCGGCACGGGCGCGTGCGGAGTGCTTCGGCTGGGGTACGGCCGTGGAGGCGTTCCTGGCCGCGCACGACGCGGAAGTGCTCCGCCCGACCGGCGTCCATCGCACCGTGCCGGAGGGCGTGGCATGAGCTCCGTCCGCTTCGTCGCCCTCGGGGACTCGCTCACCGAGGGCGTGGGCGACCCCGTCGGGGACGGCTGGCGGGGCTGGGCCGCGCTCCTGGCCCCCGCCCTCGCCGAGACCGCCGACGCCGTGGAGTTCACCAACCTCGCGGTCAGCGGCGCGCAGACCCGTGACGTGCTGGAGCGGCAGACGCCTGCCGCCCTCGAACGCCGTCCCGACGTGGTGTCGGTGGTGATCGGCGTCAACGACACGCTGCGCCATACCTTCGACATCCAGGCGGTGGCCGCCCACCTCGACGCGGTCTACGCGGCCTTCACGCGCGAGGGCGCCACCGTACTCACCGCCTGCCTGCCCGACCCCGGCGCGATGCTGGGCCTGCCGAGCGCATTGGCGCGTCCGCTGGCCCGCCGGCAACGGGCCGTCAACACGATCGTCCACGCGCTGTCCGAGCGCTACGGAGCGGTCCACCTGCATGCCGCGGACGGTGCCTGGATCACCGACCGGACCCTGTGGAGCGCCGACCGGCTGCACCCGGGCGAGCGCGGGCACCGGCAGCTCGCCGTCCGCTTCCACGCCCTGCTCACCGAGGCGGGCCGTGCGACGGGACAGCCGCCGTCCCCCGAACCGGAGTTCCCCGCCCCGACCCGGGCGGCGAGCCTGCTGTGGCTGGCCACGGCCGGCACCGCCTGGGTGGCCCGGCGCTGCAAGGACCTGCTGCCCCAGCTGCTGCGCCTGGCCGCCGACGAACTGCACCACCGGGCCCGGGGCACCAGTGCCAGACTCGACCTGAGCGCCGCGGCGGCGGTGTCCGCGGCCCTGGCCGCGTTGGGCCCTGGCCAGGACGCCGAGGCTCAGCGGCGCCCTGCGGACACCAAGGCGACACCAGGCGTACCGAGTCCGGCGCAAAGGGCCGCCGGCGCCGACACGGCCCTCGCGGCGACGCTCACCGGTGCGGCCCGTGCCGCGACGCTCACCGGTGTGGCCGGTGAGGTGGGTTCGTCGGTGGTTCGTGTGGCGGGTGAGGTGGGTCCTTCCGTGGTCGGTGCGGTCGGTGAGGTGGGTCCGTCGGTGGTCCGTGTGACCGGTGAGGTGGGTCCTTCCATGGCCCACGCGGTCGGTGAGGTGAGTCCTTCCATGGTCAGCGCGGTCGGCGAGGTGAGTCCGTCGATGGTCCGTGTGGCCGGTGAGGTGGGTCCTTCCATGGCCAACGCGGTCGGCGAGGTGAGTCCTTCCATGGTCAGCGTGGTCGGTGAGGTGGGTCCGTCGGTGGTCCGTGTGACCGGTGAGGTGGGTCCTTCCATGGCCCACGCGGTCGGTGAGGTGAGTCCTTCCATGGTCAG